>DASYOE010000031.1:0-2618 GCA_036008105.1 Candidatus Lustribacter sp. | reverse complement strand
CAACGGCTTCGTCGGCGTCGTCGCCACGAAGGAGTGGGACGCGATCCGCGCCATTCGCGCACTGAAGACCACCTGGACGCCGAGCGGCGTCACGCTGCCGGCGCAAGCTGCACTCGCCGACTACATGTTCGCGCAGCCGGTGATCAAGCAGAATCTCGTGCACGACGGCAACGTCGATGCGGCGCTCGGCAGCGCTCCGATCGCGGCCCAGTACTTCTGGCCGTTCCAGTCGCACTCCAACATGGGACCGGGCTGTTCGGTCGTCGACGTGCGCGGCGACGGCGTGACCGTCTGGTCGGGCACGCAGAAGACGCACGCGCTGCGTGCCGGCATGTCGAAGCTGCTGAAGGTTCCGCTCGAAACGGTGCGCGTCATGTGGGCGTCGGATGCCGGTTCGTACGGCCGCAGCGGCTTGGAAGAGTCGTGCGCCGCCGCGGCGCTGCTCTCGCGGGCCATCGACCGGCCGGTGCGCGTGCAATCGATGCGCGCCGACAACACCCAGTGGGGAAACAAGGCGCCGGCGATCGCGGGCAAGATGCGTGCCACGCTCAAGAACGGCGGGATCGTCGCGTTCGACGCGCACCTGCGCCAATTCAACGGGAACGAGATCTTCTCGCAACCCAGTATCGCCGGGAGTTTTCTCGCCGGCCAGATGGCCGGCTTCCCGAACGACGCGGTCGTCTACGAGTTCGGACAGTACGGCCAAGGCAGCGGGAAATACGAAATCCCCAACTTCCGGGTGGCCGCTGAAATCGTCGCGCCGTTCACCCCCGGAAACTCACCGTTGCGCACCGCGCACATGCGCGACCCCGAAGGACCGGGAACGACGTTTATCATCGAGTCGTTCATCGACGAACTGGCGGCGCACGCCGGGATGGACGCGGTCGCGTTCCGCCTCAAGCATCTGAAAGACCCGCGCCACCTCGCGGTCGTGCAGCAGGCGGCCGCGGCCGCCGGCTGGCAAGCGCGTGTGTCGGGGTCGGCAAAGCACACCGGTCCCAATGGCGAACTGATCGGCCGCGGCGTCGCGTTCGCGACCCGTCTGCCGACGATCGTCGCCACAGTGGCCGAAGTGGCCGTCAATCCGAAAACCGGCGCGGTTCGCGTTCGCCGTTTGATCTGCGCGCACGATTGCGGCTTCATCGTCAACCCGAAGTCGCTGCAAGGGACGATCGAGGCGAACATGATCCAGTCGATGAGCCGTGCCTTCGAAGAGGCGACGTTCGACGACCGCAACGTGACGTCGCGCGATTGGAACAGCTACCCGGTCGCGCACATGCGCGACGTTCCGGACGAAGTGAAGGTCGTGATGATCAACAGCACGATGCTCGCCCCGACCGGAGCCGGTGAGCCGTCCTCGCGGACGACCGCGGCGGCAATCGCCAACGCGATCTTCGACGCCACGGGCACGCGCGTTCGCTCGGCGCCGCTGACGCCGAAGAACGTGCTCGCCGCGATGCAGCAGGCTTAGGGGCTACTTCTCGATCGGGTCGCGGACGTTCGGGTACACCGCGATCTCGGTGTTCTGATATTTGCCGTCGACTTTGTCGACCCGGCGGATGTAGATGTTTTGGATGATGTCGCGCGTCTGCGGGTCGATCTGGATCGGGCCGCGCGCGCTCTCGAGCCTCAGGCCCTTCACGAGGGCCATCGTCTTGTCGGGATCCAGGTTGCCCTTCTGGGCCTCGACCACTTTGTAGATCGCCGACATGACGTCGTACGTCGCCACGCTCGCGAAGTCGGGACCGTCGAGCGACGGGTCGGCGGCGCGCGTGTCGCGGGTGAGTTGCGCGTTCAGCGCCGACTTGTGCGCGGCGGAATAATTCATCGAGGTGATCAGGCCCAGCCCCGCATCGCCGTAGATCGGTAAGTTCGTCTCGACCGTGAGGTCGCCGGTCGCGAGAATCTTGATGCCGGTGGCCGGACCGCCGGCCGCATCCCATGCTTTCAGGAACGGCGCTCCGGCGGTGCTGAGAAACGCGAAGATCGCCTGCGGGTGCGCGTCCTTGATGCGTTGCACGTACGCCGAAAAATCTTGCGAATTGAGCGGCACGCGCACCTCGCCGACGATTTTGCCGCCGCCCGCCGTATACGCGGGTACAAAACCGGCTGCCGCATCGATTCCGGTCGCGTAGTCGAGCACGATCGTGTAGATCGTCTTGATGTTGTTCTTCAGCGCCCACTGCGCGAGCGGGACCGTCAGTTGCCCTTCGGTGTAGCTGAAGCGCACCATGTAGGGATTCGGTTCGAGAATGCCGTTCGACGCCGCGTTGGTGATGAACGTCGGCACCTTGGCGCTGGTCGAAACGTCCCCGACCGCTTTAGCGTTGGGCGAAAACACGAGGCCCATCAAGAAGTCGACGTGTTCGGAAACCACGAGTTCCTGCGCCAGCCGCTTGGCCGTATCCGGCGCGTTGCCGCCGTCGTCGCGTTTGATGATCACGACCTTGCGGCCCGCGACGGTGTCGCCGTGCTCCTTGAAAAACGCGCTGATCGCCGCCTCGTCGGTCTTGGCGGCTTGCGCGAAGTTTCCCGACAGGGTGGAGACCATGCCGATCTTCAACGGCGGAGCGTCGGCGCCGGCAGACGGCGCGATCAGCACCGCGACGGCGCTCGCG
>DASYOE010000030.1:0-6003 GCA_036008105.1 Candidatus Lustribacter sp. | reverse complement strand
AAGGCGACCGGCGGGAGATTCGGCGTCGGAATCTCGAGCAGCGCCAGATCGTCGTCGTCATCGCTTACCGCCAGCACGCGCAGCGGCACCGCTTTCCCCGCGTCGCCGGTGCGCGCGCGGAGGTTGCGCGCGTCGGCGACGACGTGCGCGTCGGTGAGAATGCGCGAACCCCAGGGGCCGCTGGCGACGATCGCGCCGCTCCCGTACGCCTCGTCCCACTTCCCCTTGCGCTTGGGATCGTCGGCTGGGATCAGCATCGTGATCAACACGACCGACGGATGCAGTTTGTTGTAGAGCTCGGTATAGCGTTCGGGCGGATCGCCGGGCGGGGTCGCGGCGCGCGCGCACGCGGCGAGCAAACCGGCCAGCAGCAACGCTACGCAGCGAAGAGCCATTATGCCGAACGCACAGCGTCCAGACGGGTGAGGATCGCGGCGCGGAGCCGGTCGATGCCGTCGTTGGCGGTCGCGCTCACGAGAATCGCCTCGGGCGGCAGCGCTGCGCGCGCGGCCGCATCGAGCCGGTCGATCTTATTCGCGACGAGCAGCGTCGTTTTGTCCGCCAGATGCAACTCGGACAGAATCGCCTCGACGCTCGCGCGCTGACGCGGCCAATCGGGGTTCGACGCATCGATGACGTGCAGCAGCACGTCGGCGACGTCGAGTTCTTCCAGCGTCGCGCGGAAGGCACTGATCAATTCCTTGGGCAGCGCGGTGATGAATCCGACGGTGTCGGCGAGTCGAACGCTGTGCCCCTCACCGAGATACACGCGCCGCAGCGTCGGATCGAGCGTCGCAAACGGCTGATCGGCGACGAACGCCGTGCCGCCCGCTCCCGCCAGCCGGTTGAGCAGCGACGATTTGCCGACGTTCGTGTAGCCGACGAGCGCCACGAACGGATCGCCGCCGCGACCGGAGCGCCGCGTCGCGCGCTGCTTGCGCACGTCGTCGAGTTGCCGTCCGAGCAGCGTCACGCGCGCCGCGATCTTGCGCCGGTCGATCTCGAGCTTCGTCTCACCGGGACCGCGCGTGCCGACCCCGCCGCCGAGCCGCGAGAGCGCGATGCTCGAACCGATGAGGTTTGATTGGCGGTAGCGCAGCTGCGCCAGCTCGACCTGCAGTTGCCCTTCGCGCGAACGCGCATGCTGCGCGAAGATGTCGAGGATCAGCATCGTGCGATCGACGATCGGCAGCGGCACGATCTTTTCCAGGTTGATGCGCTGGCGCGGGCGCAGATCGTTGAAGACCATCAGCACGTCGGCGTCGAGTTCTTTGGCGCGCGCCGCGATCTCGTGGGCCTTGCCGCTGCCGAAGAGCAACGCCGGATCGACGTGCGGCAGTTTCTGAACGATTTCGCCCACGATCTCGACGCCGGTCGCGCGCGCGAGCGCGGCAAACTCCACGAACTCGGGCGCCAGCGGCGCCGAGCGGTCGCCGAGATCGACCGCCGCCAGCAGCGCGCGTTGTGGGCGCGGCGCGACCGCGCTCAGACGTGCGCCGCGTTCAAGATCCCGATCAGCCATGCGAGTCCGTCATTGTAGCGGGGACCGGGTCGCTCGAGGATCGCCGGGTCCGGAAGGTATGCGACGTGGTGCTCGCGGACCGCGCGCAGCGCGTTCCAGGGCGGGCGGTCGAGCACCGATTGCAACTGAATCGTGGGATCGGCGACGAGCACGTCCGGTTGCACGGCCAGCAAGCCCTCGGCGCTGAACGCGCCGTACGCATCGTGAATCGCCGCCGCGTTCGTCCCGCCGGCAAGCGCGATCAGTTTCCCGATGTACGACGTGTCGCCGACGGTGAAGATCGGCCCAGTCCCGAGCACGACGAACACGCTCGGTGGCCGCCCGCGTTTGTGCACCGTGCGCATCAACGCGGTCGTGCGCGCGCGCAAGCGGTCGGTGAGAGCGCGCGCTTCGTCGTCCCGCCCGGTCAGTAAGCCCAACGCTTCGATGTTGCGGAAGATGTCGTCGAAACCGTTGTCGTCGAGCAACACCGTGCGGATGCCGGTCTTGCGCACGCCGGCCGCCGGCGCCGCTTGCGAGGCGATGCCGACGACGACGTCGGGATGCAGTTGCACGATCCGCTCGGCGTCGGCGGTCGAATAATTCGCAACGATCGGCAGCGAGCGTGCAGCCGGCGGGTAGTCGGTGAACTCCGAGACGCCGACGACCATCGGCCCGGCCCCGATCGCAAACAGATCCTCGGTCAGCGACGGGATGAGCGAAACGATGCGAAGCGGGGCGTCGACGCGTTCCGAGTGCGTGGCGGCGGCGCACGCCGCAAGCGCCAGCACCGCAACGAGCGCCAAGGCGCGGGCGAGGGACACTCGCAAGCGATACTGCCGGGCAGGTCGCCGGGCCTGCGTCGCACAACTGGCCCGTACTCGCGTGAACGGGAAGCCGGTTTGAATCCGGCACGGTCGCGCCACTGTATGCGGGGAGCCGCCGGCTCGTCACTCCGATTCGTCGGGGGAAGGCACCGGCTCGAAGGCACCGATCCGCAAGTCAGGATACCGGACTCGCGAGCAACCACACCACTCCCACCTCGCGAAAAGGTTGGTACCGGACATGCTCTCCTCGCAGCACATGCGTGCGCTTTTGGCGCCGTGTGTCATCGGCGTTGCCATCGCCTTCGGCAACCCGTCACCCGCGCTCGCCCAATCCACTCCGGCGCCCGCACCCAGTTCGTCACCGTTGGCCGAAGTCGGCAGCGTGACGACGAGCGATCGCCATCTCGAAGCGATCTCGACGACCACCCACCCGACGTTTATCGTCGACCGCGCCACGATCGAGAGCTTCGGCTCGCGCACGATCGGCGATGCGTTGGCAACGGTCCCCGGCATCAGCATCTTCCCCTACGGCGCGTTCGGCGCGCAGAACAACTACGGCATCCGCGGCACGACGTCGGCGGAAACCCTCGTGCTGCAGGACGGCATGCCGATCGCGGCCGGTTCGAACGGCACGGTCGATCTCGGCTCGCTCTCGACGATCGGCGTCGAACGGATCGAGGTCGTTGAGAGCGGCAGTTCCACCCTGTACGGCAGCGGTGCGACCGGCGGCGTGATCAACATCATCACGTCGACGGCGGTGCAGCCGTATCTCCGCGTCGCCGCGGGCACGTACGCGAACCAAGATCTCGCCGCGCAGGCCGGCGGGCAGAACTGGGGCGTTTCGTTCGAGCGTCACATCGCGTCGAACATCTACGACTACCCCGCGTTCAACTATGCCGGCGGCAACGCGACCCCGGCCGGAACGCGCACCGACGACGACGCGCAGCAGACGGTGGGGAGCCTCTCCTACCTGGCGCAACTCGGCGCCGGATGGAGTGCGCGATTCGCCGGCGGCATCGACGCGATCGACATCGGCTCACCCGGCGGGCTCACGTTTCTGACCCCGGTGGCCCGCCAAGAAACCGATCGTCTCAACGGCTTGCTCGTCGTCTCGCACGCGGCCGGCGCGAGCAAGTTCGACGTGACGCTCTCGAGCGTCACGCAAAAGCTCATCTACTCGGACACGCTCGTCGACTTGACCGGCAGCGGCACAGGGCTCGGCGAACAAGACACCTATGATGCCCGCTCGCAAGCGTCCCTGCGTTACACGGTCACCGGAGCGCGCACCGACGTCGTGGCCGGACTCGATCTCTCGCGCGATAGCGCCCTGATCACGTTCCCGCCCGCCACCCCGCCGCAAGGGAACATCACGGCCGCGCAATCGCAGGCGGCGGCGTACGCGCAAGCGGGCTACAACGCCGGCTCCACGCTGCGGTTCGTCTTCGGCCTGCGCGGTGAAAACGACGCGCCCGGCGGGCAAGTTGCGGCGCCGTCGTTCGGTGCGCTCGCGCAACTCGGCACCGCACGGTTCGCCGCGAACATCAGCGAATCGTTCCGGGTGCCGACGCTGGTCGATCTCTACTATCCCGGCTTCTCGAACCCGAACTTGCTCCCGGAGAAGCTGACCAACTATGATGCCACGCTGACGCTGCCGATTGCCGGCGCGCTCTCGCTGGGCTTTTTCGGCCGCGACGGAGCGAACCTGATCGTGCTCGATCCAGCCACGTTCATTCCCTACAACGCCTCGCACGTCGCGGTGAACGGACTGCAGTTCACGGTGGCGGCGCCGCCGCTGGCCGGCGTGCGCATCTCGGCCAGCCTGACCGACCTCTATCGCGCGGTCGACACGACGACCGGGTTGCGGTTGCCGAGCACGCCGCCGATCACCGCCACGCTGGCCATCGAGCGTCCGTTCGACGGCGGCCCGCTGGCGTTCGGCGCGCGTTTGCGCATCGTCGGATCTACGCCGGATGTGCCGAATATCGACCCGGTGACCTTCGCGAGCGGACCACCCTTCGCCGATCCGTATAACGGCTACACGACGGCCGACGCGTACGTTCGGTACCGCGTAGCGAAAAGCGCGATCCTCACCGGCCGCGTGAGCAACTTCACCGATGCCCGCTACGCGCCGATCTTCGGCTACCCGATGCCCGGACGCACCGTCACCGTGGAGTTGGCGACACGCTAGCGCGGCTGACGGCGATCGCGTTGTTGGTGCCGCTGGCGGCCGCGTTCGCGCTCGCCGTCGGCGGCGCCACGATCGCGCCGCACGATTTCCTGACGGCCATCCTGCATCCCAACACGCCGTCGGACGCCGCGACGATCCTCTGGTCGCTGCGCCTACCGCGCATCGCGATCGCGGCGACGGTCGGCGCGTCGCTCGCACTCGCCGGCACGCTGATGCAGGCGCTGCTGCGCAACCCGCTGATCGATCCGTACATCACCGGTGTGAGCAGCGGCGCCGGCGCGGCCATCGCGATCGCGGCGACGCTCGGCGTCGCGCTGGCCGCCGTTCCGGCCATCGGTTTCGTCGCGGGCCTCGCGACCGCGGTGCTGGTTGCGGTGCTGGCACGCCAAGGCAGCGGGCTCAACGCGGAGCGCCTGATCTTGGCCGGCGTCTCGATCTCCGCGCTGATGTCGGCCTTCATCGCGTTGGCCCTCACCGAACTCGCGCAAGGCAATGCCAGCGCGCAAATCATCGCCTGGCTCGCCGGTTCGCTCGCCGGCCGCGGCTGGGTCGATCTCGCCGCCGCGGCGCCGTACGCCATGACCGGCGCGGTGCTCGGCATCGCCACGATTCCGGCGCTCAACGTCGTGCGTGTCGGCGAGCGGCGCGCCGTCACGCTGGGCGTCGACATCGTGCGGCTGCAATGGATTTTGCTCGCCTCCGCGGCGCTGCTGACGGCGGCGGCGGTCGCGCTTTCCGGGCTCGTCGGCTTCGTCGGATTGATCGTGCCGCATCTCGCGCGGCGTTTGATCGGCGCCGACCTGCGCCTCGGCATCCCGGCCGCCATCGCGCTCGGCGCGGCACTCGTGATCGTCGCGGATGCGGCCAGTCGCGCGCTGCTCGCGCCGCTCGAAATTCCGCTCGGCGTGCTGCTCGCGTTCATCGGCGTGCCGGCCTTCCTCTACCTCTACCTGCGCGGCACCGCCCGCGCCTATATCTGATGCTGCAGTTGTCGGGACTGGCCGTGGCGCGCGGCGGGCGCACGCTGTTGCGCGATATCGACGCCACGTTCTCGCCGGGCACGTTCAGCGCGCTCATGGGTGCGAACGGCGTAGGCAAGTCGACGCTGCTGGCGACGATGTGCGGCGTGCTCGCACCGGCCGGCGGCGCCGTCACGCTCGACGGTTCCGACGTCATGACGCTCGCCCCGAGCGCGCGCGCCCGGCGCATGGCGCTCGTCGAACCGACCGAACCGGCCCTCACCTCGATGACGGTCGAGGATGCGGTCGCCGCGGCGCGCTTTCCCTACCACCGCTGGTGGGAGTGGCAGCCGTCCGCCGAGGATCGCGTCGCCGTCGACGACGCGTTGGCCGCGACCGAACTGCTCGCGCTCCGCTCCCGCGAGTTGGGCACGCTCTCGGCCGGCGAGCGGCAGCGCGTGTGGATTGCTTTAGCGCTCGCGCAGCGCGCGCGTGTGATCGCGCTCGACGAGCCGACGACGCATCTGG
>DASYOE010000029.1:0-10866 GCA_036008105.1 Candidatus Lustribacter sp. | reverse complement strand
GCGCGAGGAACTGGGTGAGGTAAGCCACCGGAGCCAACGTCGCCGCCGGCGCTGCGGACAGCGTCGACAGTTGTCCGATTGGTCCGTCAGCTGTGGATCCCGCGGCAGCCGTTGCGACGCCGAGCGAAGCCGCGTTCCCACCGCCGCTGGCGATGTAGTAGATCTGGCCGTTCGTCGCGGTCGCATAGATCGCACCACCGGTTCCGAGGGTCAGGCCCGTGAAGGCCGCACCCGTTGCGTAGCTCGCGATCGTGCAGGTGTTGCTTGTGACAGCTACCGTCACGACACGATTGTTACCCGGATCGGCGATCAAGAACGATGTGCTCGTTCCGTTTCCGATTATTGTGCCGAGGTTCTTCACGCCGGCCGGAAGTGCGCCCAACGAGACGTTGCAATTGAGCGGGGTGACGTTGGTGGCAGTCGGGACACCGCCGGGGTACTGGATGTCGGCTGTGTTAATGCCGTTCGCGTCGACGACAAACAGTTTCTGTGCGTGGGCAGTAAGGTCTGTTGCGAAGATCGTCGCGACCGGAGCTTGGAACGTCACTTCGTGGCCGAGACCATCCGAGGTCACAACCGGCGTTGCGACCGCAAGCCCAGGTGAGGTGAACGTATATAGCCCGGACGGTGCGACGGTTCCACCGGCAGCCGCGTTATCCACTGCGAAGAGGAACGGTCCACCTGGAGCCGTCGCGGAGTAGGAAAGTCCGGTCAACGTGGTACCGGTCGCCGGCGAGGCCGTGACCGTGCCATCTTGTTTGACTTTGCTTCCGTCGGTGAAGAAGATCGGACCCGCCGCAACCGGCTGCAGCAACGAGAGCGGTGCAGCCGGAGCTGCGGTATCCGCGTATCCCGTTCCGCCGGCCGAGTACACGGTCGACTGCGGCGAAATTGTCGTGGTGATCGGCGTCGGCAGCGCCGCATTCGCGGCGGTTGCCGAAGCGGTCACGGTGACGGTTGAGAGCAATGAAGCATCAACGCCGGTGTAGGTAAGCATGATGATCCACGGATCGCCTTGCGTTCCGCCGACGAGCGTGTCGGAAGGCACGAAACCGCCCACGCAACCCGGCGTGTTCGCCGGTGCGCATGGGACCGCTCCGCTCCCGAGCACGTTGAACTCGTGGATGGTGACGCTGGTGCCAGGACCTTGTGCAATGGCACCCGTTGCCGCATCGATGAGATAGATTTTCGTGGCACCGGTCGTATCGCCGTCCGTGACGGTGACGCCAGTCGGGAATGGCCCGGCGCCTGCGAGCGGCTGAGCGGCCGTCGTCAAGCCGGGAACGACCGTTCCGGCAGCGTTCGTCGCCTCAAGCGGAATCGGTATCCCGATTTGCTTTGCGCCCAGAATAAACGCGCCTTGTTCTCGGATGGGGTTCGTTATCGGAACCGTACCGAAAATAACGCTCGCGATCGAAATCGATGCCGCGAGTGTGGCCGGTGGGGGCGGACCGTTCCCACCGAACGTCGTCGGACAAGGTAGTCCGGGAGCCGGCGCGGGCGTGCACAGGGCGATCTGGACGTTGAGGTTGTTGGTTTGTCCAGGCGCCATATACGCGAGCGTCACGGGCGTCTGAGCGAGCAAATTGCTCCCACCGACAACACCCGGGGGCGGAGTCGGAATCGAGTATGGCGTGCTGCCGCATTGTCCCGCGTACTGCGTGATCTGGAAACCATCGGTTCCGGGCGGAGCCGGAACGGCGATCGTCACCGTCGATGCGTTGTTTCCGACCGAGGTGACTGAATACGTCGGTGTAGCCGTCTTGTTGAGCACGCCGCCCGTATAGAGGTTATAGCACACCGTGAGATTGCCGTATTGTGCTGCTTCCGACGGATCTTGGGGCGTCACCGAAACCACGATCGCCGAATTTGCCGCCGTCGTGTCGATATACGCCGGTTTGCGTGAATTACTCAGGATCGTTGCGCGACTAGAAGATTGAGCCGTCGCGCCGGACGTCGAATTCGGAAGGGTCACGGCAAGTTGCATCGTTGCCGCGCTGTTGTTCGAGGGGTTCGTTGCGCCGGCGGCCGGGAGCGCGCCCATGCTCTGGGAGCCGCCGCCGCCGCAACCGGCGAGGGTCATGGCGCCGAGCACGGCGAGGGTCGCCGCGGCGCGCACGGTTGTCAAACGAATCATCACTGGAAGACCCCCGAACCAGACGTGATTTCCACGCCGATGGACACTGTTGGATTCGCCGGTCCCGTCAGCGGGACGTACGAGTCGGTCGCCCCAATCGTGCACCCGCCGCTCGGAAGAACGGCAGTGACCCCGGTGACCGTGTAGTAGACGAGGGACACGCCCGGAGCCGCGGTCGGTAACCCGACCGGGACGGTTCCGTTAGCCGCGATGGTCGCGAAAACCGGAGGTCCTGCACAGCCGGCCGAGCTTACGATTTTCGAAGCGGCAAAGCCGCCGACGTAGTTCTGTTCGCTGATCGCAAGGATCGGAGCGAACAGCGCCCCGAGGCCGACGACGTTGATCGGCCCTTGCGCCTGCGGAACTGGCGGCGACTGCTGGCTATACTGAGGCGTGTACCAGCGAAGGACGACACCGCCCGGCTTCGGCACCGTGGCCACCAGGGTGCCGGTCGACGCCGGCGCGTTGCCGGTGAACGTGACCGTACACGTCGGGGCGGTCGCGTCGGCCGCGGTTACGGTGAAGGCGCCCGTCGAGGTCGCCGGAGCAACGGTAACCTGAGCGCAACCCGATGCTGCGGTGAAGGAGCCGGTGTAGTTCGCCTGGGCGACCGTCACTGCGGCGGTCTGCGTCGGGGCTAGGAATGCGATATTCTGCGCATTCGCCGCCGTGCCGGCGGCGCCAAAGGTGGTCGTGTAGGCCACGGTCACCTGACCCGGCGTGGGGGCTGCGGTCGGCGCGGTGGTCGGGGCGGGGGCTGGAGCCGACGATGAGCCGCCTCCGCCGCATCCGCTGACCGCCAACGCCGCTATCGCGAAGCCGACGAGTCCAAGATTCTTCATCGAGTTGCTTGCTCCAAAACGAGCGGGCGGGGGGACGCAAAATACGCCCCTCCCTGTAGTTAAGGACACTTAAGCTCCCTCAAATGAGCGAGATGAGGGAGCCCACGTTAGTCATCCTTCGCCGACCGCTTCTCCTCTAAATTCGGCGAAGTCAGTGAGCGCATAACCGCTTCCGGGCTTCCACGCTTGCCTGCCCGGTAGCACCCGCGGCCCGGGCTTGCTATTATGAGGAAATGCTCGAAGAACGGCCGCTGACGTACGACCATCGTGCGATCGAACCGGCCTGGCAAGCTCGCTGGGAAGCCGACGGTATCTACCGGGCCGACGACGCCGATCCGCGCCCGAAATACTACGTGCTCGAGATGCTGCCGTATCCGTCGGGCGATCTGCACGTCGGCCACGCGAAGAACTACACGCTCGGCGACGCGGTCGCGCGCATGATGCGCATGCGCGGCAACAACGTCGTGCACCCGATGGGCTGGGACGCCTTCGGGCTGCCGGCCGAGAACGCGGCGATCCAGCGCGGCATCGACCCCGACTCGTGGACGCGCCAGAACATCGACAACATGCGCCGTCAGATCAAGCTGATGGGCACCGGCTACGACTGGACGCGCGAGTTCGCGACCTGCGATCCGGAATATTACAAGTGGAACCAGTGGTTCTTCTTGCGCATGTACGAGCGCGGGCTGGCCTACAAACGCGAGACGCCGGTGAACTGGTGTCCGCACGATCAAACGGTGCTCGCCAACGAGCAAGTGCACGACGGGCGCTGCTGGCGCTGCGGCCATCTGGTCGAGCGGCGCAACCTCTCGCAGTGGAACTTCAAGATCACCGACTACGCCGACCGTTTACTGGCCGGCATCGACCGGCTCGACGGCTGGCCCGAACGCATCAAGACGATGCAGCGCAACTGGATCGGCCGCAGCGAAGGCGCGACGTTCTCGTTCGACATCGAGGGCATCGGCGACGCACGCATCGAGGTGTTCACCACGCGCGTCGATACGGTGTTCGGCGTGACGTTCATGGCGATCGCGCCGGAACATCCGATCGTCGCGAAGATCCTGGCCGCGATACCGCCCGAGAAAGCGACGGTCGAAGCGTTCGCCGCCTCGCTATCGTCGAAGTCCGAACTCGAGCGCACGCAGCTGATGGAAAAGACCGGCGTGCCGACCGGCGCGTTCGCGATCAACCCGCTCTCGGGCGAGCGGGTGCCGATCTGGGTGACCAACTACGTGCTGGCCGAATACGGCACCGGCGCGGTAATGGGCGTGCCGGCGCACGACGAGCGCGACTTCGAGTTCGCGCAAAAGCATGGCTTGCCGATTCGGCAAGTGATCGTGCCGGGCGAGGGCACGGGCGAACTCGTCGCTGGCGACTTGACCGAAGCGTACTGCGACGACGGCGTACTGGTGAACAGCGCCCAATTCGACGGCGTCGAATCGGCCGACGCGCGCATCGCCATTATCGAGGAGCTCGAGTCGCGCGGGCGCGGCAAGATGACGGTCAACTTCCGCTTCCGCGATTGGCTGATCTCGCGTCAACGCTACTGGGGCACGCCGATTCCGATGCTCTACTGCGAGCGCGACGGGATGGTGCCGGTGCCGGACGATCAGCTGCCGGTGGTACTGCCGCGCGGCGTCGCGTTCACGGGGCAAGGCTCGCCGCTCGCCAACGATGCGGCGTTCATCAACACGACCTGTCCGAAATGCAAGGGGCCGGCGAAGCGCGATCCCGATACGATGGACACGTTCGTCGATTCATCGTGGTACTTCGTGCGCTATCTCGACCCGCACGACAGCACGAAGGCGTTCGACAAAGCGAAAGCCTCGGCGTGGATGCCGGTCGACCAGTATATCGGCGGCGCGGAACATGCGGTGATGCATTTGCTCTACGCGCGCTTCTTCTACATGTTCATGATCGATGCGGGCTACATCACCGGCGACGACGAGCCGTTCACGCGGCTCTTCAATCAGGGCACGTTGCTGCGCGGCGGCGAGAAGATGTCGAAGAGCCGCGGCAACGTCGTCGGGATCGACGAGACCGTCGAAACGTACGGCGTCGATGCGATGCGGCTGTTCTTGCTCAAAGCCGCCCCGCCCGAGGACGCGCTCGAGTGGACCGACGAGGGCATCGTCGGTCGCGTGCGCTTCATCCAGCGCGTGTGGCGGGCGTGCGAGCCGCTTGCGGCCGAGGCCGGACGGACGCCGCTGGACCAGCTGCCGGCCTGCGCCGGCGACGCCCAGCGCGCGCTCGTGCGGGCGCTGCACTTGGCCCTGAAATCGGCCCACGACGAGACCTCGACGCGGCGCTTTCATTATAACGTCACCACGGCGCGGCTCGACGAACTCGTCAACCTACTCACCGCCGCGACGCGCGATGAAGCGCTGGCACACGATCCCGCCGTGCTCTACGCGATCCACGCGCTGCCCATCGCGCTGGCTCCGTTTGCGCCGCACATCGCGGACGAGTTGTGGCAGCGCATGGGTCACGCGACGTCGGTCCACATCGAACGCATGCTGGACGCCGACCCGGCCGCGCTTGCGGTCGATGAAATCACCGTCGTCATTCAAGTGAACGGCAAGGTCCGCGGACGCGTGCAAGCGGCGCCGGGCGTCGGGGAGGACGACGTGTTCGCGCTCGCGCTCGCCGAGAGCGGCGTGCAGCAGCATACGAGCGGCAAGACGGTGCGCAAGAAGATCTTCGTGCCGGACAAACTGCTGAACATCGTCGTCGCGTGACCGTCACGGTCGGGCCGGACGACGCGCTGATCGTTGTCGACGTGCAGCACGACTTCTTGCCCGGCGGCGCGCTCGCTGTCTCGACCGGCGACCGCATCTTCGAGCCGATCGACCACCTCGCGCCGCGTTTCCGGCGCGTTTACGCGACGCGTGACTGGCACCCGCTCGATCACTCGTCGTTCGCCGAGTTCGGTGGCCCGTGGCCGGTGCATTGCGTCGCCGGGACGCGCGGCGCGGCGTTCGATGCGCGGCTCGATCTGAGGAAGGTCGATGCGGTGATCGACAAGGGCATCGATCGCCCAACCGACGGATACAGCGGCTTCGCCGCAACGTCGCTCGCCAGCGATCTGCGCATTCACGGCGTGCGGCGGGTGTTCGTGTGTGGTCTCGCCACGGACTATTGCGTCAAAGCGACGGCACTCGACGCGCACGCGGCGGGGTTCACCACGTTCGTCATCGCCGACGCGTCGGCGGCGGTCAACGTCGCGCCCGGCGATGAAGCGCGGGCGCTCGACGAACTTCGCACGGCGGGCATCCGCGTCGTGCAGACCGAGGACATCGCCGGCAGCGCGCGTGTACGGGTCTAACGTCGCCGTCGTCGAGCCGCACGGGCTCGACGCGATCGCGGACGACGAACGGCACGGCTCCCCGCGCGATCTGTTCGGTCTGTGGTTCGGCGCGAACGCGGAAACGGCGAACTTCGCCGTCGGCATTCTCGCCGTTGCGTTATACGGAACCTCGCTCGCCGGCGCGGTCGTGGGGCTCGCCATCGGGAGCGTCCTCGGCTACGTCGTGATTTCGCTCGTGTCGCTGGCCGGCCCGCGCTACGGTCTGCCGCAGATGATGATTTCACGGCGCGCGTTCGGCCGTGACGGCAACGTCTTGCCCGCGATCTTGGCGTTTCTCGCCGGCGTCGGCTGGTTCGCCATCGACTGCGTCTTCGGTGCCCAAGCCGTCGGCGCGCTGCTGCATGTCGCGTATCCGTTCGCGCTCGCGATCACGCTGGCCGGCGCGATTCTCATCGCGGTGTACGGCTACAATGCGATCCACGTGTTCGAGCGCTTTTCCGGCGTCGCCATGTTCGTGGGATTCGCGACGATCGCCGTCGTCGTGTTGCGTCACGCGCACCTCGACGCGCCGTTCGATCCGCACGCGCCATTGGCTACGGGCAGCGAGTTCGGCGGCATCGCGTTCTCCGCGTCGCTCGCGTTTGCGTATGCGATCGGGTGGGCGCCGTGCGCCGCCGATTACGCGCGCTATTTGCCGGCGAAGACGTCGCCGCGCGCGATCGGTTTGTGGGCCTTTGGCGGCGGCTTTCTTGCGTCGATCGCGCTCGAGATTCTCGGCGCGGCCGCGGCGACCGCGGTGCGCGGTCCCGGAATCGCCGCCGCCACCCCGGCCGAAACCGTGGGGCTGCTGGCCGGAACCAACGGCACGCTGGCGGTGGTGGGGCTCCTCACCGTGCTGGTCGGCACGATGAACGGCAACGTGATGAACCTCTACTCCGGCGTGCTCAGCCTGATGGCGGCCTCGGAGACGGTCGGCTGGCGGCTCGTCCGTTGGCACGGGGCGCTTGCCGTCGGGCTCATCGGCGGCGCCCTCGCGCTGGTCGGCGCCGACCCGGTCGCGACGGCCAGGGTCTACGGCAACTTCCTCGGCCTGCTGAGCGCCTGGGCGTCACCGTGGGCGGCGGTCATGATCGCCTCCAGCGCAAGTCCGCCGACGCCGGAACGCTTCGGCTGGGTCGCCTTGGTCGCGTGGGTGGCGGGAATCGCGGCCGGCCTACCGTTTTCGCAGGGGCCGTGGAGCTATTTCGTCAGCTTCGCCGTGGCCTACGCGATCGTGGCGGGCGCGCCCGCGCTGCGCTCGCGGAAATAGGCGACCGTCTCGCTCATTCCGGATTTCAGGTCGACTTCGGCCTTCCAGCCCAGCTCGCGGGCGGCTTTGGCCGGGTTAAAGTAGATCTCGCGGGCGTCGCCGGCGCGGCGGGGCGCCTTCGCGATCGGGGCCTCGAAGCCGGTGGCGGCCACCAGGGCTTTGTAGATCTGATTCACGGTCGTCTTCTTGCCGGTGCCGATGACGTAGGCTTCGCCCGAGCCCTTAGTGAGCGCCGCCAGGTTGGCGTTTACGACGTCGCCGACGTAGACGTAGTCGCGCGACTGCTCGCCGTCCCAGTCCAGCCGCACGCCCTCGTGCGCTAAGAACTTCGCGCAGAAGATCGCGATGACGCCCGCTTCGCCGTTGGGGTCTTGGCGCGGCCCGTACACGTTGCCGTAGCGCAAGATCGTGTAGTCGAGGCCGTGCTCGGACTTATAAAAGCGCAGATAGTGTTCGGTCGCCATCTTGGAGATGCCGTACGGGGAGACCGGAAGCTGCGGCGCGTTCTCGTCGACCGGCATCTTCGTCACGTCGCCGTACGTCGCGGCGCTTGATGCGAAGATCGCTTTACGCGTTCCGGCCGCGACGGCGGCATCGAGCACGTTGAGCATGCCGACGATGTTGACGTTCGCATCGAATTGCGGATCGCGCGCGCCGATCGCGACGCTGTGTTGCGCGGCGTGATGACACACGAGGTCGGGTTTGACTTCGTGGAAGATGCGTTTGACTGCTTCGTCGCGGACGTCCATGTGCACGAACGATGCACGCGGGTGAATGTTTTCGCGCCGGCCGCCGCCGTGGGTCCACAGGTTATCGATCACCACCACGTCGTGCCCGGCGCCGATGAACGCGTCGACGAGATGGGAGCCGATGAAGCCGGCTCCGCCGGTGACCACGATGCGCATGAGAAGGAAACGCTTCGCCCCCGCCGGTCGTTCCCATTTCGCTTGCTTGTTAGCGCACGTTAAGAGCGTGAAAGAATCGCGTGCGCCGCGCTCCGCTGCTCGTTCCCGCCGCCGTCGCGCTGCTCGCGATCGTCGCCGAACAGCACGGTTGGGCGTTGAGCGCGTTCATCGCCGTCGGGTGCGGCTGCACGCTCGCGTATAAAGGAAGACGCAGCGCCCGCGTGGCCGTTGCGCTCGCGTGCGGGGCAGGGGTCGCCTTTTCGGCACTGCGCGGCCACCCGCCGGTGCTGACGAACGATCGCGCGACCGCGCGTTACGCAGCCACCGTTATCGGCGACGTAAAGGAGTCCGATAGCGGTCTCTCGAGCACCGTGCTCGAGATTGCGGGTGTCGGCGCCGTACGCGCGAGTTTGCGCGAACGCGTCGCTCCCGGTGAGCGATTGGTCGTGCGCGGTCGCCTCGAACCCTTCGACGAACCGCGCAATCCCGGCGAGCCGTCGATGCGCGAGATCGAGCGCGACGACGGTTTCGTGGCGCGGCTCGCAAGCGCGCACCTGCTCGCGCGCGCACCGCCCGATCCGCGCGATATCAACGCGTGGGCGGCACGGCTGCGGGCTGCCGCGTCGCGGCGCATCCGCGCCGTTATCCCGGAACCGTCGGCCACGATTCTTGCCGGAGCGCTCTGGGGTGAGCGCGGCACGCTCCCCGACGAACTGCACGCGGCATTTCAGGCGACCGGCACCGTGCACGTGCTGGTTACCGCTGGTTTGCACCTCGGCATCGTCGCGGCGCTGGCGGCGTTTTTGCTGAGCCGGCTTGGACTTTACCGCGCCGTCGCATGCGCGATCGCGCTGACCCTGATCGTCGCATATGCGTGGTTCACCGGCGCCCATTTGCCCTCGGAACGCGCCGCGGCGATGATCGGCACGGCGCTGCTGGCACGCGCTTGCGGCGCGCGGGTGACGTCGTGGAACGCGCTGGCGATGGCCGCACTGGTCGTTGCCTTTCTGTGGCCCGCGGCGGTGGAGAGCGCATCGTTTGCGCTGTCGTTCTCGTGCGTCGCCGCGATCGTGCTCTTCGCCGATGTCTTCGCGCATTTGCTCCATGGCATTCCAGTGCACGAACGCATACGCGAAGCGTTGGCCTTGACGTGCGCGACCCAAATCGGGACCTGGCCGCTTACGGCGGCCGTCTTCTCGACGCTCGCACCGTACGCGGTGCTCGCAAACGCGCTGGTCGTGCCGCTCGTCGCCCTCGTCCTGACCGGCGGCATCGCAACCCTCGTGCTACCGCTCCTCGCGCCGCTCGAAACGCTGCTGCTCTTACTGGTGGAAGGCATCGTGCGCACGATCGCCGCGCTGCCGGGAGCGCAAGCCACGCTGGCCACGCCGCCGCTCGCCCTCATCCTGGTCTACGATGCGGCGGCGGTAGCGGCCGCAGTCGCACTGCGCCGCGGCCGCAAAATCGCCGGTCTGGCGATCCTGACAGCCGCCAGCGTCACGGTCGCGCTGCCAAGTATTGTGCATCTCCCGCACGGCTTGGAGATCACGCACCTCGACGTCGGCCAAGGGGACGGAGCGGTGATCCGCACCCCGCACGACCACGTCATCCTCATCGACACGGGCGGCGAACTCGAACGCCCCGGAATCACCTCGAACGCGGAAGCCGCGGGCGCCCGCATCGTCCTCGCCTATCTGCGCCGCGCCGGGATCCGCAGCATCGACCTAATGCTGTTGACGCATCCACATGGAGATCACGTCGGCGGCTGCGCCCCGATCATCGACGCGATGCCGGTGCGGCTGCTGTTCGACTCGGGTCAGCAGTACTCAGGTCGCGCGTTCCAAGATTGCATGCACGAAGCGGCGACACACGGCGTCCAAATCGTGCGACCACAACGAGGCTACCGCTGGACGGACGACGACGTAACCCTCGACATACTCGCGCCCTCCCTGCCCACACTTGCTGACACAGGTGACGATATCAACGAGAACAGCATCGTCGCGATGCTGCACTACAACGATTTCCGCGAACTTTTCATGGGCGACGCCGGAGAGTCAAGCGAAGCACGCCTCCTCGCGAGCGGCACCGATCTCCGCGCCAATGTCCTGAAAGTCGGCCATCACGGCTCAGAATACGCCTCGACCCCACCATTCATCGCCGCCGTTCACCCACAAGACGCAATCATCTCAGTGGGCCGCCACAACACGTTCGGCCACCCCGGCCCATCCACGCTCGCAACATTGGAACGCGCCGGAACCACAATATATCGAACCGATCGCTGCGGCGCCGTAGTGATTACCGTAGGCAAGGAGATTTCTACGATGGTTCCCTGTGAGCTGCCGCGGCAATAGCATCTCCGAGACTTG
>DASYOE010000028.1:0-6557 GCA_036008105.1 Candidatus Lustribacter sp. | reverse complement strand
CGCGTTGCGTCATCCTAACGATCGGGAGTCGTGTACCCGGCGCAGTATGAATCCTGCGTCGACACCAACCCGTCGCCGTCGCCCTCGGCCGCGTTGTGATCCGCGACCGCAATCATCGAGGAGACCGAACTCCAGTAGGCGTTGTCGGGCTGGTAGGGATCGTTGCTGCCGTCGTTGCCGTTACTGCCGCCGCGCGCGCCGAACGGACACGCCCACGTCCAATCGATCGCCCCGAAAAGACTGCAACCGTTATCGTCGCAGATGCTGCCGTTCGCGAAGAGCGTGGATGTGTGCGCGCTGAACCCGTCCGCCGCGGCCGAGTATTGCTCGATCATCTGTCCCGGTGCCGCCGCCGTCGGCGCGCCCGTCGGTTCGACCGAGGGTGCGGCCGTCGGGCTCGCGCTCGGCGGCGCCGTGGGCGTTGGGCTCGGCGCCGGCGGGGAGGGCGGCGCGGCCGGTGTTATCGCAACGAGGCCGCAGTTGACGCCGGCCGGGCACGTCTCCACCGGAAACGGTGTCGGGCTGTACGCCGCGACCGGCGTTTCGAACGAAGCCGGTGCGGTACTGCTCGGCCCGAGCATGCACGGAATCGTCACGATGCGCACGTCGCGTTCGTAGGCGAGTTGCAGCGTAAACGTTCCGCTTGCCGGGCATGCGCGCGCGACATAGGTGCTCGCGCCGGCGACGAACGCCGCAAAGCCCGTGATCGCGCCGCTGCTCGCAACGGCAAACGCGAACGCGGGCGCGCCGAGCGGCGATGCGATCTCGCTGATCGCGACGCCGCTCTCGTAGTCCGGGCCGTTGCGCGCGCGAAAGGCCGGATCGCCGGGAACGCGCTCGTATACGCGGGCGCGATAGCCGCTGCCGCTCGGCGTGAACACGACCGTGGCCGCATCGAACGCCAGCGCGGTGCGCCGTGCTTCGTCGAACGCCGCGGTGACGTCGCGGCCGGCCGACGCCACCGCGGGCGATGCGCCGGCGAGAAAAAACGTGCCCAGCGTTCCGGCGACGATGACGACGATCGCCGTGACGACGAGCACCTCGAGCAGCGTGAAACCGTCCTCGCGCCTCACGCGGGGCGTAGTGCCCCGCCGGCAGCGCGCTTAGTTCACGCGCACCGGATTCACCGGCGGCCGGCCCGCCAGCACCGCGATGACGTTTTCGGCCGCCATCAGCGCCATCTTCGTGCGCGTCTCGGTCGTGGCCGATCCGACGTGCGGGGCGAGCACGGTATTGGGCGCGGCCAGCAACGCCGGGTCGACGGCCGGCTCGCGTTCGAACACGTCGATGCCCGCACCGCGAATCTCGCCGGCCGCCAGCGCGCGCGCCAACGCCGCTTCGTCGATTACCGGGCCGCGCGCGGTATTGATCACGTACGCCGACCGCTTCATCACCGCGAACTCCGCGTCGCTCAGATAGTGCCGCGTGGCCGGCACGAGCGGAACGTGCAGCGAGAGCACGTCGCTCGACGCGAGCAACGTTTCCTTATCGACGAAGTGCGCGCCGGTTTCTTCCTCAATGGCTTGCGCGACGCGACGCGGGTTGGCGTAGATCACGTGCATGCCGAAGCCGCGGCCACGCCGCGCCACAGCTTGCCCGATGCGGCCGAAGCCCGCGATGCCGAGCGTGCGCCCCGCCAGCTCCCCACCGTGGAATTCCATCATCATCCACTCCTTGAAGCGGCCCTCGCGCACGAAGCGATCGGCCGGAACGACGTTGCGCACGACGGCCAAGCACAGCGCCCAGGCGAAATCGGCCGTGGCGTCGGTCAGCACGCCGGGCGTATTGGTGATCACGATGCCGCGGCGCGCGGCGGCGGCGACGTCGATGTTGTCGTAGCCGACCGCAACGTTGGCGACGACCTTGAGCTTGGGCGCGCCGGCGAGGATCGCATCGTCGATGCGGTCGGTCAGCAACGAAACCATCGCATCGGCGTCATGCGCGTGCGAAATCAACTCGGCCGGGGTATAGCCTCGGTCGGCTTCGTTGGCGTCAACGCGCGCGTGGGAAGCGAGGAGGTCTAGCGCCTCGCGCGGTACCGCGCGCGTGACCACGACCAAGGGTTTTGCCATTTCGCCCTCCGAAAGCGACAACTTCCATGCGCACCGACATCGACGCGTCGATCTTCAAGAGTTACGACATTCGCGGCATCGTGCCCGCGCAACTCAACGACGACATCGCCTACGCCATTGGTCGGGCGTTCGTCGAGGTCCTCGACCGCAAAAACATCTGCATCGGGCGCGATATGCGCCCCTCGGGCGAAGCGTTCATGGCGGCGCTCTCGCGCGGTGCGAACGACGCCGGGGCCGACGTCACGCAGGTCGGCTTGATCTCGACCGATGCGATCTACTTCGCGGTCGGCCACTACGGCTTCGACGGCGGCATCATGATCACCGCATCCCACAACCCGGCCCAGTACAACGGATTCAAGTTCTGTCGCGAAGAGGCGATCGCGATCTCGATCGAAACCGGCCTGGCCGCAATCCGTGACACAGCGATGGCCGGCGATTTCAAGCCGGCCGCCGCGCGCCGCGGGACGGTCGCGCAAAAAGACATCCTCGATGCCTTCGCCGAGCATTGCCTCTCCTTCATCGACGACATCGCCACGATCAAGCCGTTCACGATCGCGATCGATGCCGGCAACGGGATGGCGGGCGAAACCGTACCGCGCGTCTTCAAGCATTTGCCGTGCCGGGTCGTGCCGATGTATTTCGAACTCGACGGCTCGTTCCCCAATCATCCGGCGAGCCCGATCGAGCCCGAGAACATGGTCGACCTGCAGCGCGCCGTACGCGAAGGCGGGTGCGATTTAGGCGTCGCGTTCGACGGCGACGCCGACCGCATGTTTCTAGTCGACGAGAAGGCCGAGCTGATCGGCGGCGACATCGTCACCGCGCTGGTCGGGATCGACACGATCCGGCTCAATCCCGGTGCGAAGATTCTCTACAACCTCATCTGCAGCCGCAGCGTGCCGGAGGCGATCGAACGCGCCGGCGGCGTGCCCGTACGCTCCAAAGTCGGCCATTCGTTCATCAAGAAAACGATGCGCGACGAAGACATTCCGTTCGGTGGCGAACATTCCGGCCACTTCTACTTCAAACGCAACTGGTTCGCCGACTCCGGCATGATCGCGCTGATGCAGTGCCTCAACGTGTTCAGCCGCGCGGCGGGCCCGGTGTCGAGCGTCATCGCGCCGATCGACCGGCGTTCGCGTTCGGGTGAGATCAACTCGACGGTCGCCGACATCATGGGCACGTTGGAACGCCTGCAACGGCAGTACGCGGATTCCACGATCGATTTTCTCGACGGCGTGACGATCCAGTACCCGGATTGGTGGATGAACGTGCGGGCCTCGAACACCGAGCCGCTGCTGCGCCTCAACGTCGAAGGCGATTCGAAGGAACTGATGGAGCGCCACCGCGACGAGGCGCTCGCCATCATCCGTGCCGGATAGCCTCGCTCGCTACGCTGCGGCGCGCGACGAGGTCGCGGCGCTGCTCGACGAGTTGTCCGCCGCGCTCGAATCCGGCGCGGTGCGGCAGATGGCCGAGCGGTTGCGCAGCGGCCGTTTCGTCTTGGCCGTCGTGGGCGAGTTTTCGAGCGGGAAGTCGTTCTTGCTCAACGCGCTCTTGGGCAAAGTCGCACGCGAGGAACGCGGCGGCACCGCGCGCATCACCGGCCTGCTGGCGACCGACGTCAACCCCTCGACCGCGACCATCACCGAGCTGTCGTACGCTGACGAGGACACCGCGACCGCGTATTTTCCCAGCGGCCGCACCGAACGCGTGCCGATCGAAGGTCTCGCGCGCTTCGTGGCCGTCGCCGGCGAAGCGCAACTGCACGATGCGCTGACCGGCGCGAGCGACGCACCGGCGCTGGTGCGGGTCGGCGTGGCGTCCCCGTTCTTGGCGAACGGGTTCGTCGTCGCCGACACGCCCGGCTTGGCGTCGGTCAATCCGGCCCACCGGCGCGCGACGCTTTCGTACTTGCCGGGCGCGGATGCGGTGCTCTACCTGATCGACACGCAGCAACCGTTCACCGACGGCGATGCCGCGTTTCTGGGTATCGTGCGCCGCTACGTCGAGAGCATGTTCATCGTGCAGACGAAGATCGACTTGTGGCGCATGCGCGATGCCGGCGGGAACGAGGGCTGGCAGACCGCGGCCGCGCGCATCGTGGCGCAAGCCGGCGTGCACGCGCCCGAAACGCCGGTGTTTCCGCTGTCGGCACGCGAATATGCCGAAGGCGTGCTCACCGGCAACGGCGAGCTGATCGCCCAGAGCCGCTTCGGCGAATTCCTCGCCGCTCTCGACGCCTCGCTGGTGGCGACCACCGGCCGTTCGCGTTTGCGGCGCGCGGCCGGCGAAGCGCGCCGCCTCGCGACCCGCGCGGCCGATACGTTCGCGCTCGAGCGCGCCGCGCTGGCGACCGATCCCGCGACGCTCGACGCCGAGCGCACCGCGCTCGAACCGCATTTGGCCGCCGTCGATGTCGCCGGCGAAACCGGTCGCGCGGCGTTGCTCGCCATCGGCGCCGGCCTGCACGCGGACATCGTCGGGGCCGGTTCGACGATGCGCGAAGCGCTGCAGCGCCGGCTCTTGCGCGCCTTCGATACGACCGACATCGCGCGTTTGCGCGATCGCGCGAAGCTGCACATCGTCATCGACGACGCGCTGGCCAGCGTCGCCGGCCGCTTCGCCGGCGACGTCGCCGACCTCACCGCTAAGCGGTTGCGGACCGGCGCGCGCGAGGCGGTGGGCGCGGTCGTCGAGCCGCGCGGCGGCGCGCGCCTGGAGCCGATCCTCGCCGCGGTGGCGGCCGAACGTTTGCCGATCACGGCCGACGCCGCGCGCGCCTTCGATGCGGATCCGTCGAGCGGCGCTTGGAGCGTCGATCTCGAGACCGGGCTGCGCGGAACGATCGTGCTCGGCGCGCTGAGCGGGCCTTCGGTCTCGCTCGTGACCGCGATCGCCCACCGTTTTGCCGGCCGCGCCGACGGTCAGTATATGAAGCGGGAACTGATCGCCGATTTGAACGCGGGGTTGTACGCAAGGTTCGATGACGAGGTCGCGGCGTTTGTCGCCGGCATTGCCGCGCGCGTCGAGCGCATCGCCGCCGCGCTCGCCGAACACGTTGCGGCGCTCGCGGACCGCGTGCGCGGCGAAGCGCTGGGCGCGATCGATCGCGCCTTGGCGATCCACCGGGGCGGCCGCGACCCGGCCGAGGCCGCGCGGACGCTGGCGGCGCGGTCCGAAGCGGTCGCGACCGTGGTGACCCGCATCGAAATGCACAGCGAGCGTTTTGCCCGCGAAAGCCGCGCCGAACGGAACGAATTCGCCGATGCGGCGGTACCGCTCGATGCCGATGCCGGACGCGAACGCGTCGACCCGGCCGGCGTGCAGTTCGACCCGCACACCTACGAACACGGCCTTCGCCCGCAGCGCTGGCGCGTCGCCGTGTTGGGCGCCTTCAAGCGCGGCAAATCGAGTTTGATCAACGCGCTCGCCCACACCCCGGTGTTGCCGGACGAGAGCCCCGATCTCGAAATGCATTTTCCGGTGCACGTAAGGTACGGGCCCGTACCGAGGACGTACGCGTTGTCCGACGATGCTGCATGGGACGAGATCCCGGCCGCCGAGTCGCTCGCGGCCGCTATGCGCACGCCGCTGCTGGTCGAGACGCCGTGGGATCTTCCCCACGAGCTGGTGCTCGTGCACGCTCCGGCCTTCGACTCGGGCTTTCCCTTGGCCGAAGAAATCGTGTACGCCGCGGCCGCGAGCGCGAGCGAAATCCTCGCCCTCTTCTCGCGCCAGCTTTCGGATCGGGAGCTGGACCTCTACGGACGGCTCGCTCGGCTGGGCAAACCAATGACCTTCGTCCACACGATCGCCGACCACGAAACCCCTGACGACCGGCGTCATGTCGTAGCGCTTGCCGACCGATATCTGCGAGAGCAGGGTATACGGCCTCAGCGGATCTTCACGGTGTCGACGCGTGAGCGTGGCCCGTGGAACGAGCTTGAAGCGTTGAGAGCAACGTTGGTCGCCCATGCCGAGGAACATATGGAACGTCTACGACGAGCCGACCGGGAACGAGCCGAGCAAGAACGCTTGGCCACCGCCGCCCATACCAGCGGGGGCGCGCTCCGGCGACGTTCCCTGATCGAACGGTTACTGCGACGGCACTGACCCCGGCATGACCTCCAGGGTGCCCTTTTCAAGCTCGCGAAATGAGGCGGACGTGTCCGAAACCTCCTTCGTTCTCGGTCCGGCGCAAATTGCGTGTGGTGACGGTTCGACCGTGTATGGACGGGTCGCGGTCGAGCATGGCCGCATCACGCGCTTGCTCGCCGATGACGGTCCGAGCGATCTCATCCCGCCGACGGGCGCGATCGTTGCTCCCGGCCTGATCGACGTTCACACCAACGGCGCCGACGACGTGCTCTTCAACCGCGATCAAGGGAATGCGGTCGACGTCGCCACGCGCGCGTACGCCCGGATGGGCGCGACCGGCTATGTCGCCGGCGTGATGACCGCGCCGTGGGAATCGATGATGCA
>DASYOE010000027.1:0-37898 GCA_036008105.1 Candidatus Lustribacter sp. | reverse complement strand
CGCCGTCGATCGGTATTGCGGTGCCGGTGATCGAGCAGGCGGCATCGCTGCAGAGGTAAGCGCACAGCGATCCCACCTCGGCCGGGTCGATGAACCGGCCGGTCGGCATCTTGTCGAGAAATGCGCGCTTGAGCGCGGCTTCTTCCGAGATCCCGCCGCCGTACGAAGTTGCGAGGTCTTTCGCTTGACCGGCAATCAGTTCGGTGTACACGGCGCCGGGACAGATCGCGTTGGCGGTGATGCCGGCTTCGGCACCTTCGAGCGCCGTCGCTTTGGTGAACCCGACCACGCCGTGCTTCGAGGCGATGTAGGCGGACTTGAACGACGATGCGACGAGGCCGTGAACGCTGGCGATGTTGACCACCCGTCCGCGGCCGCCGGCGACGAGGTGCGGCCAGGTGGCCTTCGTCATGTAGAACACGGAATCGAGATCGACCGAGCGCACGCGCCCCCAGTCCGCATCGCCGAATTCAGCGATCGGGGCGATGTGCTGGATGCCGGCGTTGTTGACGAGATGGTCGATCGCGCCGAAATCGGCCACGATGCGCGCAACGCCGGCCGCGACGGCGGCCGGCTCGGTGACGTTCAGTGCGTAACCGCGAACGCGCACGCCGCTCTCGGCCGCGAGCTTCGCGGCCGAAGCGTCCGCCGTGGCCTGGTCGAGATCGCACAGCGCAACGTTCGAGCCGGCCGCGGCCAGCGCGGCAGCGCACGCGTACCCGATCCCGCGTACGGCACCGGTTACGATGCTCGCGCGGCCCTCGAGCCGCAGGCTCACCATGCTATTTCGGAGGCGGAATCGCGGCGATCTCGGAGTTGGAGAACCGGCCGTTCACGACCTCGGTGCGGCGAATGTACATGCTCTCGTGCACTTCGCGCGTCTGCGCGTCGATGGTGAGCATGCCGCGCGGGCTCTCGAAGGTGTAGCCGCGCAGCGCATCGATCGTCTTCGCGGGATCGATCGCGCCCTTTTGCCCGGCCACGGCGTGATCCATCGCGGTCAGCGCATCGAAGGCCTGAACGGCGATGAACGACGGCGCGTCGTCGGGAATCGGGTTCGGGATCACCTGTTTGTAGATGCGCACGAAATCGCGGTTGAGCTTCGAGGGGTGATCGACCGAATAATTCGAGGCCGTCACTACGCCGATCGCATCGGGTCCTTCGGCGCCCATCAGTTCTTCCGAGATGAGGTCGGCCGTGCCGACGAGCTTCATGTTCGCTTTCAGTCCGTTCGTACCGAACTGCTTCACGATGTTGATCGACGACGGTCCGCCGCCGACGAACGCAAACAGCGCGTCGGGCTTGGCGTCCTTCGCGCGAAGGAGATAGGATGAAAAGTCGGTCGTGTTGAGCGGGACCGCGACGCTGCCGACCACCTTGCCGCCGGCTGCCGCCATCGCTTCGGTGAGGGCCGACAGCGTGTCCGCGCCGCTCGAATAGTCGGCCACGACCGCGTACACCGATTTGATGTGGTTGTTTACCAGCCAGTGGGCGAGCGGCGGACCGAAGTCCGGCGTGAGGTACGAGGTGCGGATCGCGTACGGCGCTTTGTCCAGAATCCCGGGCGAGGTTGAATTGATGATGAAGTACGGGATCTTGGCTTGCGTCGAGACCTCGCCCATCGCGACCGCCTCAGGGGTGGACGAACCGCCCATCAGGATGTCGATCTTATCCTGAACGATCAGCTCTTGCGCCAAGCGGCGCGCCGTTTCGGGCGCGTGCGCGTCGTCGCGGCGAATCAGCACCGCGGGCCGGCCGCCGATCGTGTTGTGGTGCATCTGCATCCACGCATCGATGGCCGCGTTCACCGAACGCCCCAACGCCGCGCCCGGACCGCTGAACGACATGATGACGCCGATCTTGATCGGCGCGGCCTGCGCCGGCGCTTCACGCGGCAACAACGCGCACAGAAAGAACGCGGCCAGCGCCGCAATCGCGAAGCGCCTAACCGACACGGAGCGCACGCTGCGTCTTCTTGCTCGCGATCTTCCAACCGCCGGCCGTCTTCTTATGAATCTCGACGGTCGGGAACACGGCGCCGATGCCGCGCGTCGTGCCGGGCATGCCGTCCTTGCCGCGCGCGCCGGGAATCACCGACGTCAGCGCCCGCACTTCGGCGGTCTCGGCGTCGATCACGGTCACTTCGACGTTCGATACGAGATGAAACACCATGCGGTCTTCCGGTGCGACGGCGGGGTTCCCGCGTTCCGGCAGCTTGTTCACGTGCGCGGCGATCTCCGCGCGCCCGGTAAAGGCCGAATCGTCGCCGTCCCGGTACCACAGCCCGTCCTCGGCGAACAGTTCGGCCGCTTCTTCGCCGCGAACCGCGTCGAGGCGGTTGTAGAAGCGGACGGTATTTTGGGCGCACTCCCACTCGATGGCGTGGCGCTCCGCCATCGTCAACGCGCTGTTAACCGGCGGCAACGGCGTTGCGCTCGGCGATGATGTGCACGAGGTCCGTATTCGGGACCGCTTCGTCGGCCAATACGTCGAACGAGCGGAGCAGATGATAGTCGTTGGCGGCCGGGTCGCGCAGCACGCCTTGCGGCTGCTTGCCGGCCTTGACGTCGTCGATCGCCTTCAGCATCAGCCGGCGCGCCGCCGCCACCGCGACGTCGGTCGTCGCCAGATGCTCGCGCGTGCGGTTTTGGATGTGACCTTGGCTTTCGGTTGCGAACGCATCGTGGGTATTGAAGTTCGGCCCCATGCCGGTGAAGTTTTGGTTCATCGTGCTGCGGTCTTGCAGGTAGCGGTTGGAGCGTTTGCGTTTGAGCCGGAACTCGGATTCGTATTCGCCCGACGCGTGCGAGCGGATCATGCGGTTGGTGGCGTCGATCGGAGCGTCGCGGCGCACGGCGAAGTGCCAGCGCCAGTGACTGTAGTCGTCGATCGGCACGTGCCAGATGCCGATGTGCCCGTCGCCGCCCTGCGGCCCGGCGATCGCCGAAAAGTTCGGCATCCCGAAAATCGTCACGCGCACGTACTTGCGGCCCGCGCCGCCCGAACGGATCTGGAAGATGCGCAGCCCGAAGTCCGTCGTTTCGGTTTCGAGGACCGGCGTTTCTTCGGGTTCGATCAACGCCTCATCGGACTCGGGCACGCCGACGCGGTGCAGGTCGCCGAACTTCAGCCCCGGCTTACGGTCGGCTTCGAACGTGCGGTGCAAGAACCCGACGTGGGCCGGATCGTAGTTGCCTTCGTTTGCCTGCAAGTAGTTGCAATCGACGAAGACTTTAGCCGAGTGCAGATGCGCGCTCGGGTACGTGAAGAAATCGTAGTTCGGAAATTCGGGCGGTTCGCCCGCGCCCATATACGCAAAGAACGCGCCGGCCCGTTCGACGACCGGGTAGGCGGTCTGGCGAATCTTGTCTTTGAACGTGCTGGTCTTCGGTTCGGCCGGCTGTTCGAGACAGGAGCCGTTGATATCGTAGAGCCAGCCGTGATAGAGACAGCGCAAGCCGCCGTCCTCCAGCCGGCCGAACGACAAGTCGGTGCCCCGGTGGCAGCAGTGCCGGTCGAGCAGTCCGAGGCGCCCTTGGTCGTCGCGAAAGAGCACCAGTTCTTCGCCCATGATGTCGACCGGAATCGGCGCCCCGCCCGGGGGCAGCTCCCGCGAGAGGGCGATCGGCTGCCAGTAACTGCGCAGCAACGTTCCGCCCGGCGTGCCGGGATCGGTCCGGGTCAGCGCGTCGTTTTGTTCTTGCGTCAGCATGCAGTGCGATTTCGATTATCCATTGAACGAACCCCCTATGAACCGTGAGGCGCTCCTGCGCTCCGTTTTCGCCGGGGCGGCGGGCTCGGCCGTGCCGCGACTCGCCGCCGCGCAGACGCGGGCCGCCGTGCACGTCGCGACGCTGCCGGTGGATGCCGACGCCACCGCCTGGTTCGCATCCGATCAGGGGTACTTCGCGCAGAACGGGCTCGACGTCGCCGTCGACATCATCACGAACGGCGGCGCGATCATCTCCGGCGTCATGGGCGGTGCGCTCGACGTCGGCGTGTGCAGCATCGGCACGCTGGCGACCGCTCATGCGCGTGGGTTACCGATCGTGGCGCTCGCGCCGGGCGGCGTGTACAACGGCGCGCTCCCCACCACCGTCCTGGCGGTGGCTCAGAACTCACCGCTGCGCACGGCCAAGGATCTCACCGGTAGGACGATCGCCATCCAGACCCTGGGTGAGACCGCGTCGTTTTCGATCTCGTCGTGGATCGACAGAAACGGCGGCGATGCCAAAAGCGTGAAATTTGTCGAGATCCCGACCTCGTCGATGGCCGACGCGCTCGAAAAAGGCCGGGTCGACGCGGCGTTCATCGCCGAGCCCTTCTACACGCAAGCGAAGCCGGCGATCCGGTTTTTCGCCCCGGCATACGACGGCGTCGCGAAACGGTTTCTGATCAGCGCCTGGTGCGCGCGCCAAGACTGGATCGAGCGCAATCCGGACGTCGCACGGAAATTTGTCGCGGCGATGCGCACCGCCGCGGTCTGGGGCAATCAGAAGCAAAACCTCGCCGCCTCCGGCGTCATCCTGGGCAAGTACACGCACATCGACCCCGAGACGATCGCGAAGATGCAGCGCGCGCAATTCGCGCTTACGCTCGACCCCGCCATGTTGCAGCCCGTCATCGACGTCTCGGCGCAGTTCGGCGTCATTCCGAAACCCTTTCCGGCCGCCGAGGTTATCGCAAAGCTTTCCTAGCCGCCGGACGGCGCAGCAGAAACACCAGCGGCAGGCACACGACGCACAGTATGCCGACGAGATAGGTCGCGTCGGCATACGAGATCACGACCGATTGCACGTCGATCAGGTGCGCCAACTGCGCGGTGGTTCCGGCAAAATCGCGAACGTTCAGGTTGCCGAGCGTTGCACCGGCGGCGATCATCGTCGAGTGGAACGCCTCGCGCTGATCGATGAAGACCGTCAGCGCGGCGATCCCGGCCGAGCCGCCGAGCTGCAGCCCGAGGTTGAGGAAGGCGCTCGCCTTCGGACCTTGTTCCGGCGTCGTCGCCCCAAGAACCGCAATCGACAGCGGGATGTACAGCGTCACGATGCCGATGCCCGAAAGCACCTGCGGTAAGACGAACGTGCCGAAGGACGAATCGGAGGTCGTTGCGTGTCCCAGCAAGTCGGCCGAGACCGCGACCACCGCAAAGCCGAACGCAACCAGCATGCGCGTATCGATCTTCGAGGCGAGAAACACCAGCGGCAGCGTGACGAGCATGATCGGCACCGCGCGTACGAGGAAGAGCAAACCGCTGAGCGACGGCGTGAAGCCGAGCGGACCCTGCGTGAGTTGGGGCAGCGTGTACGCCGAGCCGAGCCCTACGATGCCGATAACCGCGGAGAGCACCGTTCCGGCCGCCACGCTGCGGCTGGCGAGAATGCGCAGATCGACGATAGGCGTGGGCGTTCCATAGAGCTCCCATGCGACGAACGCGAGCAGCGCGACGGCGCAGACGGCCGTGCACGTAGCGATCGTCGGATCCCCGAGCCAGTCGTGGCGTTCGCCTTCGGTCAATACGTACTGCAACGTTGCGAGCGTCGCCGCGAGCAGCCCGAGACCGACGGCGTCGACCGGGAGATCGCGCTTGCCCTCGGGGTCGCGCAGAAAGATCCAAAGCAGCACGAACGCGATCGTTCCGGGCACGACGTTGATCTCGAACGCCCAATTCCACGACGCGTTGTCGACCAAAAAGCCGCCGAGCGGCGGGCCGAGCGCCGGTCCCATGACCGCGCCGATCGCGAAAATGCCTTGGCTGAGGCCGAGTTGTTTCGGAGCGAACGAATCGCGCAAGATCGATTGTGAGATCGCCAGTAAGCCGCCGCCGAACGCGCCTTGGACGACGCGCGCGAGAACGAGCTCATCGAGGCTGCTCGCGGAAGCGCACAGCATCGAGGCGAGCGTGAAGCCGGCGATCGAGGTCAGGAAATAGGCTTTGCGCCCGAAGCGGCCTTGCAGCCACGGCGTCAGCGGGATCACGATGATTGCGGCGATCGTGTAGGCGGTGACGACCCAGGTGCCTTCATCTTGACTGGCGCCCAAATTGCCCTGAATGTTCGGCAGCGCGACGTTGGTGATCGTGGTGTCGAGCGTTTGCATCAACGCGGCCATCATGACGGCGGCAACGATGAGGACGAGTCGAACCCCGCGCTCCGTCACGTCGCGACGGGCGCCGGCCGGCGTGGCAACGGACATCGGTCGTTAGGCGCCGGCGGCCCGGCAGTAGGCAGCGCGTTCGAGGTTGACGAGCGCCAGCGTATCGGCTAGGTCGGCGTTTTCGCGCACGAACTGACGCAAGCGCCGAAAGGCGGACGAGAGATCGGGCCGGGCGCCGGCGGACGGGACCGGGGCAAAGCCGGCCACGAGCGTTCGAACGCCCCGGTAGAGCTGCTGCCAGGCCGCCGTCCGGCCCGCCGGTGCGGCGACCAGCGCGGTCAAGAGCAAGTCGGCCAGGTCGTCGCCGGCCGTGGGCCGATTCGTTTCGCGGGCTACCGTGCCGATATCGCCGGACATCCGGAGGAAGAACTCCAGACCGTCGTTCTCGAGTTCGGCCGTCAGCAGCGCTGCAAAGGTTCGGTCGTGGGGTGGGTTATAGGTGAGTGTATCCTCAAGCATCATACTTGAGGACATGCTCAAATTACTCATGGTTTCACTAGTCGAGAAGAATTTGGCAAAAATCGCTGAGGCGCGCGGCCGCGCAGCCCTCGCACCGCAAAGAAGTACAGGCAAGCGCCGGGTCGCCGACCTGCTGCGGGCGGGCGCTGACGTTATCGCCGAGCGCGGCTTTGAGGCCGCCACGATGGCCGAAATCGCCGCCCGCGCGGGCGCGCAGATCGGTTCGCTCTACCGCTTCTTTCCGAATAAGGACGCTCTGGCGGATGCTCTCATCCTTCGCTATCGCGAGTTGGTCGACGCCGCGTTCCAGCGCACCGACAGCCGTTCGGGTTCATCGACGATCGAGGAATTCGCGGACGACCTGCTGAGCGTGTTTGCCGGTGTGCGCGACGAGACGCCGGCCATCATCGCACTGCTCGACGCTCGGTCGGACGCGAACGCGTGGCGCGGTGACTTTCACGCGCGCTCGCTCCGCGGGGTCATCGCTTCGCTGAAGCTCCGCGATGCGACGCTCACCGAGGAAAAAGCGAATTCCATGGCCGTCGTGCTGCTCCAAAACATGAAAACCGTGAAGTCGCTCGACGCGGAACAGAACGCCGGTGCCATCGCCGAACTGCGCGCGATGACCGCTCTCTACTTGAAGAGCAAACTCAAAAGCTAAGCCTAACCCTCGGCCGTTCGCGCCGGAGCGTGCAGCACCCACAGCGGTACCGCGTTGTCGCTCAGCATCTCGCGTACGCTCTTGGCAATCTCGCTATCGGGTTTGACGCTTCCGAGAACGGCGAAAACGATATCGGCTCGCAGTTCCACAACCGCCTTCCTGATCGCCGGTACCGGGTCTTCGTCGACGATGGACACATGCACGGCCTCTGCCGTCGGCAAAACCGCCGCGCGAAGACGCTCCCCGTAGGCGGTAGAGATCTCCGCCGCGGCGCGATGCAGGTCGCCCGAGACCACCTGTTGCTCGCGGATGTCGCGCCACATCGGCGTGTCGCGCTGCGGCCAGACGAGCATCATGATCTCGACGTGCGCGAACGCCTGCGCTCGAAACAACGGCACGACATCCTCGAGCGCCGCCATCGCGTGTCCGGAACCGTCCCAAATGCAAATTGCTCGCATAGGGCCAGTATACCCGATTACGGCGTCAGGACGATCTCGAAATCGACGGTCACCTCGTCTTTCACGGTAATCGCGCCGCCGGCGACGCGAATCGGCGTCATCCCGAATGCCGTCTGGCGGATCACCGCCGAGCCCGTAAAGTGCTGATCGTCGATTTTCGCCACGTGCACCGCAAGCGGATGCGTCTGCCCGTGCAGCGTAAGGTCGCCTTCGATCTCCGACCGCGTCCCCGCGACCTCGGCCCGCTTCGATGCAAAATGGATCGTCGGATAACGCGCGGCATCGAGGACTTCGGTACCCAGCATATTGCTCTGAACGTCACTGCGATCTTTGAGCGGGAGCTTCGGATCGAGGACGCGCAACGTGGCGGCATCGACCGTAATGTCGACCGTTCCGGTATCGCCGTCGTACGAGCCGCTCGCGATCGGGCCTTCGATGTCGTGATTGTCGCCGAGGAACCCGAACAACCCGCGCTTGGACACGTGGACGGTCATCTTTGATTGCTGAACGTCGACGGACCGCGGGCGACCGAACGCCGGTAGCGCCGGCATCATCGTCATCGCTAATAAAGCCACTAGTGCAATTTTCTTCACAGCGGCCAATCCTAACACCGGTCTTTTAAGAAACTCTGAAGGCTGCGTCTTCCGATCGGATGCGCCAAGCGAGCATGATGAGATTGAGCGTGCCGAACAGCAGTGCATGCCACAGCAGACCGAGCGCGAGCGAAACGCACGGCAACTCGAACGCGACGATAAGATAGTTTGGATGACGTACGAAGCGGAACGGCCCCGACGTTACCGGCGGCGCCCAGGGCGTCATGATAATGCGCGTCGTCCAGCGTTCACCGAGCGTTCGTAGCACCCAAAAGCGTCCGAGCTGCAACAGCACGAAAAACGCGACGAATGCCGGCACGAGCGGACGGTTCCAGCCGAAGATCCAGAGGGTCAAAAGCCAGGTCGCGTGCAGCGCGACCATGGCGGGGTAGTGCGCCGCACCAACCTCGTAGGCGCCCCGCGCGAGCAGGTTGCGCGTGTTGCGCTGCGCGACGACGAGTTCTACCAGACGCTGCAGGGTCACATAGGCGAGAAGCAGCCAGCCGCCGCTAATTATCGGCAACGTGCAGCGTCGCGAACGAGGCGGTAAAGCCGGGGCCGAGTGCGGCCAACACGGCCGTTCCCGCAAAGCCCTGCGCCAAAAGACGCTCGAGTACGAAGAGCACGGTCGGCGAAGACATATTCCCGAAGTCACGCATGACCGACCGCTCGAGGTCGAAAGTTCCGGCGCGAAGCTCGAGCGACGCTTCGATCGCTTCGAGCACCTTCGTGCCGCCGGGATGACAGACGACGCGCTCGATATCGGACGTCGTGAGCCCCAGGCGCTCGATCGCGCGGTCGAACACGACGCGATAGTTCTTGGCCACGAACTCCGGCAACGAGCGCGAGAGAATGACGCCGAGCCCGGCCTCGTCGGTGGACCAACCCATGATGTCGAGCGACTCTTCCCAGAGATGCTCGGTCGCGCGACCAGCTCGTCCGATTGCTGGACCGTCGCCGCTGCGAAAGATCGCGGCGGCCGCCCCATCCCCGAACAGCGCCGCAGAAATGATATCCGGTTTGGTCGCGCGATCCATGCGGAACGCCAAGGTGCACAATTCGATCGTTACCAGCAGAACCGTCGTGCCGGGCTCGCTCGCCGCAATGCGCGACGCATTTGCAAACCCGGCGACGCCGCCGGCGCATCCCAAGCCGAAGATGGGAATCCGTCGAACGTCGGGCCGAAAGCCCAGCCGCGGCAGGACCCGAGCCTCGAGGCTCGGCGTCGAAATGCCGGTCGACGAAACCGTGACGACGGCATCGATCTCGCTTGCATCGAGCCCCGCGGCAACGAGCGCTTTGCGTACGACATCTTCGAAGAGTTGGCTCGCGCCGGCAACGTAGCAAGCGGTGCGGTCCGGCCACCCATGGCTTTCGGCAAACCACGTCATCGGCACAACCGAGTACCGGCGTTCGATCCCGGTCGACGTAAAGACCCGCGACAGGGCTTCATAGTGATCGATGCGGTGGCCGAAGAATGCGCGCGCCTTCTCTGCCGCTTGGGCTTGTTCGATAAGGTTGCTCGGCAAGGCGGTAGCGAGTGCGAGCAACTGCGGCGCTAAACCGGGAACCTTAGACATGGTTGGCAATGCTGAAGAGTTTCTGAGGCTTTGGTAATTCGATAACGCTGCGGGCTTCGCGACGTCACGACGCCGAGCCTAGGGGGCCGTCCTTTCACGCGCGAAGCGCGAGAAATGAACACCAGCGGGCGATCGTGGTTCGCCTTTACGACGATGTGCCTGGGCGTTTTCATGGCGATCCTGGACATTCAGATCGTCGCCGCTGCGCTTCCGCGAATCGCGTCGTCACTGCACACGCCGCTGGACGAGCTGAGTTGGGTGCAGACCGCGTATCTGATCACCGAAGTGATCGCCATCGCGCTCAGCGGCCGCCTCGCTCGCGCGCTGTCGACACGCTGGCTCTTCGCGGGCGCAGCCCTCGGCTTCGTGCTTACGAGCCTTGGCTGCGGGCTCTCGCACGTCTACGTCACGCTGATCGTGTGGCGAACGCTGCAAGGGCTGTTCGCCGGCGCGATGGTGCCGACGGTGTTCGCCGCCGGATACAAGATGTTTCCGAAATCCGCGCGGGGGCGTGCGATCCTGATCGCGGGCGGCGTGGCGATGCTCGCGCCCTCGATCGGCCCGTTTGTCGGCGGATACGTGGCGGAGAAGCTGGCCTGGAACTGGCTCTTCTTCATCAACATTCCGATCGGCCTAGCGATCGCGGCCATCGTCGTAGCGATGGTGCGCATCGATGAACCCGACCGCAGCGCATGGCGCACCGTCGATGCCGTGGCGTTTATCGGGCTTTCGATGAGTCTCGCTTCGCTTCAGATCCTGTTGAAGGTGGGGCCCGAAGATCAGTGGGGCGCGTTGCGCGATTACGCGTTGCTTTTCCTAACCGTCGCCAGCGGTGCGCTGTTTATCCGGCGCTGCATGAATACGCAGGAAGCGCTGGTCGATATGGCGCCGCTACGCACGCTCGGCTTCACGGCGGCCAGCGCGTACAATTTCGTGCTCGGTTTCGCGCTGTACGGATCGCTCTACGTTTTGCCGCTGTTCCTCGGCTTCGTGCGCTTTCACACCCCGCTCGAAATCGGCGAGATCATGACGGTCATGGGCGCCTCGCAGCTCCTTGCCGCCCCGTTTGCGACCCTCGCCGACCGCCGGCTTCCGGCGCGTTGGGTCGTCGCTGCCGGCTTCGGACTCTTCGCGGCCGGAGCGTTCGGTAACGCCTTTCAAACCCCGCGGACGGACTTCGGCGGATTACTCGTGCCGCAACTTTTGCGCGGCGCGGCGCTCCTGTTCTGCATCGTGCCGATCACCAACGTAGCGCTGGACGAATTGCCGCCGGCGGCGCTCGCGAACGCGAGCGGCGTGCTGAATTTCATGCGCAACGTCGGCGGCGCCGTTGGAATCGGCGTTGTCGACACGATCGTAAACGTTCGGCCGCCCGCGATCGCAACACGCTTGCTGGGAGAACTCGTCAAGGGCAATGCCGCGACGGCCGCCTTCGTCGGTATTCCGCGAGATCTGCTGGCCGGCGTGAATCTCGCCCATGCCGACCCCGGCGACATCGCCTTCGTCAAGCCGATCATCGCCCGGGCGGCGGCGACGGTTGCGTTTAACGAAGCGTGGCTCGTGATGGGAGGTATCCTCGCCCTCTCGCTCGTTCTGTTACCGTTCCTCTGCCGATCTCCACAGGTCCGGCAACCCGAGAGGCTCGCTCATGATGTTCCAGCTGCTCTGTCGTAAGATTGCCTTCGTCCTCGCGGTTGCGTCGGCGTCGCTTGCCGCATTGCCCGCGACCGCGGCCACGTTGCCGCGGCTCGAAGCCGATGCGCTGGGCGGGAATCACGTCGTCCTGCCGACGGATACGGCGGGCAAGCCGCTCGTGCTGCTCCTTGCGTACACGCCCGAGGCCCAAGGCGATTTGAAATTGTGGTCGCGCAAGCTGTTGGCCGACCGCGTCGTGGGCGGCGCCGTCGTGTACGTTGTCGTCGTCGCGGCGAAGACGGCGTTCGTGTCGCGCCGTCACGTGCGCCAGCTCGTCGAGGGAGCAGCCGTGGGAACCAAAGCGCAGATCGACAACGACGTGCTCGTGACGTTCGACGGCACCGGCTGGCTCACGCTGGTGCCGCCCGGTGATAAGAAAACCGCCGGGGTCGTGGTCTGCGATCCAAACGGGGCGATCGTGTATGCGAAACGCATCGGCTACAGTGCGGCAGCTCTCGCCGACGTCGAAAAGGCCGCGAAATCGATCTAAGAGGAAACTGAGTAGCGTTCCGCCTCCGCTTCAGTACGTCCTTACAACGTGACGCTAAGATCGTCACATGATGCGTTCACTCGTTTTATGCTCTGCCGTCCTGGTATCGGCGCTCGGAATCGTCGCGTGCGGCGGCGGAAGCGGATACACAGCACCGGCAACCTCCATGCCGGCCCTTACTCCGACCCCGGCCCCTAGCGCGCCGGCATCGCCTGGTCAAACCACGACGCTCGCCACCGCGACGCTGTTGGGTTCGCCCGGTTTCATGAACACCAACGGCCGTACGGTCTACGTCCTCTCCGATGATACGGTCAGTTCGATCGCCTGCACGGTTGCATCCGGTTGCACCGGCATTTGGCCGCCGGCGTCGCCACCGGCCGGGGTCGCGCTCTCGACCGGTTTCACCGCGTTCGCGCGCGCCGATATGGGTGGCGCGATGCAACTCGCCTACCAGAACCACCCGCTCTATCAATACAGCGGTGACAGCGCCGGCGGTCAGACCAACGGCAACGGGCTCGTCTCGTTCGGCGGCACCTGGACGGTCGCGCGACCGTAAGATCGCCACGCGTTCCTGACGATGGCCGCCGCTGCCAGGACGGCGGCCATCGTCAACAACATGACGATCGCGAGGGCCGCCGCTTGCGAGGTTTGCCCTTGGCTGTAGATTTGCAGCAACTGCGTTGAGAGTAACTCCGTTCCCGGCGCGCTCAGCAGCACCGGCAGCGTCAGGTTCCCGATGATGCCGTAGGCGATGATCACCCAGGCGCCGAGCGCGCCGAGCCCGAGCATCGGCACCACGATCTCGCGTACGGCCCGCCCCGAACTCGCCCCGCTGACGCGCGCCGCTTCCTCGAGTTGCGGCGAGATCTGCACGATATTCCCGAACATCACGCGCACGCCGACCGGCAGCGAACTTACGACGAAGGCGACGATCAAGAGTTGGACCGTGCCGTAGATGTTGATCGCGGACGGCATGAGAATCGCGGCCCACAGGAACGCCAGCGCCAGCACGAGACCCGGCATCGCCCACGGAATCCACGTCAGCGCGTCCATGACCTTCCCGCCCCACCACGACGAGCGCACGCGGATGTACGCGACGAATCCGGCCACGACCACCCCGATGCCGCCCGAAGCGAACGCGACCACGAGCGTCGCAACGTAGGCGCGCCAGAGCGGCGCATTGCGCAGCAACGCGGACCAGTTGTTCGTCGTCAGATACGACGGGCTGAAAACGCCGAACACCGACGTGAACGAACTCGCCACGAGAAAGGCCAGCGGGACGCCGAGTGTGAGGCCGACGTAGATCACGACGAGCGCGAACAACGGCCCGCGCCAGCGCCCGAGCGCGATCGGCCGGTTCATCGTTGCGCGTCCGGTGACGGTCACGAAGCTGCGGTGCGCGAGATATTTCCATTGCCAGAGCATCAAGACGCACGTCAGCGCGAGGATGCCCAGCGACAACGCACCGGCGTTCCCCGGTTCGGGCGGCGTGTCGAGCCGCACGTACCGGTAGATCTCGGTCGAGAGCACGAACACGCCGCCGGGACTGCCCAACAGGTACGGCGTCTCAAAATTTTCCAGCCCGCGAATCACGCTGAGGATCGCGGCGCCGGTCAGCGCGGGCGCCACCATGGGCACGACGATCGTTCGCAGGATGGTCAGCCGCGTCGCGCCGCAGAGTTGGGCCGCTTCTTCCATTTCCGAGTTCAGCGCGCCGAACGCGCCGACCGTGAGCAGAAAGAACATCGCGGCGGTGATCGGCGTCGCTTGGAAGATCATCCCTTCGATCGAATACACGTTCAAGCCCGGGATCATCCCCGTCTTCGGGTTGGCGATGATCGCCCAAGCGAGCGCGGTCAGGATGGCCGGGACGAAGAACGGCGCAGCCGCGAGCACCGCCACCGTGCGGCGCGCCGGCAGGTCGGTGCGGGCGACGAGAAACGCGAGGCCGCCGCCGATCGCCGCCGCCAGCGCGGCCTTGACGAGTGCGAACACGGCGGTGTTGATCAGAACGCGATCGAAACCCGGCGCCGTAAACGCGTCGTGAAACCAGCGCAGCGTGAAATGCCCGGGCGCGCCCGGCGTCGCGCTCCAGAACGTGAGGTACAGCAGAATCGACGCTGGATAGAGGATGAGCACGACCAGCGCGCCGAGCAGCGCGTATCGTCCGGCGCGACCCACGCGCTAGACGCCGCCGAATCGCAGCCGGTTGAAGCTGATCATCTGCACGAGCGGGTCGGCCCGGTCGCCGCTGGCGACGCGATCGACCAGGACGTTGACGACCGCGGTCTTGCCGGCGCGCACGGCCGCGAGTGCGCGATCGAACGCCGGGCCCACGTCGGCGGGCGTGGGCGCGAACTCGCCGTGACACTCGAGCCCCTCGGCGACCATGTCGTAGCGGCTCTGATTGAGGTCGACGCCGGTCGTGCCGTTGAAGAGCCGCAGGGTGATGTTGCGGCTCGAGCCCCACGTGCCGTCGTTCGCGACCATGACGAAGATCGGCAGTTTGTGCAGCGATGCGGTCGCCAGTTCGGCGAGATACTGCCCGAAAGCGCCGTCGCCGGTACCGAGATACACGTGGCGCGCGCTGCCGTCTTCCTGGAACGCCGCGGCGGCGCCGATTGCGTAAGGCAGCCCGGTGCCCATCGCGCCGAACGGTTCGTGATCGAGAAAGCCCGGCGAGGTCTGTACGCGCATGGTGGCTTTGTACCAGTTGTTGCAGTTGGCGCCGTCCCCGACGAACAGCGCATCGGGGGCCATGCGCTTGGCGAGTTCGCGCGCCATGCGCAGCGGGTGCACTTCCCCTTCGTCCGACGTGCCGCGCTCCGCGATGCGTGCGAGGCGCGGCGCAACGGCCGCCTTCACCCACGTCGCGTCGTGCGCGGTAAACGTCGAGGCATCGAGCCCGTCGGCCAACGCTTCCAACGCGAGCCCCGTATCGCCCACGAGCGGCGCGGCGACGACGCGATTGCGACCGATCTCACCGGCGTCGTTCGCGATTTGAATGAAGGCGGCGTCGGCGCTGAAGAACGGCGGCGTCGCAAAGCCGATCGAACCCTCCATGCGCGCACCGGCCAGAATAACGACGTCGGCTTCGCGCGCGGCGATGCTCCCGATCGGCCACGGAAACACCGTCTCGAAATCTTCCGGAATCAGTCCGCGACTCGGCCCCGCCAACAGCACCGGGATGCGGAATTCGTGGTTGAGCCGGCGCACGGCGTCGCTCGCGTGCGACCAATACGCGCCGCGTCCGGCAACCAGCAAGGGTTTCTTCGCGCCGGCCAAGAGCGCCACGGCGCGCGCCACGTCGTCGCTTGACGGAGCCGAACCGTGCGCTCGAATGACCGGTCCGAGCGAGGCCGCGGCAACCGCTTCATCGACGTCGGCCGTCGCGACGTCGCGCGGGATTTCGAGCAGCACCGGCCCGGGATCGCCGGAGAGCGCGATGCGCGCGGCCATCTCGACGTACTCGCCCAAGCGCGCGGGATCGTGCACGGCCTGAGCCCACTTGGTGATCGAGCGAACGAGCCGCGCGTGGTCGAGTTCTTGCTGCGGGCGCGCGTCGAGCATCGCGAACGGATTGCGCCCGGCAAAAATCAGCACCGGCGTTCCCGCGTCGAAGGCCGATGCGATGCCGCCGACCGCGTTGGCCAAACCGGGCCCCGAGGTGACGCACGCCACGCCGAGCGTCCGGCGCGTTTGAGCGTAGCCGTCGGCCGCCAGTACGACCGCACTCTCGTGACGCATGTGGACGAGCCGCATCCCGCGCCGGTCGAGCGCGCCGAAGAACGATTCGAGGTGTCCCGGCAAGCCAAACACGGTCCGAACGCCCTGGCGTTCGACCGCTTGCGCCATCAGGTCGGCTCCCAGCATTATTTCTCCTCGCGGTTATCGAAGGGTCGTTCAATGAGTAAACGAGCCGGCCTCGACGTTCGGTCGATGCGTAACGAAGACTTCCTCAGCTACAAGATCAGCGTCCTGAGCCGCATCCTCGACCGCGGCGTCGACAAGAGGTTTCTCGCGGGGCTGAACCTACCGCTTACCTCGTTGCGCATCCTCGGCCACCTGCACGCGCACGGCGAAGGCCGGATCCTCGCCATCGCGCGCAGCATGCATCTTCTCGGTTCGCAGGTCAGCCAGAGCATGATGGAACTCGTCGCCGCCGGCCACGCCGCCAAGAAGCCCGATCCGAGCGACAAGCGCGGCACGCTCTTCCGCCTCACCCCCAAGGGCCGGCGCTTCTATGAAAGCGTCCTGACGCGCGCGCAAGACAAGCAGGAAGCGGTCGCGGCCCTGATCGGCCCGGCGAACTACGGCGTCGTCAGCGCATGTCTCGATACGCTCATCGCGCACTATGGCGCCCCGGGGGCAACCGCCCTCGAGTCGGCGTAGAAGACGTATCGCGATGGCCCTGACACAAACCCAACAGCAGATCCTAACCGAAACCAACCGCGAAACCCCGATGGGCGAGTTGTTCCGCCGCTATTGGATTCCGGCGATGCTGGCGCGCGAACTCCCGGGGCCCGACTGCGATCCGGTGCAGATCCGGCTACTCGGTGAGGACCTGCTGGGATTCCGCGATTCGAACGGCGACTTCGGCTTGATCCAGGAATTCTGCCCGCACCGCGGCGTGTCGCTCTTCTACGGCCGCAACGAAGAGTGCGGTATCCGCTGCTCCTATCACGGCTGGAAGTTCGACGTTCGCGGCCGGTGCGTCGACATGCCGTCCGAGCCCGATGAGAGCAACTTCAAGGACAAAGTGCGCATCACGGCCTACCGGCTGATCGAGCGCGGCGGCGTGCTGTGGGCCTACATGGGCCCTCCGGACGACGAACCGCCGCTGCCCGAACTCGAATGGGCGCTGCTGCCCGCTTCACAGCGCTATGTGTCCAAGCGCATTCAGGAGTGCAATTATCTCCAGGCCCTCGAGGGCGGCATCGATTCGAGCCACGTCTCGACGCTGCACCGCTTCAATCTCGACGACGACCCGATGCACGAAGGCGCGCACGGCAACGTCTACCTCAAAGCCGACACGCGACCGAAATTTGAAGTGCAGGAGTCCGAGAGCGGCCTGCTGATCGGGGCGCGGCGCGAGGCCGACGCTGCGAACGACTACTGGCGGATCACGCCGTTCATCATGCCGTGGTACACGATCATCCCGCCGTTCGGGGCGAACGTCATCGGCGCGCACGCGTTCGTGCCCATGGATGACGAAAACTGCTGGACCTGGAGCATCAACTACGAGCCCACGCGCGACCTCACCAAAGAGGAAGTCGCGGCGATGGACGCCGGCATGGGGATCCATGTCGAGTACGTGCCCGGCACGTTCCGGCCGCTCGCCAACCGCGACAACCACTTCCTGATCGACCGGACGGCCCAGCGCGCCAAGAAATCGTTCAGCGGCGTCAAGGGCATCTCGATGCAAGACGCATCGCTCCAAGAGAGCATGGGCCGCGTCGTCGACCGCACGATCGAACGCCTCGGTACGAGCGACGCCGCGATCATCGCCGCGCGCCGCACGCTGCTGAATGCCGCCGAAGAACTGGCCGAAGGCGGACGCCCCCCAATCGCGCTCGAGCCGCGCGCACAATACGTGCGCTCGACCTCGATCCTGCTCCCAAAGGGCGTCCCGTTCGCCGAAGGCGCGGCCGAAGCGCTGCGGGCCGCTCCCGGCAAACCGTTCGTCAGCGTGTAGCTGCTAGGCGAGATTCGCCTTGACGCGCTGCAAGAGCCGGCGCAACTCGGCGACGTCGCCGTCGGAAATCCCCGTCAGCGCGTGCTCCAAGACCGCGGACGCGTAGCCGTGCAAGGTGTCGCGGAGCTTGCGGCCGGCCGGCGTGAGCTGCACGTGGGTCTTGCGACGGTCGGTGGTGCTGCGCCGGCGCTCGATCATCCCGAGCCGTTCGAGTGCGTCGATCGTGCTCACCATCGTCGGTTCCAGCACGCCGACGCGGTTGGCGATCTCGCGCTGGGTGAGCCCTTCTTCTTGCCACAGCTCGCGTAACACGTAGTACTGCGGCAGCGTGATGCCGTGGGGTTCGAGGCGCGCGGTCAAGTCGCTCAGGATCCGCCGCGCGGTGTCGCGCAGCAGATACCCGATGCTGTTGTGGGTGTCGCGATCGAACCCGCGGCTCACTACAAGGGCGCGCCGCCGGGCTTCGTCACGCCCACGAACGTGGCTTTCGCGGCGTTCCATTTGATGATGATCGCCGTGTTCTCGGTGAGCCCGCGTTGACTGCCGTCGCGGAAATCGTAGACGCCGTTGATCCCGACCCAGCCATGCAGTCCTTCGATGTACGATCGAATGGCCTCGGGCGGTGCGTCGAGGCCGGTGTGCCGCAGCGCGTCGACGACCATCAGCGCGGGATCCCACGAGAACGAGTGCGAGACATCCGGCCGCACCCGGATCGCGGCGAACGATTTGAAGAAGAGATTCTGAGCGTCGCGAATCGGGCCCGGACCGACTTGCTCGCGTGCGAAGAAGCGCGGGCTCGGGAAGTACATTTGCTTGGGCGTGAAGTCTTTGTACTGCGCGAGTTGCGGATAGGTGAGGTTGCCGTTGCCGCCCAGCACGGGGATGTCGAGGCCGGCATCGTTGATCCCGTGCAGCAGCGTGCCGAACGGTGTGCCGGTCGACCACGCGACCAGCGCATCCGGATGCGTCGACTGAATGCGCGCGATCTGCGCGCTCACCGACACGTCGGTTGGGTTGAAGTGCTCTTGGATGATCAGCGAGAGGCCCGCGTTCTCCGGGCTGCGCGCGGCCTCGACGAACGCGCGTTCCGCGTCCTGACCGCTGGCATCGGTCGAGGTGATGATCGCAACGCGGTTCCAGTGCTTGCCGTGAAAGTAACGCAACGTCGCGGTGGCGAGATCGTCGGTGCTGATGCTCGCGGAGAACGTATAACTGTGGGCGACCGGATGGATGCCGGGCGAGAAGCAGTACTGCACCGGACCGTTTGCTTTGACGAGCGCCGCCATCGCGTTGCACATCGCGACGACCGCGCTGCCGAGAATCACCGGCGGCCGCTTCGCCAACGCGCCGTTGGTCAGCTGAACGGCGGTCTGCGGGTTCGACTGGTCGTCGGCGACCGCGAAATGAATCGGCCGGCCCTTGATGCCGCCCTGTTTATTGACCAACTGCTCGATGATCTGCAGCGACTGGTTTTCGGAGGTGCCGAGGAACGCGCCGCCGCCGGTCAACGGCAGGATCACCGGAATCTCGAACGGCTCCGGCGCAAGGGCGGCCTGCGCCCGGGGAGCCGCGAGGAGCAGCACCGCGGCGGTGAGGACGGCGCCGGTGAGGCGCAGGGCTGAGACGGGCATGCGGGATGGCCTCCAGGTACTTTGCTAATCGAATGGTTTGGTGTACTATGGGAAAAATGCCTGCCCATACCGTGCGACTTGGAGCGATCGGCCTCGGCCGGGCCGCGGCGTCGATGCTGCCCAGCTTGGCCGCGCATCCCCACGTCCGGCTCACGGCGGCCGCCGACCCGAACCCCGAGGCGCGAGCCCGCTTCGAAGCCGACTTCGGAGGGCGTACGTTCGCCTCGGCAACGGAGCTGTGCGCTTCACCGGATGTCGACGCGGTCTACATCGCGACGCCGCATCAGTTTCACGCCGCCGACGTGCTCGCAGCCGCGGGCCACGGCAAGCACGCGATCGTCGAGAAGCCGATGGCGCTCACGGTCGAGGAATGCCGCGCGATGACCGATGCCGCCGAGAGCAACGGCGTGGTGCTGGTCGTCGGCCACAGCCACGGTTTCGACCCGTCGACGAAACTGATCCGTTCGATCGTCGAATCGGGCGACGCCGGCGCGCTGCGGATGATCGTCAACCTCGACTACACGAATTTCTTGTACCGGCCGCGGCGCCCGGAAGAGCTCGACACCGCGCAAGGCGGCGGCATCATGTACAACCAGATCCCGCATCAGCTCGATCTGATTCGCGTGATCGACGGCGGTCCGCTGGAAAGCGTGCACGCGGTGACCGGCGTGTGGGATCGCGCGCGGCCGACCGAAGGGGCGATGACCGCGCTGCTGCAGTTCGCCGACGGCGTCGCCGCGTCGCTTACGTATAGCGGCTACGATCACTTCGACAGCGACGAATTCTACGAGTGGGTCAGCGAAGGCGGCACCGAATGCGTGCCGGCGTACGGCGGTGCGCGTCGCGCGCTGCGCGCGTTCGCGACGCCGGCCGATGAAGCGCGCGGGCGCACCGCCAGCGGCTTTGCCGGGCGCGGTGCGGCACGGCCGGAAGGCCCGATGCACCACCCGCACTTCGGTTTGCTGCTCGTCAGTTGCGAGCGCGCCGACCTGCGCCCCTCACCCGACGGCGTCCTGATCTACGGCGACGACGGCTTGCACGAAATCGTGGCACCGGCGGCGCGCGCCTATCCAAACAAAGACGGCGTTATCGATGAACTCTACGATGCGATCGTGAGCGGAAACGCCCCGCTGCACGACGGCCGTTGGGGCACCGACACGATGGTCGCCGTTACCGCCCTGCTCCAAAGCGCCCGCGAACGGCGCGTCATCACCCTAGCCCGCGAGGAACGCCCCCATGCTCTCCGCTGAAGAAAACACCCTCCTTACCAAAGTGACCGGCGACGCGCCGATGGGTCAGATGATGCGCCGGTACTGGGTTCCGGCGGCGTTGAGCGAGGAAGTCGCCGAACCCGGCGGCACGCCGGTCCGCACGACGATCTTCGGCGAACGGCTCGTCGTCTTCCGCGACAGCGAGAACAATCTCGGCGTCGTCGACGAGCGGTGCCCGCACCGCCTCGCCTCGCTCGCGCTGGGACGCAACGAAGAGGGCGGGCTGCGCTGCATCTATCACGGCTGGAAATTCAACACGGCCGGCGCGTGCATCGACATGCCGACCGAACCCAATTCGTTCGGCTTCCGCGATCGCATCAAGCTGGCGAGCTATCCGGTGCGCGAAGCGGGCGGCATGGTATGGACGTATCTCGGGCCGGCCGATACGATTCCGGCATTTCCGGAATACGACTGGATGAAGCTGCCGCGCAATCAGTACGCGACGGTGAAGGTCGGCGAGCGCGTCAACTACGCCCAGGCGATCGAAGGCGCGATCGATTCGTCGCACTCGTGGTTTCTGCACCAGGGCATCATCTGGGACTGGAAAAAGCGCGCCGAGATCTCGATGGACACCTCGCCCAAGCTCGAGGCCGAGGATACGAGCTACGGCTTCCGCTACGCCGCCATCCGCGTGCCGACGAAGAATCCCGATACCGAAAAATACGTACGCGTCACGATCTTCCTCGTTCCGTTCACGGCCTTCATTCCGCGCCCGCTCGAAAAATCGCAGAAAGCGCATATCCAGGTCTTCGTGCCGGTCGACGACCAGCGCACGATCTTCTACGGCGTCTTCTTCAGCCAAGACGGTAGCGTGGTTGATGAAGCGCAAGTGCGCCGCGACCACCACCTCGTTCCCGGCGAAGACCTCGACCGCAACTGGTACAAACTTGCCTGCGAGGACAACTGGTACAATCAGGACCGCGCCGCAATGAAGAACGGCAGTTGGACCGGCATCAACGGCTTCTCCAACCAAGACATGGCGTGCCAAGAGTCGATGGGCCCGATCGTCGACCGCACGGCGGAGCACTTGGGTACGTCGGACATCGCCATCATCCGCATGCGCAAACGCATGCTCGAAGCGGTTCGTCTCTTCCAGGATGGGAAGCCGCTGATCGGGCTCGACCCCGCCATTCCCTACGGCAAGATCCGCACCGAACAGCTGATCGTGCCGATCGAGCAGCCGTGGCAAAGCGTCGGCGCTTACGCCGGCGAGTACACCCCGAAAACTCCCGTTCCCGCCTAAGGCTTCGGCGGCGCGTTCGCGCCGCGCTTCCCCTGCGCGAACTCCACCGAGTGGCCGTCGGGATCGAGCGCGGTCATCGAGCGTTCCCACGGTTCGTCATGCGGCGGCGTCGCGAACGACACGCCGTTCGCTCGCAACGCGACGTACAACGCATCGAGGTCGTCCGTGCTGAACTCCACATGGATACCGCGTCGCTGCTCGGCCGTCGTGGCCGCGGCGCCGTCCTTGCGGGCTTCCTCAAACGACAAGAGGCCGATCGTCCCCGTGCCCACGCGGAGCAGTGCGAAGGCCGGTAACGAGACGTACGCAACGTCGAAGTGCAGTTTATCGCGGTAGAACGTCAGCGACCGTTCGACGTCCGCGACCGTGAGCGTTAAACCTTCGAACCGCACCCCTTCGAGCATCGCCGCCTCCTAGAGCCCGAGGGTCGCCGGCGCGAAGATCTCCTCGATCGCGACCAGGCGCCGGGTGATCTGCTGTTCGTGCAGGTAACGCAGCAACGTTTCGAGCTCGCGCCGCGTGCCCTCCACGCTATACGGCCACGGATCGCGCGCCACCGTGTCGCGCGTCTCTTTGGCAATGAGTCCGCCCGCGACGTACGGCGCAAGCCCATCGACCAGACGCCGCACGACGCGTTCGGCCGCGGCGTTGAATGCATCGAGCAGATTGAGCACGACCCACGGGTACCGCTCGGCGACCGAGCGCCGCACGACGACGGTGTGGTTCACCGGATAGATGCCGGTCGCGGCATGATAGCGCGCCGCCTCCGCCTGCACGTCCGGATAGAGCGTGCGGACGCGCGCGTCGCTGTGCAGATCGGCGCGGCTGCGGTCGACCAGATTGCGCGCGGTGATGTAGTGAAACAGCACGTCCACCTCGCCGTCGAGCAACATCCGGTCGAGACTCTTCTCCGGCGGCAGAAACGAGAACCGCAGGTTCGCCGGCGGCACGAAGCCGGTCTCGCCGCCGAGCGAACGGTCCGCGTCGCGCTCCATGACCCAACTGAGATCTTCCGGCTTCACACCGTATTCATCCGCGAGAATGCCCCGCGCCCAGACGCACGACGTCTGAATGTAGTCGGGCACACCGGCCCGTTTGCCGCGCAGGTCGGCCGGGCTCTGAATCCCCGCGCCGTCACGCACCAGCAACTGGGTGTGGTAAAAGCGCCGCAGCGTGAAGACCGGCAGCGCGAGCCAGTCGGATTTCCCTTCGGCGACCAAGCGCGATAGCCCCGACAACGACATCTCGGAGATGTCGAACTCGGCAAACTTCATTTGTCGCCAGAAGATCTCGGCCGCCTCCATCGGGCTCGTGCGCAAGGTGATTCCGGCCGGAACGACGCTACCGTCGAGCAACGGGCGCGTCCGCTCGTTGACCGTAAGCGCCATGGAAAGTTCGATCGTGCTCAACGGCTCGCGTCTCCCAGGTATGTCGGATCGAGAATGTCCTCGATGGCCGGCACGCTCGTGATGGCCCCGGCTTGGCGGATGCTCTCGCCCATCGCGAGCAGGTCGCGCTTGAAATCGATGCGATCGTTGATGCCGAACACGTGCAGCTGGGTGAAGTCGAGATCGTAGGCCTTCTGCGCGGTGGACGGCGCGATGTTCGTGGCCTGCACGAGCGCGGCTACGGCTTCCGCTTTGTGAGCGTAGCCGAATTGCACGGCCTTTTTCAGCGCGCGAACGAAGTGCACGACCGCGGCGCGATTCGCCGCCGCCCACTTCGCGTTCACGGCAAAGCTGGTGTCCGCCCAGGGCTTCAGGGTTGCAGCCCCGCTGTCCAAGCGATGGAACCCGTGCTCTTCCGCTAGAATGTCAAACGGCTGTGACAGCACGGTCGCCTGCACGTTGCCCGAGATCAAGGCGTCGTAGCGCGAACTGCTGCTGGCCGACATGAAGATCGTGAAATCGCTGCGGTCGAGGTGATTCTGCGCCGCGAGTTTGGCGAAGGAGAGCGCCGAGACGTCCTGCGGCGAACCGAGCGCCACCGCCTTGCCCTTCAACTGCGCCCAACTCGTAATGCCGGCCGCCGTGAGGACCGTGTACGGGTTGGGGCCGAATTCGGGCGCGGCGATTTTGAGCGGCAAGCCGTGCGCGATCGCCGCAATTTCGATGTCGCTTCCGTCCAGCCCGACGTTCCCGTCGGAGGACGCCAACACGTTGATCGTCGCGACGTTGCTTCCGCTCAACACCGGCGTGACGTGGAGACCCTCGTCGCGAAAGAAGTTTTGCGCGAACGCGATGTAGACGGGCCAATTCCCGCTACCCGGTGCGTTCATGGCCAGCGAGACGTCGACCGGTGCCTGCGCCGTAGATGCGGAAGGTAACGCTCCCATGCAAACGAGCACGAGGGCGCACGCGCGCAGGCAAAAGTGCTTCATACTGCTCGCTACGCCTAGGCTCTACGGGTCTCCCGCATAGCGTTCGAGGAGCGCTCGCGCGCGTTCGGCGATCGCGGAGCAGAGTTGCGGCGGTTCCAGCGCCACGGCTTGTTCGTTCCACCCGAGCGCTTCCTGGAGCGCGACGCCGAAGCCCGGAAACGCGATGCGCACGATCCAGGTCGCCGGCGTGCGACCGCGTACGCGCCGCCGCGATTCGATCTTGAAGAACACCGACGCGTTCGCGAGCGCGCCGCGGGTCATCCGAAACGTCGCCGTGTACGGCCGTTCCTCCGAACCCACAAACGCGGCCACGCTCTTCCAGTACTCCGAGAGATCGAAGGTGCCGGGCCGGGTGAAGCGCCGCTCGAGCACGCGCACGCGCGAGACGCGTTGGACGCGAAACGTCTTCATCGTGTCGCGGTCGCGGGCCACGAGATACCAAATCCCCGCTTTCGTGACCAAACCGAAGGGCTCGAGCGTGCGCCGCGTGACCGCCCCGGAGCGATCGGTGTAGCCGATCGTCACGCAGCGGTCGTTCCACACCGCGTCACGCAGGGCCACGAGCGCCGTCGAGGGTGACGGTACGCCGGCCCAGCGCCGCGCATCGACGTGCACGCGGCCGCGCGTCTGTCCGAGCGTCTCACGCGCGCGCCGCGGCATCGCGCGGGCCAGCTTGTCGAGCGCGCTGCGATGACCGCTGCGCAGGCCGATGTCCGCCAGCGCGTCGTCGCTCGAGACGAACAGCGCCCGCAATTCGTCGTCGTCGAAGCGGGCCAACGTATCGCGATAGGAGTCGGCCAGCACGATGCCGCCCTGACTGCCGCGTTCGGCATAGACCGGAATGCCGGCCGCCGAGAGCGCGTCGACGTCACGGTAGATCGTCCGCACGGATACTTCCAGCCGCTCGGCCAGGGTGGTCGCGGGCTCCTTCCCGGCCTGCTGCAGCGCCATGAGGATGGCGATCAGGCGGTCGGATTTCACCCTCGCTCCAAACCTGACATTAGATGTCAAGTATAAACGAGTATGCTAGGGAAAAGCAACGATCCCTAAGGAGCCTCCATGAGCACGAGCACGAGCACGACCCCGTCCACCGGCACGAAGATCGTCGGTGTGGACATCTTCGGCCCCCCAACGGCCAACGCGAAGCGGTTGATCCACTTCTACCGCGACGTCCTCGGCATGACGCCGACCGGCATCGACGAGAGCGAGACCGGCGCGGAATTCGAACTCGCCGACGGCACGACGTTCGGAACGTGGCAGCCGCCCCAAGCGCCCGGCGCGGCACCGGGTTGCCAGGCCCTCTTCGCGGTCGGCGATATCAAGGCGGCGGTCGCACTGTTCCGCTCGCGTGGCGCGGAGCTAAGCGACGTATTTGAGACGCCGGTCTGCTTCATGTCGCTCGGCAAAGACCCCGACGGAAATACGTTCGGCATCCACCAGCGGAAAACGCAAAACTAACCGGCGTAAAACTCGTCGTAGGTGACGGGGCGCGCGAGCATGCCGTACTTCGACGCGAGCGTGAGGGTAGCGTCGACGTAACGGCGATTGTTCGATGTCGCAAACAGGCGGCGTTGTTGGGCCGCGACCACCGCCGGGTCGATCTTGGTGACTTTGGCGATGATCTCGGCCGCCGCCGGCCCGTGGGTGTTTGCCCAGCGCGCGGTCGCATAGATCGCCTTAACGAGATTCTTGGCGGCCTCCGGGTTCTTCTGTAGCCAGCTTTTCGAGGTGAACCAGACCGTGGTGGCGAGCTCGGGTGCAAGCGCGATGTACGTATCTGCAAAGTCGCGGATTTCGCCGGCCCGCATCGCGTCGGTCTTGGCCGGCTCGACGATGAACCCGGCCTGAATCGTTCCGCGCGCCAGCGCGGCGCCGATTTCGGAAAACGGCAGCTCGATGTACTTGATGCTCGCGCGCGGCACGCCGTTGGCGTCGAGCCACGCCCACAGACTCAATTGATTGAAGTCGCCGAGCGAACCGACGCCGATCGTCGCGCCGGCGAGATCCTTCGGGGATTTGATCGGCGACGCTTTGGCAACCACCACGTTCGGATTGGCGACGCTTTTTGTGTAGATGCACGCCGTGGCGATCATCTGGAGCGGAATCCCGCGGGCGATCGCGACCGCGAGCTGAAACGGGTTGACCTCGCCGACGTCGAGATCGCCGCCGACCACCGCTTGCACGATCGTCGCACCGTTGCTGAGCGTCGACACGACCGGCGCGATGCCGTTCGCGGCAAAGATGCCGTTCTCGGCACCGTAATACGCTTCGGCCGAGGGTTCGATCGGGATCGTGCCCATCCGCACGGTGACCGCGCCGCTTTGGGCCTCGGCGGGACGCACGCCAGCAAGAAGACCGCCGGCGATGAGCGTCATCGCGGCGGAACGTGACATCGGCAAGACTCTTCTCCTAGACGCGCACCGACAGAATGAACCAGGCCTGACCGAGCACGCGGCGCTGGCCTTTGGTGAGCAGTCCGAAAATCTCGGCTCGCACGTCGTCGGCGATGCTGCGGCCGAGGCGCAGGCCGAGCAGCAGTTTGCGAATGCCGCTGAACTGCTCGCTCGTCAAGTTGAGGATCGCGGTGCCCTCGGTCGACGGGAAGCTGTCCGCCGGCCCTACGGCCGGCGGCTGAAAGCGCGGCAGCCGTGGGGCTGTGCCGCTCGCCGCGGGTCCGCCGGCAGCTGTGCCGCCGGCTGCCCCAGGCCCGACCTTGTTGACGTTGCTCATCGGACTCAACGCCTTCGCGTCCGACGTCCCAGGCCTTTCCCCAGCGGGTTAAAATTTGGCCCAGATGAGCATATCGAGAAAGTCGATCGTCGCCGCCGGCTTTGCGGCGACGGTCCTTGCGCTTGCCGTCTCAGCCATGGCGGCAACCCGGCCGGTGGTCACCCAGGACTGGTTCTACGTCGGCGGCCACTACGTCGACACGCCGGCCGGCACGATCTTGACCGGGCAAATGTACACGCAAGTGTTCACGCCGGTTCACGTGACGCACAAATACCCGATCGTTCTCATTCACGGCGGCGGCGGCACCGGCGCCACCTACGAGAAGACGGCCGACGGACGTCCCGGTTGGGCGTACGATTACGCCGGCCGCGGCTTCCGCGTCTACGTGGTCGATCAACCGGCCCGCGGCCGCTCGATCCAAGATGCATCGGTCGACGGGCCGCTCGTGCGCGACACGGTCAAATCGCTCGAGCAGCGACTCACGATTCCGCAGGACTTCAACTTGTGGCCGCAAGCGAAGCTGCACACGCAATGGCCCGGCACCGGCAAGCCGGGCGACAAGTACTTCGACAATTTCATGGCGACGCGCGTGATGTCGCTCAAAGACAACGGCACGATGGAAGAGTTGACGACGCACGCGGTCGTGGCGTTGCTCGACCGTATCGGCCCGGCGATCGTGCAGACGCACTCGCAGGCCGGATCGTATGGCTGGCGCATCGCCGACGCGCGCCCGAAGCTCGTCAAAGCGCTGATCGAAGTCGAGCCGAGCGGACCACCGTACAAGGAAGCGAACTTCATCGGGCCGCCGGATTGGTTCGGCAAAGAGACGATCGGGCGTCCGTGGGGCCTCACCGGCGGTCCGCTCACGTTCGCGCCGCCGGTTGCGGACGCGGCCGATCTGAATTTCGCACAGCAAGCGAAAGCCGATGGACCGGACCTCGTGCGCTGCTGGGTGCAGGCACCGCCGATCCACACGCTGCCGGTGCTCGCCACCGTGAAGATCCTCATGGTGACGAGCGAAGCGTCATATCACGCGCCCTACGATCACTGCACGTCGCGGTTTCTCACCCAGGCCGGCGTGAAGCACGATTGGATTCACTTGGCCGCCGTGGGAATTCACGGCAACGCTCACGACATGATGCTCGAGAAGAACAGCGCCGCCATATCCGCCGTGATGGCGAACTGGCTCGTGAGCCAGGGCCTTTAGAGAAGGGCTAGAGCCGCGCGCCGCGGCCGGTCACGATGTTGAAGACCAACAGCACGATCGCGATCACGAGCAATATGTGAATGAGTCCGCCGGCGATATGGAGCGTAAACCCCAACAGCCAGAACACGAACAAGATGACGATAATGGCCCAGATAAGTCCGATCATGCTTCCTTTTGTGCCCGTGCAAGCCTCGAACTAAACTCCGCCGAGGCTTTCGAGAAAAGAAAAGACTCTGCGTTCCGCATCCTGCGCGGCTGATTCGTCATAACCGGGATCGCCGCGGAGCGCAAAACCGTGCCCGACGTTCGGGTAACGGTAGATCTCGGTCGTGCCGAAGCCCTCGAGTGCGCCTTTGATCGCGCGCACTTCTTCGAACGGTACGCGCTCGTCCGCATCGCCGAAATGCAAGCTCAGCGGTTTGACGGCGCGCGCGGCTTCGCTTAAATGCGCACCGATGCCGGCTCCGTAGAATGCCGCCGCCCCGTCCGCTCCAAGCCGCGTAACCGCCAGGAACGCATCGCTGCCGCCGCGGCCGTAGCCGACGACGGCGATCTTCCGGCCGGCGAGCGCCGCCATCGCCGCGCGCACGTTCTCGAGCCCCGGCTCGGCCGCGAGCACCTCGTAGCCCCGCGCGGCGAAGGCCCGGACCGTGGCATCCGCCCCCGGCCCCAGGCCGGTCAGGACGATACCGAGCGCCTTTTCTGTTGCCATGTCGGCCGCTTCTTCGGCCCTCGGAGGTAATGAACCGTGCGGAGCGCATTATTCTGCCGGAACACTGCAGCACCGATTACTAGCCAACGAGGATTGGGGATACATGGGCACAGCAACGCTAACGACGGCCGACAATTTTACGCTTTCGGGCTACACGGCCGGACCGGCAAACGCCACCAAGGGGATCGTCGTCATCCAAGAGATCTTCGGCGTGAACAAACACATTCGCGACATGGCCGACGCCTACGCCGCCGCCGGCTATAAGGTCATCGCTCCGGCGATGTTCGACCGCGCGCAAAAAGGCGCGGACCTCGGCTACGGGCCCGACGATCGCAAGGCCGGGATGGAGATGCGCGGCAAGATCTCGGAAGAGCAGAACATTCACGACGTCGTCGCGGCGGCCAAATCGCTCGGCACCGCGTCGACCGGGATCGTCGGCTACTGCTTTGGCGGTTCGATGGCGTGGCTCGGCGCGACGCGCACGCACGAATTCAAAGCGGCGTCGTGCTGGTACGGCGGCGGCATCGCGAAAACCAAAGACGAGAAACCGAACTGTCCGGTGCAAATGCACTTCGGTGAAACCGATGGCAGCATCCCGATGTCCGACGTCGACGCGATCAAAGCCGCGCAACCGAAGGCCGAGATCTACGTCTATCCGGGTGCCGGACACGGCTTCGGCTGCGCCGACCGCGATAGCTTCAACAAAGAAGCCTACGAGCTCGCGCAAAAGCGCACGCTCGAGTTCTTCGCGAAGTACCTCTAAAGCGCCGGTAGCACGATCGTACCTTCGAGCGGTTCGCCTCGCGCGAACCGGTCGAGGTTACGATCGTACTGCTCGGCCAGCCGTTGGCCCGTCGCACGGCTTCCGAAGGAGCCGATGTGCGGCGTGATGATGACGCCGGGCGTCGTCCAGAGCGGATCGCCGGGCGGTAGCGGCTCGGGATCGGTTACGTCGAGGGCCGCACCACCGAGATGACCGTCGCTCAGCGCGCGCTGCAACGCGGCGGTGTCGACGACCGGCCCGCGCGAAACGTTGACCACCAGCGCATTCGCGGGCAACGCGGCGAGCGCCGAAGCATCGATGAGGTGGCGCGTGCGCTCGTCGTACGCCACCGTGACGATCGCGACGTCGCTCTGGGCGAGCGCGTCGTGTAACCGGCTGCTCGGAAACATCTCGTCGGCGAGGGGATCGGGAGCCCCCGAGCGCGAGACACCGAGGATGCGCTTCGCCAGCGGGCGCAGCCGGATGGCCGTCTCGCTGCCGATCGAGCCGAGGCCGACGATCGCCACGGTCAGATCTTCGAGCGAACGCAACGTGCCGATCATCGCGGGCGCATTCCACGCTCCCGCCGGCTGCGCGGCCAGGGCGCGCGGCAACTGGCGAACGAGCGCGAGCAGCAGGGCCACGGCGTGTTCGGCCACCGCCGGTCCGTGGACGACGACCGCATACGTCATCTGCACGCCGGGCGGCACGCCATTGCGCAACAGGATGTCATAGCCCGCGCTGGTCAGCCCGATCCATCGCAGCCGTCCGCGCTCCGCCTTTATCGCCTGCGGCACGGCCGGTTGATAGAACGTCGGCGTGATCCACAGTGCATCGGCGCCCGGGAGGGCGGCTAAAAGCTCGGCCTCGTCCCGGGCGACGAGAAAGTCGAGCTTCCGGCGGGCGGCCAGCGCCGCCAACTCCGCCTCGAAGACTTGCCCGCGAAAGACGACGCGCATTTAGTTTAGGCCAACAAAAGAGGAAACGTAGGTTTGCCTAACGATAATCTGAGGCGTGCTTAAGTCTTGGGCTCCGCTTACCATTGCCGTGCTCGTATTGCTGGTGAGCTGGCGTCCCACCCCCGGTACCGCCATCCCGATCTTCAGCCACCAGTACGACGTTGCGTGCTCGAAGTGCCATGCCGTGATCCCGCACCTGAACGCGTTCGGGGCGGCCTTCATGGCCAGCGGCTACCGTATCCCCGGGGTGAAGCCTGGCCCGGCGTTCCCGGTGTCGGCCAAAGCGAACCTGGTGGACTCGAGCGAGCACCAGGGCGATGGTCCCGACGGCGCCGGCCTGCCGAATGCGATCGTCGACGAGGTCGAACTCTTCACCGCCGGCGCCATCGGCGACCGCTCCAGCTTCCTGGTCGAGCAGTATGCCGTCGACGGTGGCGAGCACGGCCTGCTGCGCGACGCCTGGGTCATCGATAACCCCAACCCGTGGGGATCGAAAATTCCGCTGCAACTGCAAGCGGGTTCGTTCACGCTGCCGCTGCCGGTCGATCCGGAAACGTTCCGCGAAACGTACGCCGACTACGCGCCCTACGTCCAAACGGTCGGCACGAATTCGTTCACGTTCTTCGTGCCGAAAATCGGCGCGCGGCTACAGATCGGCAATCCGTTCAGAGGCTTGAACGTGCAAGTGTTCGGCGGGCCGGGACACGACCGTCAAAGCGGGCTGCCGAGCACCGGCACCGATGTCATGTTCTCGGCCCAAGAGAACGTCGGGCCGTTCGCGCTGACCGCCTTCCGCTACTCGGGAACGCGGCCGTCGACGCCCGGCATGCTCGATTCGTTCGAACGCACCGGGTACGGTATCGTCTTCGACCAGTGGGGACGGCTGTCGAGTGAGAACGTGCTGATCACGGGCAACGATACGAACTGCGGCATCGGCGGTGCGTGCCAATCGAGCGGCGGTTTCACGCAACTGCGCTGGGCGTTCGATCGCCGCCTCTTCGCGCTCGCGCGTTACGAGGGAACGAACGATCCGGTCAACGGCTTCTCGCGCGACGGCATCGTGCTGTTGGGGTACGGCCTCAGCGAGCGCAGCCGCATTACGATCGAAGACGTCATCACGCATTCGCCCCGGACCTCGCACACGTTGAACGCGCAGTTCACGATCGCCTACTAATGCTCGCTCAAATCATCGCGCTCGCACTGGCCGTCGACACGTCGCATTCGAAAGCGACGTTTAGCGTGCAACACGTCTTCGTCGAACGCGTTACCGGAACCGTGCCGATTACCGCCGGCACCGTCGAACTCGCGCCCGATTCGGCTATCCCCACGCAACTGCGGGCCGAACTCGATCCCGGCAAGGTGTCGAGCGGCGACCGCGATCGCGACGCGTCGCTGGTGAGCTCGGATTTCTTCGACGTGAAAAACTTTCCGGTCTGGACGTTCGAGAGCACGAAGGTCACGCCGGTGAGCGCAACCGCGTTCGGCGTCGACGGCACGCTCACGCTCCACGGCGTGGCCGCACCCGAGCACCTCGACGTGACGATTCGCGGCGACCCTGCGCACCGCGTCTATCACGCGGTCGGACACATCGACCGGCAGGCTTTTCACATGTCGGTGACAAGACTCGACCCAGTGATCGGGAAAATCGTCGACGTGACCCTCGACATCGCGCTGAAGTGACCGCAAGCGCGGCGCGGCGTTGGATCTTCCTCGCAGCGTGCCTGGCGATCTTCATGGTTTCGGTCGAAGCGACGATCGTCGCTACGGCGATCCCAACCATCGTCGCCGATCTGGGCGGGTTGCGGCTCTTCAGTTGGGTCTTCGGGATCTATTTTCTCACCCAAGCCGTGACGATTCCGATTTACGGGCGGCTGGCCGACATCTACGGCCGCAAAACCCTGATCATCATCGCGGTTTCGCTGTTTCTCATCGGTTCGACGCTCAGCGGGTTCGCGCACAACATGGTCGAGCTGATTCTGTACCGCGGGCTGCAGGGTCTCGGTGCCGGCGGCGTGATGCCGCTGGCGTCGACGATGGTCGGCGACATTTACACCGGCAAAGACCGCGTGCGCGTGCAAGGCTACCTCTCGAGCGTCTGGGGCATTTCAGCCGTCACCGGCCCGCTGTTGGGCGCATTCATCCTCGACCACGCCGGCTGGCCGACCATCTTCTGGCTCAACATTCCGTTCGGCATCTTGTGCATCGGCGTGATCGTGTTCTACTTCCACGAGCGGATCGAAGCGCACGCGCACCGCATCGACTACGCCGGCTCGTTTCTGCTCGCCGGCGGCGTCGGCACGCTGATGTTCGTGCTGGTCATGCTCGGCAGCCTACCCGGATCGGCGACGCTCGCCTTGTCGATCGTCGCCGTCATTTTGATCGCGTGGCTGATCCTGCACGAATGGCGGACCCCCGAACCCATGGTGCCGCTGCGCCTCTACAGCCACCACGTCGTCGGCATCTGTAACGCCGGAAGCTTCGCGATCGGGGCGATCACGATGGGGCTCACCGCCTTCTTGCCGACGTTCGTGCAAGGCGCGATGGGGCTCTCGGCCGTGCTGGCCGGTGCAACGTTGGGCGTGATGTCGGCATTCTGGACGGTCGGTTCGCTGATCGTGTCGCGTTTTCTCATTCACGTTCAGTACCGCACGATCGCGCTGATGGGCGGCGTTCTGCTCGTCGGCGGGAGCGTCGCGCTGATCATGCTCGACCCGGACCGCAGCATCTGGTGGGCCTTGATCGGCGGCGCCGTCATCGGCGTCGGCTTCGGCTTCATCAACATCGTATTCGTCGTTATGACGCAGGCGGCGGTGGGGTGGAAGGAACGCGGCGCGGCGACCGCTTCCACTCAGTTCACACGCCAGCTCGGCGCATCGATCGGTACGGCCGCGTTCGGCGCCATTTTCAACCTTGGGCTGTACGCGCGCATTCCGAATGCCGGCGATGTGGTCACCCACATGATGAACCCGCTCACGCGCAGCCGGCTCTCACCGCTCGACGTGGAGACGTATGCCGGTGCGATTGCGGCATCGCTGCACGGCATCTTCATCATGCTGGCCTTGCTCAGCGTGATCTTGCTCTTGCTGACGTGGACCTTGCCGGCCGAGCTGAACACGGAGGAAGCGACCCCCGCGTAGCCATTACCCTTTCAGCCACTCGACGATGTTGCGTACCGTATCGCGGTAGAAGATTTCGTACGTCTCCTGCGTGACGAAGCCGACGTGCGAGGTGGCAACCACGTTGGGCAGCGAGCGCAAGGGATGATCCGCCGGCAGGGGTTCGACGTCGAACACGTCGAGCGCTGCGCCGGCAATGCGCCGCTCGCGCAGCGCGTCGAGCAACGCGGCTTCGTCGACCAGCGGGCCGCGCGAAGTGTTGACCAGCCACGCCGACGGCTTCATCAGCGCGAGTTCGGCCGCGCCGACGATGCCGCGCGAACGTTTGCCGAGGACCATGTGGACGCTGAGGATGTCGGCGTCGCGGAACAGCTCGTCCTTGCTCACCAGGCGCGCACCGGCCGCCTCCGCTTTCTCGCCAGTCAGGTTCGGGCTCCAGGCGATGACGTTCATGCGGAACGCGTGCGCGATACGCGCGCTGGCGGAGCCGATGCGACCGAGTCCCAGGACGCCCAGCGTGCGCCGCTCGAGGTCACCGCCCACCGCAACCTGCCAGCCGCCGGCGCGAAACGACGCCACCTCGTCGGGAACGTGACGAACCGCGGCGAGGATCAGCGCCCACGTCAGTTCGATCGCGCCGTGCGAGGTGTACCCGGTGTGCGCGACCACAACCCCGCGCTCGCGCGCCGCCTCGAGGTCGATCGACGCATTGACGGCACCGGTGGAGGCAATCAAGCGCAGCTTCGGCAGCCGTTCGATGATGGCGCGCGTCAACGGCGTTCGCTCGCGCATCACGCAGACGACGGTGAACGGGTTCAGGCGCTTCACGATCGCATCCGGATCGGTAAGGTGATCGCGGAAAACTTCGACGCTCGCACGCCCGTTCAGCGGCGACCAATCGGCCGAACTGAGGGCGACGCCTTGGTAATCATCGAGGATCGCAATGCGAACCGGTTCGCCGGGCGTTTGTCTTTCAGTCATTATGTCGTATAGTTCGGAAATGGGTGTTGAAACGAACCGGTGCTCGAAGTGTGGTCATCTGCTCGCGTCGCACGATCCCGGCGTGGGCTGTACGGAACGCGTTCCCGGCACGATGGACCGCATACCGGGCCCCTGCCGCTGCGGCGCACCGGGAGTTTTGGCCGACGTCATCCCGTTCCGAAGCCGAAACACACCGCCCAGCGTCGTTGAGGACGGATGATCGGACGGCGCTCGCCTCAGCGCGCGGCCGCCAGCGCCGGCTTGCTACCCTCGTACTTGTCGAACTGCGGCGTGATGCCGGCTTTCTTCATTTCATCGAGCCAGATCGCGTGGACGCGCGGATCCTGGTCCTCGTATTCCATTTGGTCGCCGCCCTCTTTGATGCTGGTCGACACCTTGCCGCGCGAACCGTCGTCCGCGGCGGAGGTGCGGCGCATCGCGTCGGTCAGCGGATAGCGCGCGTTGCTGCCGGCGATGAAGGCCAAGTACCGCGACGGAAACGGGCTGGTCGTGAAATGCTGGTGGAACTGCCGGTCGACCGGCGCGAACGTCCAGCCCGGACCCCAGTCGACGCGCTTGAAATCCGCCTCGCCCTCGGTCCACAAGAGCGAGTAGCCGGTACCGGTTACGGTAAAGATGTGCGCGCCGGAGCCGTGGCGATGCGCCTTCTTATACGTTCCGGTCTGAATTTCAGAGACGTGCGCGTGCATGTTGCCGTCGGCCAGCATGAACCGCAGGTTCAACGAACCGGCGCCGCGATCGTTCCATTCCGTCAACTCGATCGCGGCCAAGTCCGGCACGAAGTTGGTTTCCCAGACGTTGTGTCCGGCGCGGACCATCGTCAGATCGCCGCCGCCGTTATAGTAGGTATCTTTTCCCAGGCGGTCTTCGAAATTGTATTCGTTGTTCCAGATAAACCCGTCGTTGTGGTACTGCTTGTACACCAGCGGCAACGACGTTACCGATGCCAGCAGCGCGCGTTTCTGTCCGTCGCCGTTGAAGAACCGGTGCTTCGCGTTCAGCGGGATCGCGAACATGCTGCGCGGCTGCCACTCGAAGCTGCGCTTGCTGCCGTCGGGAAACTCGATCTCGGTGCTGCCGCGGCCTTCGATGACGTAGATCTCGTCTTCGTACAGGTGGCGCTGCGGATCGGTCGCTTTGCCGGCCGGAATGTCGATCGCGAACATGTTGCCGAAGTCGCCGCGGCCGGTGAGGTGCACGACGGCACCGTTCACCCCGTAGCGCGGCCACGGTTTCGTTTCGAGGCCGGGGAGATAGCACCCGACGCCTTCATAAACGGCGATCCCTTCGCGTTCCACCCAGTCCTTGTAGGGGTCGAGCGCTAACCGCGCGGCTTTCCGGGCCTCGGCCAATGTCGTCATGGGGCTCTCCTTTTCTCTCTTCTTTAGATTGGGCGACCGTTTTTCTTGAGGATGTCGTTGATGACGTCTTTTAACGCTGCGGCAGCCTCACCGTACTCCTGCGCGCCCCCGTTGGCATACGTGATGCCGGCGGTTTTCAGCGGCGCCAAGTACAAATCGTTCTTGATCACGTCCATGCGCAGCGACGCTTGTTTGGTCTCTTCTTGCCAGGCCAGTTGCCCCTCGCGCGAGAGCAGCCAATTCACGTACAGCTTAGCTGCGTTCGGATGGGGCGTCGGTTTGATGACGGAGATCGTGCCGGTGTTGGGGCCCAACGCTCCGCCTTCGCGGAGCTGGCTCAGGGGAATTCCCGCAATCGGCAAACCGGCATTGGCCGCGTTTTGGACTTCGGTCGCCGACGCAAACGCAGCGATCGGGTATTGCCCTTGGGCGCACCAGTCGACGATCTGCCGCTGGCTGCGGCTCAGCACGACGTCGAGCTTCCCGAAGAAACGGTCGAACCACGGCTGACCCAGGCGCTTCTCTTTGTAGATGTAGCTCGCCGGGGTGCTGCCCGGCCCGATGTTGCGCAAATCGGTCGATGCGATCTTGCCGCGCCACTTCGGATCGGCAAAATCCCAGTACGACTTGAAGTCCGCCGCTTTCACGAGCGACGTGTTGACGAAGAACGCCGGCGTGACCAATCCGGCAAAGCTGACGTTCGTGCGCGGCGGCGCGGCATCGTTCCACCACAACATGTTTTGGAACCAGGCGGAGCGATCGAGTATTTCCGGTAGCACGAGCAGCGGCTCCAGCGGTGCGAGCGCGCCGACCGGCTTGAGGTTCAACAACGCGATCGTGCTGCCGGTGACCCAGATGTCGGGAATGTAGCGGCCCGCGGCACGCTCGGCAAAGAGGCGCGCCTGGCCTCCGCCGCTGTTGGTTGCGCTCGAAACGTGGATCGCCGGGTACGCCCGCTGAAAGCGCGCGACGAGCGCGGCTTCGTACTGGTCTCCCTCCGGCGTGTAGATGACCAACTGGCCCTCTTGTGTCGCCGCGCGCACCAGCGCGTCCCACTCCTTGGGCTTCGCATAATTCAGCGCCGCGGAAGCTGGGGCAGCGACCGCAGCCGCAAGCGCGCCGGCCGCGCTCGCCCGCAGAAACTTCCGGCGGGACGGTGTCCCTGGGGCGTGAAACATTGAGAACGTCCTTGGCAGAAAAGTTTAGAAATCTTCTCTACGCTGACCGCATCGATTCGCCGATCGGCACGCTGCTGATCATCTCCGACGGCGCGCAGCTCTGCGCCCTCGATTATCGCGGCTACGACCACCGCATGAACGCCTTTTTGGCCGCCCGCTACGGCGAGTACCGTTTGACCGATGCGGACGACCCCGGCGGCGCCAGCTCGGCCGTGCGGGCGTACCTCGCCGGCGATATCCGCGCGCTCGACGCCGTGGCGGTCGACGCCGGCGGCACGCCGTTTCAAGCGCGGGTGTGGGCCGAACTGCGCCGCATCCCGGCCGGCACGACGATCACCTACGGCGAGTTGGCACGACGTCTCGGACAGCCGAGCGCAAGCCGCGCCGTCGGCCACGCAAACTCGCTGAACCCGGTCGCGATCGTCGTGCCGTGCCACCGCGTCATCGGCGCAGACGCAACGCTGACCGGCTACGCCGGCGGACTCGACCGCAAACGTTGGCTGCTCCAGCACGAAGGCGTGCAGCTGCGCGAATCGCAGCCGCCGCGCAGCGACGGAC
>DASYOE010000026.1:0-16182 GCA_036008105.1 Candidatus Lustribacter sp. | reverse complement strand
GCGTGGCGCGGGTTGGCGGCCTCGAATGAAAACGCACCCGCCTTGACGCTCAGCACCAAATCGATGAAGTGCTTGAGTTCGAGATCCGACGTGCGCGGGCCCATGTTGATCCCGTAACAGGTGTGGTAGCGGATACGCTCGGGCGGAATATCGCGCACGGCGTGGTTCATCGCATCGACGCGTAAACGGCCCCATTTCACGACGTCGGCCACCGTGGCGTCGGGGTTCATCATGTAGTACATCGCGAGAAACGGATCGTCGAGCTGCAGCAAGAAGCCGCCGTCGACGATCGCCTGATACTCGTGGCGCATCGCTTCGGCGATCGCGTAGAGATACTCGTCCTCTTTTTTGTAATACTCGTTGTGCTGCCAGCCCTCGACGCTCGCCGGCGATGCGGAAGGGACGAACACATCGGCAATCGGCTTTCCGGCGGCCGCGCGCTTGAGGTTAGCCAAGTCCCGCTGCAGCGCTGCGTCGCCTTTGTAGCTGATTGGGCCCGTGCAGACCGCGTTGTGCACTTGGCCGCCCGGCAGCCGGCCCTCGCTGTAGAATTCCGGGAACGCGAGCACCTCGCGCGAGCCGTCGAACGGCCGCCCGCCGCGCGGCTTCAAATTCGGCGTGAACCCGTCCAACCGTTCGTTTAGATACGCAATGAATCCGGACTTCGACTGTTCGCCGTCATCGATAACGTCGACGCCAAGCTCGACCTGTTTGCGCACGCTAGCCTCGACCGCATCGCTCACCGCACGGTCGAACACCGCGTCGTCAACCGGCTTGCCCTCGGCACGCGCAACCATGAGCTTCGCCACCCCATCCGGCCGCGGCAAACTCCCCGTATGGGTGGTAAGAATGCGTTCGGTGCTGCGTTTCATGCCGAAGTTATCGCCGTCGCCCTCTCATTGTCATCCTGAGCGAAGCGCCATCGGCGCGCAGTCGAAGGACCGCTACCAAGGTTCAAGATCGAGGCGGTCCTTCGACTCCGCTGCGCTCCGCTCAGGATGACAGGAGAAGGGCACCGTGCGCTTGAGAGGCCGAGCGCGAAGGCGCGAGGTGTTTGTGGGGTTAGGTCGATTTTGTCACGATCACGATGCTGTGGGCGTCGTGGCGTTCGAGGAACTCCACGCCGTCCATGATCCACGAATCGAGGCCGGCGCTGACGTGCTTGAGGACCTCACGCACGACGTGCCGGCGATTTCGCAGCCAGGTTAGCTCCGCGCGCGTCGTGGCGAGCCACACGGCTTCCTCGCACTCCTCGCACTGATACCCGGCGTGCACGCCGGTTTAGGCGTGCACGGCTTTGAGGCGTTCGGCCACCAGCTTCGGAATGTCCGACGGACGGTCGGCCACCGGCGCGCCGATCGCCTGGAACGCTTTGACCTTGCTTTCCGGCGTGCCGGTGTTGCCCGAGATGATCGCACCGGCGTGGCCGAGTCGCGCGCCCTTGGGCGCCGAGCGGCCGCCGATGAACGCAACGACCGGCTTGTTCGGCATGTGCGCGCCGATGAATTCCGCCGCCGCTTCTTCCGCCGCGCCGCCGATCTCGCCGGCCACGACGACCGCGTGCGTCTCGGGATCGTTGGCGAACTCACGCAAACAGTCGACGAACGACGTGCCGATGATCGTGTCGCCGCCGATGCCGACGCAGGTCGACTGACCGAGGCCGGCGCGCGTGAGCCCATCGACGATCTCATAGGTCAGCGTGCCCGAGCGCGAGATCATGCCGATATTGCCGGCCTTGAACACTTGGCTCGGCATGATGCCGACCAGCGACTTGCCGGGCGAAATGACGCCGGGACAGTTGGGGCCGATGATCCGCATGCCTTTGGTCGTCGCGACCACCTTCATCATCTCGTGAACCGGAATGCCCTCGGTGATGCACACCGCGAACTCGATGCCGGCGTCGTACGCTTCGTAGAGCGCGTCGGAGCCGGCAAACGGCGGAACGAAGATGATCGAGTGTGTCGCGCCGGTCGCCTCAACGGCGTCCTTGACCGTGTTGAACACCGGCTGGCCGCTCTCGATCTTGGTGCCGCCCTTGCCGGGCGTGACGCCGCCGACGATGTTCGTGCCGTACGCGATCATTTTGTTGGTGTGGAAGAGGCCCTCGCGGCCGGTGATCCCTTGGACGATAACCTTCGAGTTCTTATCGAGGAAGATCGCCATGGTTAGTTCGCACCTTTCGTGAGCGCGACGGCTTTGGCCGCGCCTTCATCCATCGTTTCGACCGGGTAGAATCCGGCGTCGGCCAAGATCTTGCGGCCTTCTTCGGCATTGGTGCCGGTCAAGCGAATGACCATCGGCACTTTGCGCACGTCGTTACCCTTGAGCGCTTCGACGATGCCGAGCGCGACTTGATCGCCGCGCGTGATGCCGCCGAAGATGTTGATGAACATCGCCTTGACGCGCGGATCGCTCGTGACGAGGTTGTAGCTCTTCTTCACGAGTTCGGCTTGGGCGCCGCCGCCGATGTCGAGAAAGTTCGTCGCGCTGCCGCCGGCGTTCTTGACGGCGTCCATCGTGCCCATGCCCAAACCCGCACCGTTGGCGATCGTGCCGACGTGCTTGGCCGGCTCGCCGGCTTCGTCGAGCAACTTCTTGTAGTTGAACATGCCGAGGCCGATCGCGAGCGCCGCCTCCTGATCTTCATCCGACGGCGCGGCTTTGTTCCACGCTTCGACGTCGGGGTGTTTCCAGAGCGCGTTGTCGTCGAGGTCGACCTTCGCGTCGGCCGCGATCACCGCGCCGTCTTTGGTGAGGACCAGCGGATTGATCTCGAGCAGGTTCGCGCCGTAGTCCATGAACAGGTCGTAGAGCCCCGCGCAAATCTTGGGGAACGTCTTGCCGTAGCCGGCGGGCAGCTTCGCGGCGAAGAAGAGCGCGCGCGCGATGTAGGGCGAGAAGCCGATCGCCGGATCGACCCAATATTTCACGATCGCGTCGGGATCGTGCTCGGCCACTTCCTCAACGTCCATGCCGCCCTTGGCGCTGCAGATGAACACCGGGGTGCGCGTGTCGCGATCGACGGTGATCGAAATGTACGCCTCGCTCTCGATGTTCGTTTTCTCTTCAACCAGTAGCGACTTCACGGTTTCGCCGTCGGGATTCTGAATCGAGACGAGGTGCTTGCCGATCAGCTCCTTGGCCAGCGTCTCGCCTTCGGCGGCGGTGTCGGCAAACTTGATTCCGCCGGCCTTCCCGCGGCCGCCCATCATCACTTGGCTCTTGAGCACCCACGAGCCGGGGTTCTTTTCGATGAACGCTTTGACTTCGGCGGGCGTGGTGGCGAAGACGCCTTTCGGGGTCGGTATGCCGACGCGCCGGAAGAGGTCCTTGCCCTGATATTCGATCAATTTCATGGCCCGCCACCGTTCCCCGAACGTGCTGGACCACCCTGGACGACGTTTGTCGCGAGCGTGTACCGGCGCAGCGTGGCCACAACGTCGCGCTGAATCGGGGAATCAGCCAGCGACCAGACGCGCGACGGCTGGACGTCGACGCTGACCGGGAGTGCGCTCCAGCGGCCGAACTCCTCGCCGTTCGCGCCCACGAACTGGATCGCGATGGACGCCGCCAGCAGCACGCCGAACGCGACGCGGCCCGCCGGTCGCGTGGGGATCGCGTACGCCAAGAGCAGCGCGAGGACGCACGCGATGTCGGTGAGGTAGCGTGGACCGAAACTCGTGCCGCCCCACCAGCGCGTGAAGAAACTGTACTGCAAGAGCAGGATGAACGCGGCGACCGCGAGCGCGACGAGCAGCCAGGCCTGCGGCGTGCGCGCGCGGAGCGCGTGCCACAATCCGATCAGCGAAAACACCGCAATCGGGGTGAACACCAGCAATCCTTTGCCCGGACTGATCAAAAGCGCCGCGAAGGCGTTGCTGAATTGCGGCCAGGTGAACGCGTACGCATCGGCATTTTGTCCGTACGCCCCGAGCAGCGTACCGAAGGTGCCCTCGTTCCAAATGATGCCGGGCAAAAGACCGGCGACGGCACCGGCGACGAACGTCAGCGCGTAGCGCCGAGACTCCCATGCCGCGAATGCCAAACCCGCGGCGCTGAAGACCAGCGCCGTCGGCCGCACCACGAACAGAAAGCCCGCGCACAACCCAGCCAGCAGCAGCCACGGCACTTTGCGCGGCGCGTCGAGCGCCGTGAGCAACGCGCCGGTCATCGCGAGCACGAGCAGGTTCACAGCGCCGTGCTGCCACAACGCTTGCGAACCGACCGTCCACATGTCGGTGCCCGCCGCAAACGCGAGCGTGACGATCAGCGCGGGCACGAGGCCGGTCAGGCGTCGCGCGCAGAGAAACATGAGCACCGCGGCGAGCGCGGCGATCCAGTTCGCGGCCAGCTTTTCGTAGTGCAAGCGATAGCGCTCGAAGCTTAGTGACGTTATATCGCTGGGTTGGTGTTGCAGATGTATCAGCGGATCGAATGCCGCGTAGAGCGGAGCGCTTAGGATCGCGGTACCGATCGGGAAGAACGACACTAAATTGCCGCTCTTGTCGTTGGTGAACACGTACCCGGCGCCCAGCTGGTAGAGATAGCCGCCGCGAAAATTGTCGAAATCGAGCCGGTGGTTTTCGAGTGCGTTCAGCACCATTAGCGAGTTGGGCGCGCTGTCGTAGGTGTAGACGTAGGTGTCGCCGTTGGATTGGTAGAGAAAGAGGCACGCGATGAAGATCGCAACCGCGGCGATTGTGGCGGTCGTTCGACTACGCGCCTGCGGCGCTCCGCTCACGATGACAAGTCATCGAGGCGGCCGACGAGGTCGCGGGCGATGATGAGTTTCTGGATCTCCGAGGTGCCTTCGTAGATCTCGGTAATCTTGGCGTCGCGGTAGTAGCGCTCGACGGGGAATTCCGTGGTGTAGCCGTAGCCGCCGTGAATTTGCACCGCTTCCGACGCGTGCATCCGCGCCGCAGTCGAGGCGAAGAGCTTCGCCTTGCTGGCTTCGATCGCGAACGGTTCGCCCGCATCGCAGCGCGCGGCGGCGCGATAGGTCAGCAGGCGCGCGGCATCGAGATCGGTCGCCATCTGGGCGAGTTTAAATGCGATGCCCTCGAACGCGCCGATCCGGCGGCCGAACGCGACCCGTTCGGTTGCGAATTTCGTCGACGCATCGAGACACGCCGCGAGAATGCCGGTCGCCTGTGATGCAATACCGATCCGTCCCGCAGCGAGCGTCGACAACGCCGAGCCGAGCCCGGTCTCTTCTTTACCGAGCAGCGCGGATGCGGGCACGCGCATATCGTCGAACAACAGATCGACGGTGTTGCTGGTGTGGATGCCGAGCTTCTCGGTTACCTTTTCCACCACCACGCCCGGCTGTGACATGTCGATTAAGAACGCGGAGATGCCCTTGGCGCCCGCGTCGCCGGTGCGGAACATCGCCATCACGACCGCCGCATGCCCGCCGTTCGTGCACCACTGCTTGCGACCGCTGAGCACGTAGCCGTCCCCGTCGCGCACGGCGCGCGCGCGAATTGCAGCCGCGTCGGAGCCCGCGTCCGGTTCGGTCAGCGCGAAACCCGCCAGCGCATCGTTCGTCGCCAGTTCGCCGAGCCAGCGCTCGCGCTGCTCCTCGCTGCCGAGCTTGGCGATGGCGTTGCAGATCATCGAGTGCACCGAAAGCGTCACCGCCGCGCCTGCATCGACGCGCGCGATCTCTTCGATCGTCAGCGCATAGCTTACGTAGTCGGCTGCGCTGCCGCCAAAGGCTTCCGGAACGAGCAGTCCCATGAGCCCAGCCGCGGTGAACGTCGTGTACAGCGCGCGCGGAAAGGTGTGTTCGCGGTCCCACGCTGCGATATGGGGCGCAATCTCCCGCGCGGCGATCTCACGGGCCAGCGCGCCGATCGCCCGCTGATCGTCGCTCGGTTCGAACGCGGTCACACCACGGCCGGAACCGTGACCGTGCCACGATAATCGTAGAAACCGCGGCCCGACTTCTTGCCGAGCCAGCCGGCGGCGACGTATTGCTTGAGCAGCGGGCACGCCCGATACTTCGAATCGCCGAAACCGTCGTAGAGCACGTTCATGATCGCCAGGCACGTGTCGAGGCCGATGAAATCGGCCAGCGTGAGGGGGCCCATCGGATGGTTCATGCCGAGCTTCATGACCGTATCGATCGCGTCGATCGTCGCGACGCCTTCGTAGACCGCGAAGATCGCCTCGTTGATCATCGGCATCAGGATGCGGTTGGCGATGAAGCCCGGGAAGTCGCGCACTTCGACCGGCGTTTTGCCCAGCGACGAAGCGAGTTCGACGATCGCTCGCGCGGTCGCATCGCTCGTGGCGATGCCGCGAATTACTTCGACCAGCGCCATCACCGGAACCGGATTCATGAAGTGCATCCCGATCACGCGCTCGGGTTTGTTCGTCGCCGCACCCAGCGAGGTGATCGACATCGAGCTCGTGTTGGTCGCCAGGATCGTATCGGGCGCGGTGTTCTCGTCGAGCCGGTGGAACAGGTCGACCTTGGTGTCGAAATCCTCGGTCGCCGCCTCGATCGCGAGCGAGATGTCGAGATCGTGGAAGTGCGGGCGCGGATCGATGTGCTCGAGGATGCGGCCGCGCGCGTCCGCCTTGAGCCGGCCTTTGTCGACGTCACGTTGCAGACGTTTCGCAATTCCGTCGATGCCGTGTTTGATGCGGGCCTCGTCGACGTCGTTCAGCAGCACCTCGTGGCCATGCGCTGCGAACACTTGCGCGATGCCGGCGCCCATCTGCCCGGCGCCCACGACCATCAATCGCATGCTGCCAGATTGTACCCAGTACGCGCGGACCCCTCGGGAAAATTCTTACGCGGCACGAAGGGAGCGTCGAACTTCGTTTCCGGAGGATCGCCATGCTCGCGTTTGCTGGTCGCCGTCTTGCCGTGCTCGCCGCGTTCGTGCTCTGCGTCGGGAGCGCCGCCGGCGCCCAGACGCGCCCGCCGGATACCGGCGACCTCACCGTTCCCGACGCGTTTAACATGCGCTTGGTCGGTCACGCCGACCTCACGCTCCTGGGCGAGGGGATGGCGGAAAAGCTAGCGCCCGGCGGTCGGCGCATCTTCTACGTCGCTCACGAATCGGGCCCGCAGTGCTTCGCGGTTCTCGATGTCACCGACGCCGCGCACCCGCAAGTGCTCTCCGAAATCCCGAGCCCCGGTAAGGACCTGCGCTGCAACTCGCTCGACCTGAACGGCAACACCCTGGTCGTCGCGGCGGAGAGCGCCACCGAGGGCGAACCCGGCGCCGGCATCCGCGTTTGGGATGTCTCGCAGCCGGCAACGCCGCGCCTCGTGAGCTACTTCGATACAACGGGTCCGCGCTCGCGCGGGGTGCACCACGTCTGGCTCTCGAGCGAAACGCAGGCCCACATCACCAGCGGCGCGGCCGACTTCATTCCCAAACGCGCGACGGAAGACGATCAGTTCTACATGATCGTCGACCTGCACGACCGCGAACACCCGAAAGAAATCGGCCGCTGGTGGTATCCCGGCCAGCGCAACACCGACGCGGGCAGCGTGAACCCGATTCCGGCGCCGCCCCAATCGATCGGGACCGAGGTGTACCGGCCGCACAACATCGACGTCTTTCCGAGTCACCCGAATCGCGCGTATATGGGGTATCTCGACGGCGGACTCGTGATCGTCGACATCAGCGATCCGGCGCATCCGAAGGCGGTCAGCATCACGCGCTACGGCTCGCCGGGTTTCACGCACACCGCGTTCCCGATCTTTTCGCGCAACTTGCTGGCCCTGAGCGAGGAAGCGCTGGGCGATCACTGCGCCGAGGGCGCGAAGCGGCTCACGCTATGGGATATTTCCGATGAGAAGCATCCGGTGTTTCTCTCGGTGATGCCGTACGCGGCGAACACCGCGCAACTGTGCGCGCGCGACGGGCGCTACGGAGCCCACAACATCTTCGAAGACAAGCCGTACGGACCGACCTGGAAATCCGACACGACGATCGTCGGCAGCTTCTTCGGCGGCGGCGTCCGCGTGTTCGACATTCGCGATCCGCGCAACCCGAAAGAAGCCGCCTACTACGTCCCCGCCGCGCCGGCGGGTTCGGAAAAACACGAAATCCAAATCAACGACGTGTACGTCGACGACCGCGGCTACATCTTCGGCTGCGACCGCTTCACCGGCGGCCTGTACATTCTCGCGAGCGACGCGGTGAAGTGAGATAGCGGTAAGGTAAGGTAAGGTAAGGTGAAGGTTAGGGAAGTGAAACACCTCGCGCCTACGCGCTCGGCTTCTCAATGTAACGTTTCTCTTGTGTCATTCCGAGCGCAGTCGAGGAACGCGCCACTATCATCCCAGATTGAGGTAGTCCCACCTAGTCACGAGCGAAGTCGAGTGACTGCCACAAGTGGTCTTGATTGCGGCTGGTCACTCGGCTACGCTCGTGACCATTTTCGGTTAGCGCAAAATGCCGCGGTCGTGTCCCGTCCCTCGACTGCGCTCGGGATGACACACAGGGATCGTTACCTTGAGAAGCCGAGCGCGCAGGCGCGAGGTGTTTACCCCCGTTGCGAGCGCGAAGGCGCGAGGTGGTTACTTCGTTGACCTCAGCCTTAGCCGACGCGTACGAGTAGGGCGTCGCCTTGGCCGCCGCCGCTGCAGATTGCGGCGATGCCCAGGCCGCCGCCGCGGCGGCGTAGTTGGTGTATGACTGATGCTACGACGCGTGCGCCTGAAGCGCCCAGCGGATGACCGAACGCGACCGCGCCGCCTTGCACGTTGATGGAGGTGGGATCCAGCCCTAGGCGGCCCGCTGCGGTGAGCGCGACCGCGGCGAAGGCTTCGTTGAATTCCCACACCGCGATGTCGCTCGTCTTGAGGTTCATGCGGTCGAGCAGTTTTTGCGTCGCCATCGCGGGGGTCAACGCGAGATACGGCGGGTCCCACGCCGCGCCGGCGTGACCTTCAACCGTACCGAGCACTTCTATACCGTTGCGCTTCGCGTACTCGGAACTCGACAGCACGAGTGCCGCCGCGCCGTCGTTCACGCCCGGCGCATTACCGGCGGTGACCGTTCCGTCTTTATCGAGCGGTTTGAGTTTGGCCATCGCTTCGATCGACGCGTCGGCGCGCACGGGCTCGTCGCGATCGACCAGGTTCGCGGGGACGTCGCCCGTCACGTACGGACTGTAGCGCTTCGGATCGGCGACCATCGCCGAGGCGTGACCCCAAATCGACTTTCCGTTGCCGCCGGCCGCAACCGGCACGCGTTCGCGGGCCGGAATCGGGAGCGCATCGACGATGATCTTGCCCCGCGCTTTGCTCGCGACGCGAATCGGCACGATCTCGGCGGACAGATGTCCAGCTTCATGCGCCGCATGCGCGCGGGCGTGCGATTGATAGGCAAACTGATCTTGCACTTCGCGCGTGAGCCCGAGTTCGGCTGCGACTTTGGCGGCTTGCGATGCCATCGCTTCGTCGAAGTAGTAGTCGAGCAATCCGTCGTGCACCATCTCGTCGATCAGCTCGCCGTTGCCGAAGCGATAGCCGGAACGCGCGTTTGCCAGGAGGTAGGGCGCGTTGGACATCGACTCCATGCCGCCGGCAACGATCACGTCGTGGTCGCCCGCGTTGATCATCCGGGCGGCGTGCGCCACCGCGACCATGCCCGAGGCGCAAACTTTGTTGATCGTTTCGGCCGTGGTCGTTTTGGCGAGCCCGGCCTTGAACATCGCCTGGCGGGCCGGCGCTTGCCCTGCTCCGCCTTGCAGCACCTGACCCATGATCACGTGCTCGATCTCGGCCGAATCGATGCCGGCGCGAGCGACCGCATTGCGGATCGCGTCGCCGCCGAGGGTCGTCGCAGCCAGCGAGGAGAGCGCGCCGCCGAGGCGGCCGAACGGGGTACGAGCGGTGGCGAGAACGACGGTCGGCATCGGGACCCCCCTTTTAGCTGGCTTGGACTTGCGTGCAGACGACGCGTTCGTCGTCCTCGCAGGATTCGCATTCGAACTGGACCGTGACGTGGGCGATGCCGAAATCGTCGTGCATTGCCGCGGTGATGCGGTTCAGCACCGCGGTCGCTTCGCTGAGCCGCCGGTCGTCGAGCACCACGTGCGCCGCGAGCGCGTACGAACCGGTTCCGATCGTCCAGACATGGAGGTCGTGAACGTCGACGACGCCGTCGCACTTGACGATACTCGCCCTCACCAGCGGCAACCGCGCGTGGTCGGGCACCGACTCGAGCAAGACCTGCATCGCCTCGCGCGAGACGTTGACGATTCCCAAAAGAATGATGACGGAGACGAAGAGCGAGAGCGCCGGATCGATCCAACTCGCGCCGGTCCTGAGGATCACGAAGCCGCCGACGATCACGGCGAGACCGCCGAGCGCATCACCACCCACATGCAACATCGCAGCACGCATGTTCAACGATGCGCTATTCGCGCGTAGCAGCATGACGCCGATGCCGACGTTCACCACCAAACCGGCTGCAGCGATGATAACCATCAGCGTGCCGTCGGGAAGCTCGGGTTGCATGAAGCGGTGTATCGCCTCGACCACGATGAGGACGGTCACGGCGAGCAGTAGCCCGCTGTTGCCGAGCCCGGCTAAGATCTCGAGCCGCGCAAACCCGAACGTCTGACGCTCGTTCGCCGGACGCTGCGACTGGATGCTGGCGGCCAGAGCGATGATCAACGCGACCACATCCATGGTCACGTGCGCCGCGTCGGAGAGCAGCGCCAGCGAATGGGCCGCGATGCCGCCCGCGAGCTCGACCGCCGCGACGGCGGCGGTCGCAGCCAGCGCGATTTTCAGTTGCCCGGAGCCGGCCTGATTTTCGTCGTGGTGACCGTGACCGCTCATTTATTTCGCGCCTTAAACGCCAGTGCCAGCAACATCGCGCCGAATGTGAGAAACGTGCGCGACTCGGCGCTGCCGATCACCGAGGGATCGTACGTTCCGGCTTCGCTGCCCGCCGGTGCCGTGCGCGGCACGACGCGGGGTACCGCGGCAACGTACTCGTCGAACGCGGCGCCGAACGTGTCGCGCAAGAAGCGTTCCTCGTGCGGCACGACGACGCTGTACACGCCGAGCATCGTGCCGAGCGCGCCCGCGACGAGCGCCGTACGGGCGGCGGCGCCGTTCGCGCCGGTGAACGCGATCGCAAAGCCGAACGCCGTGACGAAGTTGCCGATGTAAAGCGGATTGCGAACATACGCGTACGGTCCGGCAGTAACCAATGCCGGCGCCATCACTGTGTCGCCGCGCGTCGTCACGCCGGAGTAGCCCACCGCCCACGCCCGGATCGCTTCGCCGGCGAACGCGAACGGGAGACCGGCCGCGATCGAAAAGGCGCTCGGCTTTCCAAACACCGCGAGCATCAACGCCGGAGCGGCGAGTAACTCGCCGCGCCGCGCGAACACGAATTCATCGCGCGTTTGCATAGATCTCACGCAAGGAGTCGGTCAGCGAATACTGCGGCTCCCAGCCGGTTGCCGCGCGCAGCTTCGTCGAATCACCGCTGAGCACGGGCAGGTCCGATGCACGCATGCGCGCCGGATCCTCGCGAATCTCAACCGGAACCCGGGCGATGGTGATCAATTGCCGCAAAACCTCTCGAATGGCGACCGGCCGTCCACTACTAATGTTATACACTTCGCCGAGGCGCCCGTTTTCAAGCAGCAGCACGTAGGCCGCCACCACGTCGCGCACGTCGAGGAAGTCGCGCTGCGCTTCAAGGTTGCCGACGAGCAGCAGCGGCGGCGCGCCGGCGGCGATCTCCGCCAGCTGTCGGGCAAACGAGGCCACGACGAAACGCGTGTCCTGACCCGGCCCGATGTGGTTGAAGGGGCGGGCGATCACGCAGTCGAGGCCGTATGCGCGGTGCCAGGCAAGCGCGAACGTTTCGGCGGCCAACTTGCTCGCCGCGTACGGATTGCCCGGGCGCACGACCGCCGTTTCATCGAGCGGCATCCGCTCGGGCCGCGCGATGCCGTACACCTCCGCACTGCTGATCACCAAGACGCGCAGCGGCGCCTGCACGCGGTCGCGATAGATGCGCGCCGCCTCCAGCACGTGCGCGGTGCCGGTCGCGTTGACCGCGAGCGTGCCCAGCGGATCGGCGATGCTTTGGGGAACGAAGGCTTGGCCGGCGAGGTGCACGATCGCATCGGGCGCGGCTTCGTCCACGACTCGCTGCACGGCCGGCGGATCGAACAGTTCCAGGGCAACCACCGGCGGCGCATCGTGCGGGCCGCCCGCCGCAACCGTCTCGTGACCGCCGGCCTGCAAGGCCGCGAGCAAATGCCGGCCGACAAAGCCGGTCGCGCCGGTCACCAGAACGCGCATGTTACACTGCGGCGAACGGCCGCAAGCGCTCCAGGTCCGCTTGCACCATCGATTCCACGAGCCGCTCGAACGGCGTCTCGGGCTCCCAGCCAAGGATCTTGAGCGCCTTGCTCGCATCGCCGACGAGCATGTCGACTTCGGCCGGGCGGTAGAAGCGCGGATCGACCACGACGTAGCGTTCCCAATCCAAGTCGACGTGCGCGAACGCCGCGCGCACGAACTCGCCGACGCTGCGCGTGGTGCCGGTGGCGATCACGTAATCGTCGGGCACGGTTTGCTGCAGCATCATCCACATCGCGCGCACGTAGTCGCCGGCAAATCCCCAGTCGCGCCGCGCTTCGAGATTTCCCAGCCGCAGCTCGCTCGCGAGCCCCAGCTTGATGCGCGCCACGCCGTCGGTGATCTTGCGCGTCACGAATTCCTTGCCGCGCCGCTCGCTCTCGTGGTTGAACAAGATGCCGCTCACCGCGTAGAGGTCGTACGACTCGCGGTAGTTGATCGTAATCCAGTGGCCGTACAACTTCGCCACACCGTAGGGCGAACGCGGATAGAACGCAGTCTGCTCGTTCTGCGGCACCGTTTGCACCTTGCCGAACATCTCGGAGCTCGACGCCTGATAGAAGCGGATGCGCGGGTTCACGGTGCGGATGGCTTCGAGCACGCGCGTCACGCCGAGCGCGGTGAACTCGCCGGTCAGCACCGGTTGATCCCACGACGTCGGCACGAACGATTGCGCGGCGAGATTGTAGACCTCGTCGGGCTTCACCGTCGCGACGATCGAGGTGATCGAACTTTGGTCGAGCAGATCGCCCGACACGAACTCGATGTCGTCGACGATGTGCTGGATGCGTTCGTGCACGTCGGTCGATGTCCGGCGCGTCATGCCGACGACGCGATAGCCCGCGCGCAAGAGCAACTCGGCGAGATAGGACCCGTCTTGGCCCGTGATCCCCGTGATGAGGGCGGTCTTGCTCACGCGTCCCCTACGCCGGCGGTGCCGGCGGCGACGCGTCGGGTTTCGGCGGGTCGATCAGGATGCCGATGTTCGCACCGGTGTCGTCGAACACGAAGCCGGTTTCGTACGTCTCGGGCGTGCTGCCGTCGTCTTTGGTGACGCGCGACTGGATCAGCAACCGGTGCATCGGTTTGCCTTCGTGCTTGACGATGCCGGAGTAGAAATACTGCACGAGCGGCGTCGCGCGTTCATCGAGCGGCGCGAGGCGTCCGCGTTGCACGAGCATTTGCAAGAGCCGCGTTTGCAATGCCAGTGGCAACAGGCGCGCCGTGTCGTCGGGCGTCAGCCGCACCTTGGTGAGGTCTTCGGCCGCTTTGTTCGATTCCGCGACAGCCTTGTCGGTGGTGTAGCGGATGATCGCGTCCCAGTCGTCGGCCGGGATGCCGGTGAACTGCATGCCGTAGCGCCAGACCTTGCGGCCTTGGTGCGTGACGTTGTCGGTCCACACCGTCTTGGCGCGTAACCGGACTTGACGCTCCTCGATCACCGCGCGCAGCTCGAACTCTTTTTGCGCCACGTTTTCCTGGGTGAGAATGCAGCAGCCGCCGCCGCTGAGATCGAGCCCGATCGCCGGTTTTTGGGTCTTCCCATCCAGGCTATAGGCTGCCCGGTACGGCCGGCGTTTGCGCGGATATTTCCGCTTATTAACGTCCTTGCCGGTAAACCAGGCAAGTAACTCGGGGAGCATTTGTCCCTAGGTTGGCTGACGCACCCGTCGTGTCATCCCGAGCGGAGTCGAGGGACGGCCGTTACTGTGCCAGGCGGACCGCAATCGCCGTCCGCAGCGCGGCCATGTCGGCGTCCGTGCCCATCCAGTCATCCACGTTGAGAGCGAAAATCAGCGTGCCTCCGGAGCGCGCGTCGACGAACCCGGCCAGTCCGCGCACGTGCATCATCGAACCCGTTTTCGCAAACACACGCCCGACCGCGGTGCTGCCTTGCATGGCGCCGCGCAGATCGCCCCGCACGCCGGCGACTGGGAGGGCGTCGAGCGCGACGCGGTGGTTCGGCCCCCGCCAATCGTGGAGCAGAATCGCCGCCAGCGCGCGCGGCGTCACCCGGTCGTACTGCGAGAGACCGCTGCCGTCGGCAATCGTGAGGGTTGCCGGATCGACGCCGATCGCGCGCAGCCAGGCGCGCTCGACCGCGGCACCTCCCTCGATCGTGCCCGGGTGGGCGTTCGTCGCAACGTCCAATTCGCGCAACAGCTCCTCGGCGATGAGGTTGTCCGAAGGTTGCCACATGTCGGCCAGCATCGCGCTCAACGGTTCGCTCACGTGTCGCCAGACGACCGTCCCCGGTCCCGGGACCCCCGCCTGTGTATCCAGCACCGTTATCCCGCGGCGGCGCAGGGCGTCGGTGAAATAGGCTAGCGCGAGCGCCTCGGGCTGATCGACGGCCGCATCGACGTGGGACGGCCCGCCCAGCGGAACGCCGCCGGTAATCACGATGTCGCCGCACAGGCCGACGTTCACATCTGAGGTGTCGGGTTGGCCGGCGGCGACCGTCTTTGCCGCCATCGTGAACGTGAGCAGCGTCGGAGCGGGCACGCACGTGCCGGCCGGCACGCCGAGCGCCGCGTAGGGTGACGGCAACTGCAAGACCGGCGGCGCGCCGATGGCGGCGCCCGGAAGGAGCGTCAGCGGCAGCACGTTCTCTTCGAACGGCAGCCCGTTCACCACCGGTGCGTAGTATTCCAGGTAGTCGTCGACCGACCAACCCGGCGCGCGGCGCTCGTCGGGCGCAACATGCGATTCGTCGAGCGTGACTTGCGCTTGGACGATCCCGGCTTGCTGCACCGCATCGGCGGCCGCATCGAGGTCGGTACGCCGCAGCAGCGGATCGCCGCCGCCGTGAAGTACCAGGGCGTCACCGCCGGCCGGCAACGGCGCGCGCGTCAGCGTCGTCGTGAAGCGATACGTTGGTCCGAGGCGCTCGAGTGCCGCGCTGCCCACGACGAGCTTCATCGTCGAGGCGCCTTGGAGCGTATCGTCGGCATTGTGCGCGTAGACCGGAACGCCGTCGGTGGTTTCGACGAGCAATCCGACATGCGCGCCGTGCAACGTCGGCGCGGTCGCGATGATGTGGTCGAGGTCGGCAGCCAGCGTGGCGGCGAGCACGGCGGCGAGCAGCAATTACGTTACTGCTTGCACGCGCTTACTGCGGACCGCGATGAATTCATCGAGCGCCGCCTCCCACGACGGCAGTGCGGCGATCCCCAGCGCTGCGAACGTGGTGTTCGCGAGCGGGGAGTACATCGGCCGTTGCACGGGGTTGTTGAACGAAGCGTACGGCACGGGCTCGAGTTCCGCGTCGGCGAACCCGGCTTTGGCAAAGGCGGCCTTCACGAACTCGTACCAGGTGCACGCGCCGCTGTTGGTGACGTGATGCAGGCCGTACGCTTTGGCAACGATCAGCGCGTGGATCGTGCGCGCGACGTGCGGCGCATACGACGGCGAGAACGTCATGTCGGCAACCATGCGCGTCGGTTCGCCGCGCTCGGCCTGACCCAGCACTTTGTCGATAAGCGTATAGCCTTTGCTCGATGTGCCGACCGTACCGAAGACGCCGCTCGAGCGCACGACGTAGTGTTTTGGTCCGGCGCGACGCGTAAGGAACTCGCCGCCGAGTTTGGAGACGCCGTAGGCCGTGCGCGGCCCGGTCGCGTCGTTCTCGGCGTACGGACGCGACGCGGTTCCCGCGAAAACGTAATCCGTGCTGATCGTCATGAAGGCGACGTCGCGCTCCGCGCACGCGCGGGCGAAACGGTCGACCGCGAGCGTGTTGGCGGCAAACGCCTTATCGGGTTCGCGTTCGCACACGTCGACGTTGTGGAAGGCCGCACAATTGATCGCCACGT
>DASYOE010000025.1:0-5228 GCA_036008105.1 Candidatus Lustribacter sp. | reverse complement strand
CGTTGCGGATCGACTGGGAGCTGCCGCTGATGCTGTAGCGGCCGCCGGACGTCGTCTGACCCGAGAAGGCGGCGGCGAGACCGTTGGAAATCTGCGTGATCGGACCGCCGTTCGGCCCGGATTCGAACAGCGTTACCGCGGGCTGCACGCCGTGCTGATACTGCGGCTCGAGCATGAACTGTACGTCGTAGGCGCCCTTGGCGGCGACGATCTCGTAATTCGCGATGCGATTGTTCGATTCGGCGACGGCGAGGTCGGTATTGCGCTGCAGCCCCATCGTGATCGCATCTTGCAGGTTGATGCCGACGAACGGCTGGTTGACGCCGACGAGCTCACCGGTCGGCAGCGGCGGGTTCGCCGGTCCGGCGTAGCCGGGAGCGACGTTCGGAACCGCCGGTAGCACCACCGGCACCGGCGGCGGCGGCAGCGCTTCGCCTTGCGTTTGGTTCGCTGCTTGCGGCGACGGCACGGCGGGCGACGCTGCGGGCGCCGGACTGCCGCTGATGCTCGGCGTGGAAGGTTGTGCGCCTACCGGACCGCCGGCGGCGCACAGTACGACGGAGATGCCCAGCATCCCGGCGATGAGACGTTCGAACATGGAAGTTGCTCTACTTTACCTTTACCGATGTCTCGACGGACATCCCGACCCGCAGCGGCTTGTCGGCCGGCGGATTGACGATCGAGATACGAACCGGAAGCCGCTGCGTCACCTTGACGAAGTTCCCCGTTGCGTTTTGCGCCGGGATCAAGCTGAACGTATTCTGCGACGCCGGGCCGATCGAATCGACCCTTCCTTGGAACGTCGTGCCCTTGTAGGCATCGACGTCGACGTCCACGTCTTGCCCGACCTTCATGTTGCCGAGCTGCGTTTCTTTGTAGTTCGCGGTGATGAACAAGTTCGTCTTAGGCACGAGTTCGAGTAGCGCCTGACCGGGCGCGACCGTGGTTCCGACCTCGACGTTCTTGGCGCCCACGATGCCGTCGATCGGCGAGCGGATGACCGTGTAGTTCAGCTGGTCGCGCGCGGTTTGCAGTTGCGCGTTCGCCGTCTTCACCTGCGCTTGCGCGGCAGCGGCCTGGGCCGCCACGGCGGGAACGCGCGATGGTGCGGCCGATTCAACGAGGCGGCCTTGCGCCGTTTCGAGTTGTCCTTCGCCGGCGCCGATGCCGGCTTCGGCCGCGGTTGCCGCGGCGACCGCCGCCGTATCGCGCGCTTGCGCTTGGGCGACGTTCGTTTGCGCCGACGTCACCTGATCGAGCGCGGCCCGGTATTGCGAGAGCGCCTGAGCCTGGGTGGCGCGCTGAGCATCGAGCTGTTGTTGCGACGCGTCGCCGGTACGCACGAGCGAGCTATAGCGCTCGTAATCGGCGTTGGCGCGCGCCAGCGCGGCGTTCGCGCTCGGCACCTGCGCCTGGGCGACGCGCAGTTGCGCCTGGGCTCCGTCGACGGCGGCCTTCGCGGCATCGGCCTGCTGTTGCTGCGCGGTGTAGGTCGCCTGTGCGTTCGTGACCTGCGCTTTCGCAGCGAACACGCCGCCCGTGCTCTGCGCGTTTTGCGCGTTTTGCTGTTCGCTCGTCAGTTCAACGTTCTGCTGCGCCGCGCGAGCTTGCGCTTGTTGGGCCGCGACGACGGCCTGCGCTTGGGCGAATTTCGTCCGTTCGTCGCGGCTGTCGAGCACGATCAGAACTTGGCCCTTGTGGACCGTGTCGTTGGTGTCGACGAGGATCTGGTTGATGCGCTCGGAGATCTTGCTCGTGATCGTCACCGTGTCGGCATCGACGCGGGCGTCGTCGGTCGTTTCGTGCGTGGTCGCGTACGCCAGGAAGCGAATGCCCCAGATGAGCACGGCGATGAGCACGATGGCCCCGGCCGCAATCGCGATCGTGGGCGGCCGGCGGCGCGCCGGCGGCGGCGGTTTGACCTCGTCGCCGCGATCGTTGCCCAAGGGCGGCGGAGGCGGCGGAGTGGCGCGACCCTCCGACGTACGGGGCGGCTCGGTCCGGGTTTCCACTAGCGTTGTACTCCGTTCAGAAAAACATCGACGACCGCATCGATCGTCTCATGGCCGGTCGGGGCGTTACCCCATAGCTTACGCGCCACGACGAGTTGAAACAACATACCCATGAAGAGGCGGCCCAGCAACGGCGGATCGCCGGCTATGCGGCCTTCCGCCGCCCGGGCGGCAAAATACTCCGTCAGGAGTTCGAGAACTTGACGCGGGCCGCGCCACTCCGGCGCGTCCAAATCCGGCGCCTCGGTCTCGATGGCATCCTCCGCCAGCGCGATACACATCAAGTCGCGCTGCCCGGCCATGATGCCGACGCTGTGGTAGGCGAGCCGCTTGATGTCGGCGCCGATATCGACGCCGTCGAGTCCGGTCAGCAGGTTGCGGATCGACTCGACGCCACAGGAATCTTCGCGCATCGCGCCGATCAAGGCCGCCTTCGAACCGAAATGGCGAAACAGCGTCGCCTCGTTGACGCCGGCGCGTTCGGCAACCTCGCGAGTCGTCGTTCCGCGCGTGCCGTTGCGCTCGAAAATCTCGCGCGTCGCAGCCAGGATGCGGGCCCGCGTTTCTTCCACGCCCGGATTGGTGCGTTGAGGTGCGAGCATCAGTTGTTCCGCGCGAACACGGCGTCGTTCACGGCGACGTTCGTTTGGTAATCGCTATAGGTGCCGTACGCGACCGCGTGCACGTGCGGGATTCGGATGTCAGCCCGCTGTGAGGTGAGCAGCAGATAGCCGCCCACGTCGCGGAACGTTTGCGACATCGTGATCGAGCCGCCGTTGTAGTAGTCGTAGCGGATCTGAGCGATGGTCCAGGTCGCGGGGTCGACGAGCACCGTTTCGTGATCGATCATGCCGCGAACGCGTTGCACGAGGTAGAGCACGACATCGCGCTGTTTCCCGAACATCGCGTAGCCCCCGGACGTGATCACGAACCGCTTCTCCCAACTCGAGGGGTCGCCGACGTCCGTATACAGCTTCTCGAAGCCGTGCGCGTACCCGGGCACCTTGTCGAATATGACTTCGTAGTTGGACGGACGCTTGTAGTAGGTCGTCGCGTCGAGGTGCTCGCGAATGAAGGGAAACGAGGTCAAGCGGATGTCGACGTGGAGGCGGCCTTGGAATGAGGTGAGGTTCGGGTTGCGTTCGATGACGCGCGCTACGACGGCGCCCGGGTCGGCCGAATCCATGTCGTTGGACAGCGCGGCGTTGGCCGGCCATGCTCCCGCCAGCGATACCAGGACCGCCAGCGCCGCGACGGCGACGCGCGGCAGCCAGCGCCGGCGGCCGCTGCGCGGGGCCGTTTCCGGATCGAGCGGCAAGGCGAAGACGCGGTCGAGGCCGTGCAGCGCCAGGGCATCGCGCAGCGGCTGGGTACGCGGCTCGACGGCGATCGCGCCGCCGACCTCGCGCAGCCGGCGCAGGCCGGCGACCATGGTCGCGACGACCTCGGGCGTGAGGGTCTCGCCTTCGAGGTCCACGATCAGCTTGGGGGCGGGGACCTGGGCTGCGAGCAGCTGGTCCACGGCGGCAATGAAGCCGTCGCGGGCGTTTTCGCTGTCGACGGCTAAGGTCAAATGGGTCGGTTCGCTCATTCGTTGTTCCATCATGCGTGTAAGTACTTGCATAACTATACCGTACCGGAAGGCCATCGTGCAAGTACCCACTTGCATTATTTTTAGGTCCGCCTACACGGTCGCGCGGCGGTGATCGATTCCGCCGAAGTGGCGATTGCCGCCGACGCCGCCGGCCTCGGCTCCGCCACCATCTACCTGGCGGCGCTGGACCGCGAACGCCCGCGGCTGGCCCTGGACTCCGGCCGGACGATCTATCCGGCCAGCATGATCAAGACGCCGCTGGCGGTCGCCACCGCCGCCGCCGTCGATGCCGGCCGGACGCGCTGGGACGAGCCGGTCGCCGTCGACCCCGCCAATATGACGTTCAACGACGCCCCCTCGCCGCTCGAGCCGGGCTATATCTCGACCGTCGTCGAGCTGGTCGAGTTGATGCTCACGCGCTCGGACAACGTCGCCACCAACGTCCTGCTGGACCATCTCGGCCGCGAGCGGGCCACGGCCGACGCGCAGGCCCTGGGGCTGCGCGAGACGGCCTTCCGCCGCAAGCTGTCGGGCAAGCTGCCCTTGATCGACGATCCGGCCGCCACCGGCCGCAACAGCCATCCCGCCCGCGAAGCCGCCGAGCTGTTCGAGCGCATTGCCCGCGGCACCGTGCCGTCGGGGCCGCTGCTGCACCGTTTTCTGCGCGGTCAGATCTGGAACACCAAACTGTCGGCCGGCCTCGCGTCGGGGGATCGCTTCGCGCACAAAACCGGCGACACCGACGATACGAGCCATGACGGCGGCATCCTCGAGTTGGCCGGCGGAGGACGGTACGTGCTCGTCGTCTACAGCGAGCTGTCCTCGAACGACGAGACGGACGCGCGCTTCGCGGCCTTCATGCAGCGAATTCGACCCTTGCTCGTCGAAGCGTAAAAGCCATGAAGAACACCATGTTGTGCCTTTTGGCCTTTGTGCTGGCGCTCGGCGGTGCCGTACCCGGCGCCGCCGCGATCACGAAGGGACCCGCCGCCGGCAAGACCGTCAAGATCGGGGTCATCGCGGACGTCACCGGCTCGGCCGCCGTGTACGGGACCATGCAGAAGAACGCCTACGAGCTCGCTAACGACGACGTCAAGACCGGCGTCATCGACGCGGGCGGCGCGAACCTTTCGTTCGACGTCGAAGATGCGGCGAGCGACGGCGCGCAAGTCGTCAACCTCATGCAGAAGTTCACCACCGACGGGACGACGCCGCTGGAGCTGGGCCCGACGCTTTCGGGCGAAGCGTTCCGCGCGTTTCCGATCGCCAAGGCGGCGAATTTTCCGGTCATGGGAACGTCGACGACGGCCGAGGGCGTGACCGCCATCGGACCGACCGTCTTCCGCGATTCGCTGGCCGAATCGCAAGCGATCCCGCCGACGGTTGCCAAAGTGCAGCAGGCGTGGCACGCGAAAACCGTGGCGATCATCTACGGCGACGACAACGCGTTCACGAAAACCGACGGCGATCTCTTCGCGCGTGAATTCCAGAAGAGCGGCGCGACGGTCGTCGACACCGAGACCTTCCACATCGGCGATAAGGACTTCGGGCCGGCGCTTACCAAAATCGCGTCGAAGAAGCCGGACGTCATCGCGATCGGCGGCCTCTTCCCCGAGGCCACG
>DASYOE010000024.1:0-2135 GCA_036008105.1 Candidatus Lustribacter sp. | reverse complement strand
ATGTTGATCGGCTGCCCGACGTCGACCGACGCGATCATCTTGTGGATTTTCAGTTTGTTGTTGGGCATCGAGATCTCGGCGACCATCGCGATCCAGGCATCGTCCCACTGACCCATGGCCACGCCCTGCGCGTGTCCGGCGGGTAACGAGGAGCCCCACTTCGCGAGCTTCGCGACGCGTTCGAGCACGCCGCGCTGACGCGAACCCGCGTCGAGCATCGCGAGGCGGAACGCCACCGGGTCTTGACCCGCCGCGTGTGCCAGTTCATCGATGAACGATTCAGCCGCGAACGTGTTGGAGTTCGCGTACGGCGCACGCCAGAAGCCGACCGGGATCGCCACGTTGAGGTTGTGCCAATCGACCAACTGGTTCGGAATCGTGTAGCCGAGGTTCGTCATGCCGTTGCCGGCGAGCGGATCTTTTCCGTCCTTGAACAGGAACGGGATCGCCCGCGCGACGATCGACGAGCAGACCATCGTCTGCTTGAGCGTCGTCACCTTGCCGTCGGGCGTCATGGCGCCCACCATCGCCTGCACCGTGCCGCCGCGATACGGATCGTTGCGGATGTCGTCTTCGCGCGTCCACACCAGCTTGATCGGCATGCCGGCCGCCTTGGACACGTTGACCGCATCTTCAACGAAGTCGGTCTCGCCGCGCCGGCCGAAGCCGCCGCCCACGAACGTCGTCACGACCTTCACCGATTCGAGCGGGACCCCGGCGATCTTCGCGGCGACCTTCTGCGAATCGGTTTGCGCCTGCGTGGGCGTCCAGAGCGTGACGCCGTCCGCGCGCACGTCGGCCGTCGTGTTCATCGGTTCCATCGGCGCGTGCGCGAGGTATTGCGTTTCGTAGCTCGCGGTCACGACCTTGCCGCTGAGCGGCGTTGTGACGTCGCCCGCCGACTTGAGCACCACGCCCGGCGTCTTTGACATCGCGCGCGCCTGGGTGTAGATCGAGTCGGTCGAGACGCCGGCATTGGGGCCGGGCGCGAAGGTGACCTTGAGCAGCTTCCGGCCTTGAAACGCGGCCCACGTGTTGTCGGCGATGACGGCGACGCCCGAGGGCACCTGGATGACCTTGCGCACGCCCGGGTACTTGAGCGCCGCGCTCGCATCGAACGACGCGACCTTGCCGCCAATCTGCACCGGCTTCTCGATCGAGGCGTACTTCATTCCGGGCACTTTGACGTCCATGCCGTAGACGGCGGTACCGTTGGTCTTCGGTTTGACGTCGAGGCGCGGCTGGCGCGTACCGATGATCTTGTATTTGTCGGGCGTCTTGAGCTTGACGCTGGCAGGCACAGGCACAGCCGCGGCGGCCGCGAGCAACTCTACGTACTTCGCCCGCTGGCCCGCGGGACCGATCACCGTGGCGTCGGACGTGCTGCATGTCGCGGGATCGACATTCCACTTCGCGGCGGCGGCGGACACCAGCATCGCGCGCGCCGTGGCGCCCGCATTGCGCATCACCGGGGACATCGAGGGCGTGCTCTTGCTGCCGCCCGTCTGGATCCCGTGCCACTGCGCGTTGTAGTACTTCGGCTCGGCCGGCGAGATGCGGAAGCGCACGCTCGACATCGGGACGTCGAGCTCTTCGGCGACGCACATCGGCAGCGCGGTTGCGATGCCTTGCCCGAGTTCGGTCTGGTTCACGACGACCGTGGTGAGGCCGTCCAGGCCCATCTCGACCCAGGCAACCGGCACGAAGGCGGGCGCCGCCGGCATCGCCGGTACGGCGGCGTCGGCGGCGTTCGGCACGAAGCCGAGGCTCAGCGAGAGTCCCGCGGCGCCGCCGGCCGCGACGATGCGGAGAAAGTCTTTACGGTCGAGCGCGGCGGTCATGCAATGCTCGCGGCGGCGGCGGCCTTAATGGCCGACTTGATGCGCGGGTAGCAGCCGCAGCGGCAGATATTGGTCATCGCCACGTCGATGTCGGCATCGGTGACGTGCGGTTTGCGTTCGATCAATGCCGCCGCCGCCATGATCTGGCCGGACTGGCAGTAACCGCACTGCGGCACGTTCTCGGCCACCCACGCGACTTGAATCGGATGCGGCTTGTCCAGGGGTGCGAGCCCCTCGATCGTCGTGATCTTTTTGCCGACGGCGTTTTTCACCGGCAGCACGCACGAGCGCACC
>DASYOE010000023.1:0-5346 GCA_036008105.1 Candidatus Lustribacter sp. | reverse complement strand
CTGCCGCCGCAGCCGACATCCGGCCGATCATCGTGCGTCAAGAACGCATCGCGGTGCACATGGCCGACGCGATTGCGCGGCTCTCGCACGGCAAGAAGATCGGCGTGTTTGCATGTCAGCACGGACCGGGGATCGAGAATGCGTTCGGTTCCGTGGCGCAGGCCTACTCGGAGTCGATTCCGCTGCTCATCTTACCGGGCGGCTACGCTACGCGCATCGCGCACGTCCCAGATAATTTTAACTCGACCAAAGTGCTGGCACCGGTGTCCAAGCATGCCGAGCCGATCACGTCCGGCGCCGAAGTGCCGAACATCATGCGCCGCGCGTTCTCGATGCTGCGCAACGGCCGTCACCGGCCGGTCGTGATCGAGATCCCGAACGACCTGTACTCCGCCGAGGTGCCCGAGCCGCTCGACTACACGCCGGTGTACGCGACGCGCAGCGGCCCCGATCCGGCCGACGTCAAGCGCGCGGCGAGCGTGCTGCTGGGCGCCAAACGGCTGACGATTTACGCCGGGGCCGGCATCCACTGGGCGCAGGCGTACGCCGAGCTGCGCGAACTGGCCGAGTTGCTCGCCGCGCCGGTGTGCACGAGCCTCGAGGGCAAGAGCGCGTTCGACGAAACCCATCCGCTCGCGCTCGGCGCCGGCGGCGCGGCGATGCCCCACACCGTGCGCTCGTTCCTCGACCGGTCCGACGTGATCTTCGGCGTCGGCTGCAGCTTTTCGGAGTCGGCGTTCGCGATCAAGATGCCGCCCGGGAAGACCTACGTTCACGCTACCAGCGATCCCAACGATCTGAACAAGTCGGTGCGTTCGCAAGTGGGCCTGGTGGGCGACGCCCAGCTGACGCTGCGTGCGCTGATCGACGCGTGCCGCGAAAAGCTCGACGGCACGGCCAGCGATCCGGCGAACGCGCACGCCGAAATCGCCGCCGTCGAAGCCGCGTGGCTCGCCGAATGGATGCCGAAGCTCACCTCGAGCGAGACGCCGCTCAGCCCGTATCGCGTGCTCTGGGATCTGCAGCGAACGGTCGACAAATCCGCGACCATCATCACGCACGATGCGGGCAGCCCGCGCGACCAGCTCTCCCCGTTTTGGAAATCCACCGCGCCGCTCAGCTATCTCGGCTGGGGCAAGACGACGCAGCTGGGCTACGGCCTCGGGTTGGCAATGGGCGCGAAGTTGGCGTGTCCCGATAAACTCTGTATCAACGTGTGGGGCGATGCCGCGATCGGGTTTACCGGCATGGACTTCGAAACCGCGGTGCGCGAACGGATTCCGATCTTGTCGATCCTGCTCAACAACGCGGCGATGGCGATCGAGCTCAACGTGATGCCCGCGGCCACCGAGAAGTATCGCTCGACCGATATCAGCGGCGACTACGCCGCGTTGGCGCGCGCGTTCGGCGGCTACGGCGAGCGCATCACCGAACCCGCCCAGATCGTGCCGGCGATCGAACGCGGCATCGAGCAAACGCGCAACGGCAAACCCGCGCTGCTGGAATTCATCACCGCCCAGGAAACCAAAGCGTCGCGGTACTAACGGTACCGTGCGATGTTGACTGCCGAACAGAACGAACGGCTCACGCGGACCGGACCCGGGACGCCCGGCGGCGCGCTGATGCGCCGCTACTGGCAGCCCGTGGCGCTTTCGGCCGACGTGCACGACGCCCCGGAGCCGGTGCGCCTGTTGAGCGAGAACCTCGTGCTCTTCCGCACGGCGGACGGCACGCCGGCGTTGGTCGCAGCGCGCTGTCCTCATCGCGGCGCCGATCTGAGTTACGCGCGTCTCGAACGCGGCGCGCTGCGCTGCCTCTATCACGGCTGGCTCGTCGCCGGCGACGGCCGTTGTTTGGAGATGCCCGGCGAACCCGCCGGCAGCACGTTTGCGAGTAAGGTCCGGCACACCGCGTATCCGTGCGTCGAAATGCACGGCGTCGTGTTCGCCTATCTGGGCCCCGGCGACGCCCCGCCGTTTCCGGGTTTCCCGTGGGTCGATGCGCCGGAGTCGTCGGTCTGGGTGCGCAAGATGCTGCTCAACTGTAACTACCTGCAGGGGAACGAGGGCAACTGCGATCCGCAGCATCTCTCGTTCTTGCATCGCTTTTTTACGCCGGTCGCCGAGGATCGTTCGTTCGACCTCTCACGCGACTTGCGAGTCGCCGATCCGGCTCCGGAGATCGAGGTCGAGGATACGCCGTTCGGCTTGCGGATCTACGCGATTCGCGCCGCCGGAGCGGACGCGCGCTACGTGCGAATCACGAACTTCATCATGCCCAACAACTCGTCGTTCTCGGGCAGCGCGGTCGTCGACCCGAAGAACGAAACGATTCCCGACAACAGCTACTATCATTTCCACTGGCACGTGCCGATCGACGACTACAACCACTGGAAGTACCGGCTCTCGTTTCGTACCGACGGTCCGCTGGACAAGGCGTACTGTGACGCCATGGTCGACGACGGCATGGGCGAGGACGACAACCGCTTGCGCCGGCCCGAGAATCGCTATCTGCAAAGCCGCGACGAGCAGAGCATCACTTACACCGGCATGGGCCACAACTTCCACGACCACGACCGTTTCGCGGTCGAGAGCCAAGGCGTCATCTCCGACCGGACCGTCGAGCATCTAGGTGCGCCCGACCGGGCGGTCGCGGCGATGCGGCGCGTGATGTTGCGGGCGGTCGACGACGTCGAAGCCGGCCGCGATCCGGTGATGGCGCGGCGCGACGAGGCAGGGAATCCGCTGGCCGATCTCGTCACGTTAGGCGAAACGGTTCCAGCCGGCGCCGACGTGCGCGAATTCTGGCGCCGGCGAGTCGAACACTGAGGGGACTTGCGTGATAGCTAAGCTCGTTGCACGACTGCTCGTCGCCGTCATGGTTGCGCTCGCGTTGTCGGGACCGGCGACCGCGCAAGCGAAGCCGTATACGATCAACGTCATCCTGTCGTTGACCGGGACCGCGGCCTCGCTCGGTGCGGACGAGTTGACGGCGCTCACCGCGTACGAGAAGCTCGCGAACCGTCAGGGCGGCATCAACGGGACGCCGGTGCACTTTCAGGTGTACGACGATCAGTCGACCGCGGCGGTGGCGGTGCAACTCGCGAACACGATTTTGGCGACGCATCCGGCGGTCGTGATGGGCTCCTCGATCGTCGGTCCCACGCAGGCGATCGAACCGTTTTTCAAGGACGGCCCGGTGCTCTTCGCGTGCACGCCGTTGCTCTACCCCGACCGCGGCAGCTACGTTTTCGCGGCCGGGGCGTCGTCCCGCCACAGTTTGGCGGCGGCGGTGCGCTACTTCCGGATGCGCGGTTTGACCAAGATCGCGGTGCTGGTGACGGCGGACGCATCGGGCCAGGATAACCTGCACTCCGTCGACCTCGCGCTGCAGTTGCCCGAGAACAAGAACGTCACGGTCGTCGATCGCCAGCAATTCGGCCTCACGGACATCAGCGCGACCTCGCAGCTCACGCACATCAAGGCGTCGGGCGCCCAAGTGCTCTTCGCGTATCCGACCGGCGCACCGTTCGGCACGGCCTTGCACGCGATCTCTGACGTCGGTCTCAACCTGCCGATGGACACCGCCGGACCGAACATCAACCCGGTGCTGCTCGAACGCTTCAAGGCGTTTCTGCCGACCTCGGAGATGGTGATCGCCAACGCCAGTTTCTTCAACCGCGATCGGAAAGCGAACGATCCGCTCAAGGCGCCGATCGATGAGTTCTATACCGAGCTGGCGGCCGCCGGGGTGAAGCCGACCGTAGCCCACGCGTTCACTTGGGATCCGGCGCGCATCATCATCACGGCGCTGCGCAAGCTGGGGACGGGCGCGACGCCGGCCCAGATTCGAGACTTCATCTCGAACTTGCACGACTTTCCGGGCGTGTCCGGCATGTACGATTTTCGGATCGGCGATCAACACGGACTCACCCAAGACGCCGAAATCGTGATTCGTTACGATCCGGCGAGTCCGACCGGACAACGCATCGTCAGCGAGCAGGGCGGGGCCCCGCTTTCCCGGTGAAGGGGTACCGCGTGAAACATCCTCTCGCGTTCGCGCTTGCATCCGCGCTGTCGATCGGCGTTGTTGCCCGTATGGCCGCAGCCGATCCCATGACGCCGATGACCCCCGGCTTCCATCAGCAGCTGAAGTGCAACGGCGGCTACGTGACGGTCGACGTTTCCGAGGCCGATCCGCACATGGCGTCCCATGCCGCCCTCGTCACGACGGCGATCGCGGCCGGACCGGCGCTAAGCCGGACGAAGGCCGTGCGCGATCTCGACCATCGAGGCGACATCTTTGCGATCGGATACGTCGTCGACGGTTTCCTCAAACGGTTTCCGCGGCGTTTGCTGCTGCCCGCGGTGCCGCCGAAGGCCGGAGAATACTCGACCTATTTCAACATCTCGGGCACGGTGATCGAGAAGCACTACGAAGGCACGCGCCCGATGCACGACGCGCAAGGCGCGCCCGCGACGGGCTACGTGTTCTCCGACTACCTCACCAAGCAGCGGTTGAACACGATCGTCTACGTTCCGGCCATCGGTGTGGCTGAAGCACGGTTCTTCAATCTGACCGGCCCGGGCAAGGATCTGATCTGCCGCGCGGGGCGGTAGCCGGCGCGCATCCCCTGCAACCCTGCGGCGGTTATGGTGAAGGCGATGAACACTCAAGCCCCAACCATTACCGTCGTCCCCACGCAAACAACGCTCGAAGGCGGCGGCTTTCAGATCCGGCGCGCATTTCCGGTCGCCGGACTTTCCTACTTCGACCCGATTCTGCTGATCGACGAGATGGGGCCGGTGACCTACGGTCCGGGTGAGGGCATCGGCGCGCCCGATCATCCGCACCGCGGCTTCGAAACCGTCACCTACGTGCTCGACGGCGCGATGGAGCATGAGGATTCGCACGGCCATCGGGGCTCGTTGCGACCGGGTGACGTGCAGTGGATGACTGCCGGCGCGGGCGTGATTCATTCCGAGATGCCGGCCCGGGAAATCATGGAGAACGGCGGCCGCGTGCACGGTTTCCAGATTTGGGTCAACTTGCCGCAAGCGCAGAAGCTCGCGACGCCGCGCTATCAAGAATACGCGAGCGCGCAGTTGCCGATCGTCACCGGCCCCGGAACGTGGGCGCGCGTGATCGCGGGTGAACTCGATGGGCAGCGTTCGCCGATCGAGACGACGGTTCCGACCACGATGGTCCACGTGAAGCTCGATGCGGGCGCGCATCTTGCGCTGCCGATTGCGGCCGGTTCGAATGCGATCGTGCACACGATCGATGGGAGCGGCCGCGTGCAAGACACGGAGCTGTCCGATCACCGCGTCGCTTTGATCGCGAACG
>DASYOE010000022.1:0-1917 GCA_036008105.1 Candidatus Lustribacter sp. | reverse complement strand
TGGAAGAAAACGTCGCGCTCGGGCGGCACCAAACCGCGCCGCTGCGCCGCGGCTCGGTGCTCGACCGCGCGGCCGAACGCGCGGCGGCGACAGAGGTCATCGAACGCTTCGACGTGCGGCCGCCCGATCCGAACGCGGTCGTCGACGGGCTCTCGGGCGGCAACCAGCAGAAGATCGTCGTGGGGCGCGCGCTCGGGGCGCAGCCGAAGCTGATCGTCGCCTACCAACCGACGCGCGGCATCGACGTCGGCGCGGCGACGCTCGTGCAATCGCGCTTGATCGAAGCGCGTAATGCGGGCGCGGCCGTGCTGCTGATCTCGTTCGAGCTCGATGAGATCTTCGCGCTGTCCGACCGCGTGCTCGTGATGTCGGACGGCCGCTTCGTCGGCGCGTTCGATCGCGCGACGCTGGATCGCGGACGCGTGGGTGCGCTGATGGCGGGCGGAACCTGATGGCCGCGCTGTTACGCTTGCGCATCGTGCGCGATCTCGGCATCGCGGTGATCGTCGTGTTCGGCGTCGGCAGCATCGCGATGCTGCTCGCGCACGTCTCGCCGATCGACGGTTTCTCCGCGTTGTTCGACGGCGCGTTCGGCACCACGTCGGAATTCGCCGAAACGCTCGTATCGGCAACCGCGTTGCTGTTCCCGGCGCTCGGCATCGCGCTCGCGTTTCGCGCCGGATTGTTCAACATCGGCGCCGAGGGACAACTCGTTCTGGGCGGGCTCGCGGCCGGCGTGGCGGGCGTGTGGGTGGCGGGTCCGCCGGTCGTGTCGATCGTCGTGACGTTGCTCGCCGGCGCGCTGGCCGGCGGCGTGTGGGGCGGCATCGCCGGCTGGCTGAAGGCACGCTTCGGCGCGAACGAAGTGATCGCGACGCTGATGCTCAACGTGATCGCGGCGCTGCTCGCGACGTATGCGGTCAACGGTCCGCTGCATTTCGCGACAGCCAACGAAGGCGAGACGCCGCTGCTCGCCAAGACGGCGTGGCTGCCGACGATCGTGCCCGACACGCGGCTGACGATCTCGATCGTCATCGCGCTCTTGCTGGCGTTTGCATTACGGTTCGTTTTCAACCGCACGATCTTCGGATTCGAGTTGCGCGCGGCCGGTGAAGCCCCCGAAGCGGCCCGGCGCGCCGGCGTCGACTTGAGCCGGATTGCCTTGCTGGCTATGACGTTTTCGGGCGCCATCGCGGGCCTCGGCGGCGCGACGCTCGTGACCGGCGTGCTGCACCGGTTCAACACCGGGCTCAGTCCCGGCTATGGATTCGTTGCGATCGCGGTGGCGCTGGTTGGCAACCTCGAGCCGGTGTGGATCGCGGTCGCGGCGTTTGCGTTCGGCATCTTGCAGAACGGCGCGCTATCGATGCAAGCTGAGGCGAACGTTCCGCGCGATATCATCAATGTGGTCGAGGGCCTCGTGATCATCGCGTTAGCGGGACGGCGCTACGTCGCGTCGCGGCGGTCGACGTGAACGCGCTTCTCCTCGCGCTGTTCGCGATCGCGGCGCTGACGCTGGTAAAGGCGACGCCGCTGATCTTTGCCGCGCTCGGCGGCGTGCTGTCGGAGCGTTCCGGTGTGGTGAACATCGGCCTCGAAGGCATCATGATCGCGGGCGCGTTCACCTCGGTCTGCATCTCCGCGTCTACCGGGAACCCGCTGCTCGGCGCACTGGCCGGCATCGTCGCAGGCGCGCTGCTGGCGTCACTGCTCGCGTTCGTGGCAACGCGACTGGCGTTCGATCAAATCGTCGCCGGAACCGGGCTGAACATCGTGGCCCTCGGCGGAGCGGCATTCGGGCTCGTGCTGGTGTTCGGCCAACCGGGCGCATCACGCGAAGTCCCCGCTTTCGGACAAACCGGCGAGTGGGTACTGACCGTGATCGCTCTGCTGACAGCCGCCGCATTGTCGTTCTTC
>DASYOE010000021.1:0-5823 GCA_036008105.1 Candidatus Lustribacter sp. | reverse complement strand
CGATCGACGTCGTGCCGGTTGCGCTCCACAACCAATTTGCCGGCGAACGCTGGCAGGTCGGCGCCGCGACGATGGCCGTGGTCGCGCTGATCTTCTGCGCGCTCGTTGCGCTCGCCGCGGGTGCATCGCGTGAGATCGAGCGGCGCCGGCGCGAAGCCCAAGAGTCGTTCTTTCAGACGTTGACGACGTTGGCCGAAACGATCGATCTGCGCGATCCCTACACGGCCGGACATTCGCGCCGGGTGGCGGCGTACAGCCGGTTGCTGGCGCTCGAGATCGGGCTCACGGACCTCGCCGCGCGGCAGATCGAACATGCCGCGCTGCTGCACGACATCGGGAAAGTCGGCGTCCCGGACGCGGTGCTGTTCAAGAACGGACCGCTCGACGACGAGGAGCGGTTGCTGATTCGCGGCCATCCGGTGATCGGCTCGAACCTGCTCGCCGATATCCCCTCGATGTGCGACATCTACCCGTGCATCTTGCACCACCACGAGCGCTACGACGGGCGCGGCTATCCCGACGGGCTAGCCGGGGCGCGCATACCGATCGGCGCACGCGTCATCGCGGTCGCGGACTCGTTCGACGCGATGACCACCGACCGTCCGTATCGGGCCGGTCTCGGTGCGGACGCGGCGCTGGTCGAGTTGCACCGCGGTGCCGGCACGCAGTTCGATGCGCGCTGCGTCAGCGCGTTCGCCGGGCTCGTGGCGCGCGGTGAGATCGTGCCGCCGCCGCGCGCGAGCGGCGAGGTCCGCTTCGCGCAGCGCATCGTGATCGACCGCTTACGCGCTATTTGACCGGCGTTATTTGACGACGATGTAGGTCGTGGCGACCTTCGTGCCGTCGGTCCACACGTGCAAGGCGTGCGGACCCGGCGGCAGGCCGTCGAAACGGAATCGCTCGCCGGCGCGTGTCGTCACCGCGTACGGACCGTCGACGACCACGATCGTCGCGTGCATCGTCCCGTGAACGTGGCACCGGACGTCGACGACGCCGGTGTTTTCGAACACGACGCTCTTCCCGGGTCCGTTGTCGTAGAGGCCCAAGTCGAACGGATTGCTCGGCGAGTCGCTGTACACGCTGTGAAAGAACCGGTCGTCGTTGGGGAAACGCACGGCCGTGCCGGGCGTAACCACGAGCAACTCCGGCACAAACGCTTTTGCGGTTTGGCGAATCGACGCGTCGGCGAGCGGAGCGGGCGTGCCGGCGGTGATCCAGACCACGCCCGGAGCACCGGCGATGCCGCTGTAGGTCGCGGCCTGTGCCGGGAGCGCCGCGCCGAGCATCGTAAGCGCGAGCGCCAGTGTGGTCACCTTCACCGTGGAGCGTTTCGGTGGGTCACGCGAGCGCCCCCGCGAACTGGAAACCGCGATGGGCGATGAAATCCCGGCGCGCTTGGGGATCGACGCGGTCGTCGTCGGCGTGCGCGACGATGTGCCGCACGTGCTGACGTTCGCACCCGACGGGCGGCCGCGCTTGCCGAGCGGCGCCTTCGAACCCGCCCTCGATCGCACGCTGGAACTCGCCGCGCGGCGCGTGCTCAGCGATCAGGCGGGATTGCACGAGGGCTATCTCGAGCAGTTGTACACGTTCGGCGATCGTCATCGCGACCCGCGCGAGGTGCAGGGCGGTCCGCGCTACGTGAGTGTCGGCTACCTCGCACTCACCGGGTTCGACGACGTGCAGAGCGGCGCGCTCGGCGCCACCTGGTGCGATTGGTATCGCTTCTTTCCATGGGAAGACGCGCGGGCCGGGCGGCCCGAAATCCTCGACCGCGCGATCGTTCCGCTGCTGCGGCGCTGGACGGCCGCCGCTCGCGGCGATGCCGCGCGCGCGTTCCGGGCACGCGTTGCCTTCGGGCTCGACGGCGCGCCGTGGAACAACGAAGCGGTGCTCGAACGCTACGAGTGTCTGTTCGAACTGAGCACGGCGTCCGAGAGCGCGAACGCGATCGCGACGCTCGGCGATCCGATGGATCTCGACCACCGGCGCATTCTCGCCACCGCGATCGGCCGGCTGCGCGGCAAGATCAAGTACCGGCCGGTCGTGTTCGAACTGATCGGCGAGACGTTCACGCTGTCCGAATTGCAGTCGACGGTGGAGGCCCTCGGCGGGATGCAGCTGCACGGACCAAATTTCCGGCGGCTCGTCGCGGAGAGCGGCATCGTCGAACGCACCGGCGAGCACCGCCGTACATCGGGCCGCCCGGCCGAGACCTACCGCTTCCGGCCCGACGTCCTGGCCGAACGCCCGGACCCCGGAATCGGCATCCGATAACGACGAAAGTCGCAGCCATTCTCTTTTTCTCAGTATTAGAATAAGGGTCGCTCCACTACCCGAAGGCGCGCCCCATGATCGATCTTCTCCTCCCCCTCAGCCCGGCCGTCGCCGAACGCACCCGTCCGATCTACGAACGCGTCGCGAACGTCATCACCAGCGCCGAGTGGGAACTCTTCGCGCCGTACGTGGATGCCGTCAACCGGCTCAAGCGCGAGCGCAACGCGGTCATCCTCGCGCACAATTACCAAACGCCGGAGATCTTCCACGGCGTGGCCGACATCGTCGGCGATTCGCTGCAGTTGGCGCGCGAAGCCGCGCGGGCCGACGCCGACGTGATCGTCGTGTGCGGCGTGCACTTCATGGGCGAAACGGCGAAGATCCTCAACCCGCGGCGCACGGTGGTCGTCCCCGACGCGCGGGCCGGCTGCTCGCTGGCCGAATCGATCACCGCCGCCGACGTGCGCGCGCTGCGCCTCCGCTACCCCGGCGTTCCCGTCGTGACCTACGTGAACACCAGCGCGGCCGTCAAGGCCGAGTCGGACATCTGCTGCACGTCTTCCAACGCCGTCAAGATCGTCGAGTCGCTCGGCGTACCGCGCGTCATCATGCTTCCGGATGCGTTTCTGGCCAGCTACGTGGCCTCGAACACGGCGGTCGAAATCATTCCCTGGCAAGGCCACTGCGAGGTGCACGAACGCTTCCGCGCGATCGACGTCACGGCGCTGCGCGAGGGCGACGAAGGGGTCGTCGTGATCGCGCATCCGGAATGCCCGCCCGATGTGCTGGCCGCGGTCGACTTCGCCGGCTCGACCTCGGCGATGATCGACTACGTGCGCGAACACCAGGACCGGCGGGTCGTGTTGCTGACCGAATGCTCGATGAGCGACAACGTGGCGGCCGAATTCGCCAACGTCGAGTTCGTACGCCCGTGCAATCTCTGCCCGCACATGAAGCGCAACACGCTGCCGAAGATCTTGCGGTCGCTCGAGACGCTGCAGGACGAAGTCCTCGTCGAAGAAAGCGTCCGGGTTCGCGCCCAGCGCGCGCTCGACGCGATGATCGCCGTCGCATGATCCCGCTGATCTACGAAGACTTCTTGCGCGCGGCGCTGCGCGAGGATCTCGGCCGCGCCGGCGACATCACCACCGATGCGATCGTTCTGCCGGCCACGGCGGGCACGGCGAACGCGGTCGGCCGCAAGACCGGCGTCGTCTCCGGCCTCGCGGCCTTCGCCCGAACCTTCACCTTGGTCGACGAGCGCGTCGCGGTCCATCTCCATGCCGCGGACGGCGACCGCGTCTCGGCCGGCACGCCGATCGCGCGCGTTCAAGGGCCCCTGCGCGCCATACTCGCGGCCGAGCGCACCGCACTGAACGTTCTCGGTCACCTCTCGGGCGTGGCCACCGCCACCGACCGGCTCGTCGCCGCGGTTGCCGGCACGCGCGCCGCGATCATCGACACCCGCAAGACCACGCCCGGCATGCGCGCGCTCGAAAAAGCCGCGGTCCGGCACGGCGGCGGCAAGAACCACCGCTTCGGTCTCGATGATGCGATCCTGATCAAAGACAACCACGTCGCGATCGCCGGCGGCATCACCGCAGCGATCGACGCGGCGCGCGCTTACGCCGGCCACTTGGTGAAGATCGAAGTCGAGGTCGATTCGCTCGAACAGCTCGATGAGGCGCTGGCGGCACGGGCCGACATCGTGCTGCTCGACAACTTCTCGATCGAGGAAACCCGCGCTGCCGTCGTCCGCACGGCCGGCCGCGCGTTACTCGAGTCCTCGGGCAGCATCGACGAGACGACCGTTCGCGCCGTCGCCGAAACGGGCGTCGACCTCATCTCGAGCGGCGCGTTGACGCACAGCGCGCGCGTGCTCGACATCGGCCTGGATATCGAGCTCGCGACGGAAGCGCCCTCCCGCCGCTAGTTACACCCCGAAGGCCTTGAGCAGCACGCGTTTGTTGCGGCGGCCGTCGAACTCGCCGTAGTGCACGCGCTCCCACGGACCGAGGTCGAGTTTCCCGTTCGTCACGGGCACGAGCACTTGATGACCGAGGATCATGCGCTTGAGATGCGCGTCGGCATTGTCTTCGCCGGTAAGATGGTGCTGGTAGTCTTTGCCGAATGGCGCCAGTTCTTCCAGCCACTTCATGATGTCGGCGTATAGACCGGACTCGCGATCGTTCACGAAGATGCTGGACGTGATGTGCATCGTGCTCACGAGCACGAAGCCTTCCTGAAGGTTGGCGGCGGCGCGCACGCGCTCGACCTCATCGGTGATGTCGCGGATGTCGTACCGCGTCGGGGTATGGATCGTGATGTAGTCGGTAAAGCTCGTCATGGTGTGCCGGGGCCATATGCCAGTTCGCTGACATAACCATTCTTCGGAATAACCGCGCGCTCGCGCGGGGCTCGATACTTTTCCGTGAGATGACCGCTTTACGACCGTCCGCGCTTTTGTCGTCCCCCGTCGGCACGGTCGAGGCCGGCACGCCGGTCGCGGGCGCGGTGGACGCCTACCTGCGCCGCGCCGTCGCAGCTCGCGCCAGCGACCTGCACGTCGAACCGTCGAGCGACGGTGCGGGGCGCACCCGCTTGCGGGTCGACGGCCTGCTGCGCGCCGGCGATCCGATCCGCCGCGAGCTATACGCGCCCCTCGTCTCGCGCCTGAAGCTGCTGGCCGGGCTCGACATCTCCAACCGGCGGCTGCCGCAGGACGGCCGCTACTCCGTCATCGTCGACGGGCGCCGCATCGATGCCCGCGTCTCGTCGATCCCGACGATCGACGGCGAGAAACTCGTCATCCGCCTGCTCGATCACCACGTGGCGTTGCCGCGGCTCGACGACCTCGGCCTCGATGCGGCCGCGTTGAACGCGTATCGGCGCGTCGCGCACGCGCCGTGGGGGTTCGTCGTCGTCAGCGGTCCGACCGGCAGCGGCAAAACGACGACCCTCTACGCATCGATCGCCGAGCTCGACCGCGCGGTCCGCAACGTCTGCACGGTCGAAGATCCGATCGAAGCGCGCTTGAGTGACGTCGCGCAGGTGCAAGTGAACGTGCGCGCCGGCCTGACGTTTCCGGTGACGTTGCGTTCGTTCGTGCGCCAGGACCCCGACGTCATTTTGATCGGCGAGATGCGCGACCAGGAGACCGCGGCCGTCGGTGTTTCCGCCGCGCTGGCGGGCCAAACCGTCTTTGCGACCGTGCACAGCAACGACGCGCCGCGTACGATCGACCGGCTGGTGGAGCTGGGCGTGGAACGGCATTCGCTGGCAGCGGCACTGACCGCGGTCGTTGCGCAACGGCTGGTGCGCAAGCTGTGCACCCGTTGCCGACGCCGCGAGCCGGTGCCCGCACCGTTGCGCGCGTCCTTCCCCGACGCGTCCGGCGGCTGGTTCGTGCCGTCGGGCTGCGCCGAGTGCGAGGGCACCGGATATGCCGGACGCACCGGCGTCTTCGAGGTGCTCGAGGCCGACGATGCGATTCGCGAGGCCATTGCAGCCGGCGTGTCGAGCGCCACGCTCGCGCACGTCGCCGCA
>DASYOE010000020.1:0-5955 GCA_036008105.1 Candidatus Lustribacter sp. | reverse complement strand
TCCTCGATGTACTTCTTGGCGTTATCCCACGCGCCGCCGCCGCTGGTCATCGACAAGGCGAGGAACAGGCCGGTGACGATCGCGCCGAGCAACACGCCGCCCATCATCTTTGCGCCGCCGTTGTTCGGCAGCACGAATCCGAGCAGCACCACGAGGATCGGCACGCCGACCGGAATGAGGGCCGGGAGGACCATTTCCTTGAGCGCCGCCTTGGTGACGATGTCGACGGTGGTGCCGTAGTCGGGCTTCTGCGTGCCGTCCATGATGCCGGGCAGCTCGCGGAACTGACGCCGCACTTCCTCGACGACCGATCCGGCCGCGCGGCCGACCGATTCCATCGAGAGCGAGGAGAACAGATACGGGAGCATGCCGCCGATCAAGAGACCGCACAGCACGTACGGGTCTTGCAAACCGAACGTGATCGCCGTGGTCGAGCACGCGAGGCTGGAATCGGCCTTGCACCGGTCGCTGAGCTCGGTGACGAACGAGGCGAACAGCACGACGGCCGCGAGTCCGGCCGAGCCGATCGCGTAGCCTTTGGTGACGGCTTTTGTCGTGTTGCCGACCGCGTCGAGCGGGTCGGTCACGTTGCGCACGTCTTCGGGCATCTTGGCCATTTCGGCGATGCCGCCCGCGTTGTCGGTGATCGGTCCGAACGAGTCGATCGCGACCACGATGCCGGCCATCGAGAGCATCGACATGACCGCGATGCCGACGCCGTACAATCCGGCGTAGCCGTTGGCGACCAGGATACCGACGACGATGACGATTGCCGGCAGCGCCGTCGCCCGCATCGAGACCGCCAAGCCCGCGATGATGTTCGTGGCGTGACCGGTCACCGATGCCGCCGCGATATTCTTTACCGGCGGGAAGGTCGTGCCGGTGTAGTACTCGGTGATGTAGGTGATGAGGCCGGTCACGAACAGACCGACCAGGGTGCAGATGAAGATGTCGAACGCCGAGATCACTTGCGTTCCGACCGTCACGCCGCCGCCGAACTCTTGCTGCGCGATGAAGTAGAAACCGATCGCGGAGAGGACGCCGGCCGTGATCATGCCGCCGTAGAGGGCGTTCATGATGCCCTCTTTCTTGACCGTACCGCGGCCGACGAAGAACGTGCCGATGATCGAGGTGATGATCGAGAGCGCGCCCATGATCAGCGGGAACGACGTCGCACCGGGCACGCTGCCGAGGACCAAGTGTCCGAGCAGCATCGCGGCCGTCGTCGTCACGACGTAGGTTTCGAACAGGTCGGCGGCCATGCCGGCGCAGTCGCCGACGTTGTCGCCGACGTTGTCGGCGATGACGGCCGGGTTGCGCGGATCGTCTTCCGGGATGCCTGCTTCGACTTTACCGACGAGGTCGGCGCCGACGTCCGCGGCTTTGGTGAAAATGCCGCCGCCCAAACGGGCGAAGACGGAGATCAGCGAGCAGCCGAAGGCGAGGCCGATGAGCGCCCCGATCGATTTGGTCTCATCGCCGGCATTGACTTGCAGCATGATCGCGTAGTAGCCGCTGACCGCGAAGAGGCCGAGGCCGACGACGAGCAAGCCGGTGATCGCGCCGCCTTTGAAGGCGAGGTTGAGCGCGGGTCCGAGACCGCCGCGCGCCGCTTCGGCCGTGCGGACGTTGGCGCGCACCGAAACGAGCATGCCGATGAAGCCGGCCGCACCCGAGAGGATCGCGCCGATCGCGAAGCCGATCGCGGCCTCCCAGCCCAGCGGTTGCGGCGCGAAGCCGATGATGATGAACAGAACGACCGCCACAGCGGCGACGGTCGTATATTGGCGTTTGAGGAACGCCATCGCGCCCTCTTGGATCGCCGCGGCGATTGCTTGCATCGTCTCGTTGCCTGCGGGTTGGCGCAGGATCCACAAGATGAGGTACAAGCCATAGAGGATCGCGAGAATGCCGGCCGCGAGGCCGAGCTCGATCCCGAGCGTTGCTGACATACGGGTCCTTTACAACGGGCCCTGACCGAGTGGCCGGGCAGTCGATGACACAAAGAAAGGCTCGGTGGCCGAGCGCTTATGAGGTCGCGTTTGGCGCCATTCGAGCGTGGTCCTGTTCAAGCGACAATGGTCGGGGGTGCGGGCGGATCGGCCGCAGGCCGAACGCTAAAGATTCGCCGAAGGCGAATCCAGATGGAGTCGACGGAGTTTCTGGTGGTCGGATGCGGCCCGGCCGGCGGCACCGCGGCTCGCGAAGCCGCCCGTGCGGGGGTCGCGACGGTCGTTTTGGAGCGCGATGCGGCCGTCGGCACCAAACGCGTGTGCGCGGCCGGACTGCGGCCGGGATTTTGCGAGACCTTCGATCTGCCGCGGTCGATCGTCCACTTGGATCCGCCCCGCCTGACGCTCTCGACGATCCGCCGGACCTACGCGTTCACGCTCGGTCCGGCGCACACGACGACCCGCGAAGAACTCGACGGCACGATTGCGGCGCTCGCACGTGACGAAGGCGCGGAGATTCGCACCAGCGCGCTGTTCCGGTCGCTCGAACGCGACGGCGACGGCGTCGTCGTCGAATACGCCGATACCAAAGCCGGCGTCCGCAAGAAGATCCGCGCGCAAGCGGTGTTTCTCGCGCAGGGCTCGACCGCGCGGCTCGACGACGTCGATCCGCGCTTTCGCTACGACGCCTGGCGCGACGGCATCATCACGTGCATCCAATACCGCGTGTATCCCGAGCGCCCGGCGGTCGCCGCGGCGTACGACACGCTCGAAATGCACTACTATCGCAGCCCGCGCTCCGGCGAAACGATCATCGCCTGGATGTTCCCGAAACGCGATCATCTCTCCATCGGCCTCGGCATGGGACCGAAAGTCAACGGCGCCGCGCTGCGCGCCGAACTCGACTGGTTTCTGCCGCGCGTGCAAGCGCGCTTATTTCCCGGCGTGCCGTACACCGTGCGTGAAGAAGGCAACTTACTCTACGGCGGCCGGCCGCGACCAGGAATCGCGAACGAGCGCGTGATGGTCGGCGGGACGGCGGCCGGACTCGTCGACGCGACGACGGGCGAAGGCATTTACGAAGCCGCGATGACGGGCCGGTTCGCGGCGGCGGCCGTGAACGCGGGAAAGCGCGCGGCGCGCGATCCGGCGCCGGCCTACGAACGCGCGACGAAGCACGCGTTCTACGCGCGCCTGCGCCACCGGCAAAAGCTGATGACGTTTCTCGAACGCAAGCCCGCCCGGTTCGACGTGCTCTTCCGGCAACTCGAGGGCACGCCGTATTTCGCCGAACTCTTGCAGCACGATCGCAACGATTTCACGCCCCGCGAGTGGCTCTACCTGTACGGCCAGGCGGCGCGCTTCGGCCTGCGCGCGGCGTTCGTCGCGTAACGGTGCTCGCGTTCGTCGCCGACCGTTTTGTGCGGCTCGTGTTGGTCTTGTTCGCGATCACGCTCGTCAGCTTTTTCTTTCTGCACCTCATTCCGGGCGATCCGATCGCGATTCGGCTCGGCCAGCATGCGAGCCCGCAGCAGATCGCGCTGCTGACCCACGAGTACGGGCTCGACCAGCCGTTGTGGGTGCAACTCGTGCGGTACTTGGGCGCGCTATTGCACGGCGATCTCGGAACGTCGATCGCCGATACGCAGCCGGTTGCGCAACGGCTCGCGCTCGCGTTTCCGGCCACGGTCGAATTGACGTTCGGCGCGATGCTGGTCGCGGTTGCGGTCGGGTTTACGGCCGGCGTGTTTGCCGCGGTGCGGCGGCGCTCGTTCCTCGACGTCTTCACCATGAGCGCGGTGCTGGTCGGCGTTTCGATTCCGGTGTTTTGGCTGGGCTGGATGCTGGTTTACGTGCTGGCCGTGTTGCCGTCGCGGCTCGGCCTCGATCTGTTCCCGATCTCGGGCCGCATCTCACTGCTCTATAACATTCCGCCGCATACGCACCTCATCGTCATCGACGCGCTGCTGGCCGGGAACGGACGGGCGGCGCTGGACGCGTTGTGGCACCTCGTGCTGCCGGCGCTGACGCTGGGAACGATCCCGCTGGCCATCGTCGCGAAGATCACGCGCGGGTCGATGCTCGAGGTGCTGGCCAGCGATTACGTGCGAACGGCCCGCGCCAAAGGGCTGAGCGAACGCCGGGTCGTGATCGGCCACGCGTTGCGCAACGCGCTGGTCCCGATCATCACGGTCCTGGGCCTGCAGACCGGTCTCTTGCTCGGTGGCGCCGTCTTGACCGAAAGTGTGTTCGCTTGGCCCGGCGTGGGCCGGCTTGCTTTCGACGCCATTTCGAACCGCGATATGCCCCTGATCAACGGCTGCGTGCTGCTCTTTGCGACCGTTTTCGTGGTCGTGAACACGGTCGTGGACCTGCTCTATGCCCTGGCCAATCCGCGCATTCGCTACGCCGGTTGACTGCTAATCTAACCAAATTCGTGGGAAACGTTAACCGTATCACGACAATCTACCGTCTCTTGGACGGGGGAACTGCCCTGGCGAAACGAACCTTTTCCGGCAGGTCCGAACTCGTCTCGGAGTAGCCCGTGTGAAAGCGACTCGCGAAACTCGGCGATACGTCATTGCCGGCGCAGAACTCAGCCGGGAAGAAATCGTCCACAAGTACCTCCACTTAGTGAAGTACGTGGCCGGGCGTATCTCGATCAACCTGCCTCCCAACGTCGAGATCAACGACTTGATCAACGACGGCATCTTGGGCTTGATCGACGCGATCGAAAAGTACGACGACGCCCGCGGCGTGAAGTTCGAAACCTACGCGATCACCCGCATCAGCGGCGCGATCCTCGATGCCCTGCGGGCCCTGGACTGGGTTCCCCGCGCGGTGCGCCAGCGCGCCCGCGAGCTGGAACGGGTCTACCAGGAGCTCGAGATCGAGTACGGCCGCGCCGCGACCGAGGACGAGGTCGCCAAAAAGATGGGCATCACCGTCAAAGAGCTCGACGTCGTGATGCAAAAGGTCCGCGGCACGTCGGTCCTGTCGCTGGAAGAGTTTCTGCCCAACGAGCGCGGCTACGAGATCCCGCTGCTGGATACGCTCAAGGACGACGGCAACGAGGTCTCGAGCGCCGTCGAGGCCCGCGAGATCAAGGCCGCCCTGGTCCGGGCGGTCGACGCCCTGCCCATGCAAGAGCGGACCGTGATCTCGCTCTACTACTTCGAGGGTCTGACCCTCAAGGAGATCAAGGGCGTCCTCAACGTCTCCGAGTCGCGGGTTTCCCAGATCCACGCCCAAGCCGTGATCCACTTGCGGACCAAGCTGCGCAATCTCACCGCCGACCTCGGGTACCGTGAGGGCGATCCGAGCGTGAAGCAGAAGTATACGCGCAAACCGCAACCGGCCTAGCTCCCGAGGAGAGGGTTCATGGCTATCCGGCCGACCGATCTGCAGATCGCGCTTATCGCCAACACCGCATCCCCACCGGTCCAGCAACGGGCCGAAACCGCACCGGTCATCGCCCAGGGCGCTGCGCAGGCAGAGTTCGTCGCGAAGACCCAGGAGCGCACCGAGCGCGTCGCCGAGACGACCGATCTGAAAGGCAACCGGATCGAGGTCGGCGACCGCGAGCAAGAACGCCAACAAGGCGGCGGGGGCAAAAAACGGGAGCGCCAGGCGGGCGACCCGTTCGATGAAGTCGTTGACGAGGCGGCGGGACTGGCGGACGGTCCCGCGCACTTGATCGACTTTAGCGCGTAAACTCCCCGTGTCGAGCTGATGTCGGTCAATCCGGCCGCCGTCAACGCGGCCGCTGCCGCAGCCAGCACGACGAACGCTGCCGTCGAGCAGCTGATCTCGGCCGAGATCAACGCCCTCGCTGCCGAAGCGCAGGTACTGCAATCGCAGGTCACCACGGGTCAAGTCGTGACCGCGCAGGTGCTGCCGCCGAACGGCCTGACCGACCTGATCCAGATTCTCGGGAACCGCGTCGCGGCCGCGTTGCCGCCGGGCCTCGCGCCGGGCGATGTGTTCAGCGCGCAAGTCACGG
>DASYOE010000019.1:0-12293 GCA_036008105.1 Candidatus Lustribacter sp. | reverse complement strand
GTTCGGTGCGACGGATGTAGACCGTTTGAACGATGTCACGTGAATCGCGCCCGATCTCGAGCGGTCCGCGCGGGCTCTCGAAGGCCAGCCCGCGCAACAACTGCATCGTGCGGTCGGGATCGAGGCTGCCTTTCTGTTGCTCGGTGACGGTGTAGATCGCGTGCATGATGTCGTAGATGGCCACGCTGTTGTAGTCGGGCGGCGATTCGCCGTTGTCGGCCTTGAGCACCGCGGAGACAAAGGCTGCGTTGAGCTTCGAGTCGTGGTTGGCCGAGTAGTTGCCGGTGCTGATGATCCCGTCGGCCATGTCACCGTAGGTCGGCAGGAAGGCCTCGAGCACGAGGTCCGGCGTGGCCAGGATCTTCACGCCCGCTTGCGCGAGGCCGGCATCGTAAAACGCTTTCAGGAACGGCTGGCCACCGCCGTTGGCGTTGACGAAGGCGAACACCGCCTGCGGCTTCGCATCCTTGATGCGCTGGACGTAGCCCGAGAAGTCGGGATTTTGCAACGGCACCTTCAGGTCACCCACCAGCGTGCCGCCGCCGGCCGTGAACGCTTGCGAAAAGCCGGCCGCGGCGTCGAGGCCCGGCGCGTAGTCGAGGTAGATCGCGAAGACCGACTTGATCCCGTTCTGCAGCGCCCACTTGGCCAGCGGGGCGCTGAGTTGCGGCAGCGTCAGGCTGAAGCGGGCCATGTACGGATCGCCGTAGGTGAGTTTGGACTGGGTCGCGTTCATGACGAGGAACGGCGTCTTGGACTGCGCCGACACTTGACCGACCGCCACCGCGTTCGGCGAATAGATGATGCCGGCCAGGAAGTCGACCTTGTCGCCGATGACGAGTTCTTGGGCCAAGCGGCGCGCCGTCTCCGGTGCGGCTCCGGTGTCGTCGCGCCGGATGACGACGACTTTGCGGCCGGCCACCGTGTCGCCGTGCTGCGCGATCCAGGTGTTGATCGCGGCGTCGGCAACGCGCGACGCCGCCGCCGTCGAGCCCGAGTAGCTGGTGATGAAGCCGATCTTGAGCGGCGGTTGATCGGCGCGTGCGATCCCGGCGGCGAGGCCGATGCCGGCAACCGCGAACGCTGCGAGCGCCAAGGTTCCAAGACGTCGATTCATAAGTGAACTATATGAAGCGTAACCCCGACCGTATCCTCGTCACGCATGCCGGTGCGCTCCCGCGCTCCGAAGAGCTGCGGGACTTGGTCTTCGCACGCGCCGACGGGAAGCCGCACGATGCGGTCGCATTGGCGACCATGTTGCGGCGCGACGTCGCCGCCGTCGTGCGCAGGCAACTCGCCTGCGGCATCGACGTCGTCAACGACGGCGAGCTCGGCAAGACGAATTTTACCAACTACGTGCGCGAACGCGTGTCCGGTTTCGAACACCGCGAGAAGACGCCCGGCGAGGTTCGGGAAACGCACAGCATCTCGGCGCGCGACGAAGTCGAGTTCGGCGAGTACTTCAAATTAGTCGGCGGCGGCTTTCGCAATCGCAGCCCGCGCCTGCACCTGGTGTGCGTCGACGAACTGCGTTACGTCGGCCAGGCCGCATTGGAAGAAGATCTGACCAACTTTCGAGCGGCCCTCGAGGGGTTGGACGTCGCCGGGGCGTTCATCAATGCCAACACCCCGGGTACGATCGAGCACTGGCTCGGCAACGACTACTATAAGACGGAAGAAGCGATGCTGTACGCGATCGCCGAGTGCATGCGGGTCGAGTACAACGCGATCGTCGCGGCGGGCTTCGACCTGCACGTCGACAATCCGGACTTGCCCGATGCCTGGCAAATGTATCCCGACATGACGGTGGCGCAGTACCGTGACTATGCCAAGCTGCGCGTCGACGTGCTCAACCACGCGCTGCGCGACATTCCGCGCGAGAAGGTCACGCTGCACTGCTGCTGGGGCAGCTTCCACGGCCCGCATAAGTTCGACATCCCGCTCGAACACATCGCCGACATCATCTTCAGCGTCAAGGCCGAGCGCTATTCGATCGAGGCGTCGAACCCGGCGCACGAGCACGAGTGGAGCGTCTTCAAAGACGTCAAACTGCCGGACGGCACGATGCTCATTCCCGGCGTCGTCGGGCACTGCACGAACTTCATCGAGAACCCGAAGCTGGTCGCGGAGCGGCTCGAACGCTACGCTCGCCTCGTCGGCAAGGAGAACGTCATGGCCGGAACCGATTGCGGCATCGGGCCGCGCGTCGGGCACGAAAACATCTGTTGGGCGAAGTTCGAATCGATGCGCGACGGTGCGGCGCTGGCGACCAGCGCGCTCTGGAAGTCGTAATGCTCACCCCGCAAGAGAACGAACGGCTGACGCTGGCCGGTCCCGGAACGCCGTGCGGCGAGTTGTTACGCCGCTACTGGCAACCGGTCGCGCTCTCGAGCGAACTGCGCCCGTTCGCGCCGATTCCGGTGCGGCTAATGAGCGAAGATCTGGTTCTCTTCCGCGATGACGACGGCTTGCCGGGGCTGTTGGGCCGGGCCTGTCCGCATCGCGGCGTCGATCTGACCTTCGGCCGTTGTGAAGACGGCGGCTTGCGCTGCGTCTATCATGGGTGGCTCTTCGCGCGCGACGGTACGTGCCTCGAGCAGCCGGGCGAACCGGCGGCCAGCTCGTTCAAGCAACGCGTTCGTCAAAAAGCCTACCCGTGCGCCGAGAAGAACGGTTTGATCCTCGCGTACCTCGGGCCGGGCGCGCCGCCGGCCCTGCCGACGCTGCCGTTCTTCCAGTTGCCGGCCGAACAGGTCTGGTCGACGCGCATCGTTCAGGAGTGTAACTACCTGCAAGGCCTGGAAGGCGACGTCGACCCGCAGCATCTGTCGTTCTTGCATCGCTTCATGAACTTGGCACCGGACGCGGTGCGCGACACCAACACGTTCACGGCCAAGGATCCGGCCCCGGACATCCTCGTCGAGGACACGAGCTACGGTTTCCGGCTGTACGCCGTGCGCGATGGCAAGGACGACCGGCGCTTCGTCCGCGTGACCAACTTCGTGATGCCGAACAACTCGGCGTTCGCGGCCGGTCAACCGTTCGACCCCAAGGTGCAGAAGCTGTCCAGCACCGTGCACTACCGCATGCACTGGCACGTTCCGATCGATGACGACACGCACTGGAAGTACGAGATGGCGGTGCGCTTCGACGGACCGGTCGATCCGGAGTACATGGCGCGCGTTTTCCCGCACGCACCGGGGGAACCGCTCGAGCGCACCCTCGCCAACCGCTACCTCCAAGACCGCAACGAGCAGCGCACGAAGACGTTCACCGGCATCGGCACGTCGTTCAACGATCACGATCGGCTCGCAACCGAGAGCATGGGTCCGATCTACGACCGCTCGCAGGAACACCTCGGGGCAACCGATCGCGGTGTGACGCGGCTGCGGCGCATGTTGCTGGCGGCGATCGACGACGTCGCCGCCGGTCGCGAACCGTTGGCCGTGCAGCACGCAGCGGAGCCGGACCCGTATGACGGCCTCGTCGTCATCGAGCAGTTTGTCCCCGCGGACCGCGACGTGCACGGATTTTGGAAGGCTGAGGTCGGCGCGTGACGCTCGCGCGGTCGCGCGCGCTGGCGCTGCTTGCCGGCGGGCTGGCCGCGGCGAGCGCGCAACCGTCGAGCGCGCAGACCGGCGCCCCGGTTCACATCGGCACCTCGCTCAGCGATCCGTTTCTCGAACCGTACTACGGCGTGGAAGAAGGCCTCTTTGCCAGGGCCGGTATCGCCGCCAACGTCGAGGCGAGCCCCAACGGGGCGACGATCATGGCGGCGGTGCTGGGGAACGCGATGGATATCGGCAACACCGATCTCACGCAGCTGGCGAACGCCTACAACCGCGGCGTCGACATCGGCGTCGTGGCGGCCGGTGCGCTCTACGACTCGAGCCGGCCGACGATCTCGCTGGTCGTGCCGAAAAACAGCCCGCTGCACACGGCGAAGGATTTTGAAGGCCAGACGATCGCCATCCCCAACCTGAAATCGACCGGCGGTATCGCGATCTCCGAATGGCTGATCCGCGGCGGCGCCGACGTCTCGAAGGTCAAGTTCTACGAGATGCTCTTCCCGGAAATGGGGCCCGCGATGGCGTCCGGACGGATCGCGGCCGCGCTCAACGGTGAGCCGTTCTTGACCGATTCGAAAAACGACATTCGCCGGATCGTCAACCCCTACGATTACGTGGCGAAGAGTTTCTATACCGGCGTGTGGTACGCCAAGCGCAGCTGGCTGAACGCGAACGTGGCGACCGCGAAGGCGTTCGTCGCCGCCATGTATGCGACGGCGCGGTGGGCCAACACGCACCAAGCCGACTCGGCCGTGATCGCCGCGCGCCTCACCAAAGTCGACGTCGACAAGGTGCGCACGTTCGTGCGCAACACGTTTGCCACATCGCTCGAAACCCGCTACGCGCAGCCCCTGCTCGATCTCGCCTTCAAGTACAAGTTGATCGAGAAGCCCACCTCAGCCGCCGATCTCTTTTGGAGCCCACCAGCATGAACCGACGCACGACGCTCTCCGCCTTAGCCGCCGCGACGGCGCTCGGATTTCCGCGCGGTGCGCGCGCCGCCGACCCGACGCCCCTCCAACTCGGCACGATGGGTGCCGACGGCTCGGCCGAACCCTTTTACGGCGTCGATCACGGCTTCTTCAAAGATGCCGGGCTCGACGTCAAGATCACGGTGATGCAAAACACGGCGCAACTCGCATCGGCGGTGGCCGGCAACGCTCTCGACATCGGCTACGGCAGCGTCATCCCCGTCGCCCAAGCGCATCTGCGCGGGCTCGAATTTCGGGTCATCGCGCCGGCCTTCGAAGCCGGCGGTCCGGTGCCCACGAACTTGCTCTTGGTGGCGGCGAATTCGACGATCAAGACCGGCGCGGATCTCAACGGAGCGACGGTGGCGGTCAACGGGTTGCGCGATCTGAGCCAATACGAGACACAGGCTTGGATCGACCAGAACGGCGGCGATATCAAAACCGTGAAGCTGATCGAGATTCCGTTTCCGGAGATGGGCGTAGCGGTGGCGAGCGGGCGGGTGGCCGCCGCAATTTCCGCCGAACCGTTTACGACGGTCGCGCTATCAGGCGGGCAAGTTCGCGTTCTGGGTAACGCTTCGGCGTCGGTCGGCCGGCATTACGTCGCGACGTGCTGGTTCGCGACCCCGGCCTGGCTGCAGGCGAACGCCGACACGGCGCGGCGCTTGCAGTCCACCATGCTGAAGATCGCCAAGTGGGCCAACGCCAATCACGCCGACACGCAAGCGATCATTTTAAAGTACACGAAGATTACGCCCGAAGTCGCGGCCAAGATGGTGCGCACGACCTACGGCGAGACGAAGATCACCGCGGCGCTGCTGCAACCCGTGATCGATCTCGCGGTCAAGTACGGCGGCATGGCGCCGGTTTCGGCCGCCGACCTGATCTGGCAGGGCTGAGCGCCCCGCGCTACGCGTCCGGTTTCGGCTTGGGCGGGCGCAACGGCTCGTACGTCGCGCGCGATTCGTCCTGCGTCGTGCTGGGGTGCTCGCCGCGTTCGAGTTGCGCCAAGAGTTCGTCGAACAACCGCGCGCCGAGCGGTACCAGCGTCTCGAAGTAGAGTTTCGACGGCGAGCTGTCGGCCGGAATTGGTACGGCGCCGGTGATGGCGATCGGACCCGTGTCGATGCCCTCGTCGACCCAGAACCAGGTTGCGCCGCTCTCCTTGTCACCCATCTTGAACGTCCAGTAGACCGCGTCGCCGCCGCGATGGCGCGGCAGCAGGCTCGGGTGAAAGCACAAGACGCCGAGCCCGGCCTCGGCAATTTCGGGCGCTTTCAGAATGCGGGTCACGTTGGCCAGGACGATCAATTCGTAGGGGCGCTCGTCGACGAGCGCATGACCGCGGCGTTCGCAAATCGCGCGCACCTCGTCGTAAATCGGGCCGGTACCGAAAAGCTTGATTCGCATCGCGTGCCGCGAGCTTCAAGGCCGAGGCGTCCGATACATGGCGGGCGAACGGCGCGGCATGTCATCGACGATCGCCACCTCGCGGCGGACCAAGCCGCCCTTCCGCGCCGACCACGTGGGCAGCTTGCTGCGGCCGGACGCGCTCAAAAAAGCACGTGACGCCTATCTGGGGCCGCAGACCCCGCTCTCGAACCTGGGTCCGCACGATTCGACCGCGTTGCGCGCGGTCGAGGACCAATGCGTGCTCGACCTCATCGCGATGCAAGAAGGCGTCGGACTGCGGGCCGTCACCGACGGCGAATTGCGGCGCCGCAGCTGGTGGCTCGAACTCATCCTCGGCTGGGAGGGCTTCGAGGCGGATCGCACCGGCAATACCAAGATCCCGTGGCGCAACAAAGACGGCCCGACGCAAGGCTTCTCGCAACTCAAGGTCGTGGACAAGATCCGCTGGCGTCCGAGTTCGACCGTGCGCGCGTTCGAGTATCTCAAAGCGCACGCGCACGCCGTACCGAAAGTGACCTTACCGGCGATCAACAACATTCACTACTACATCGGCGACCCGGCGAACATTTCCAGAAGCGCGTACGCCGACATGAGCGAGGTGTGGGACGACCTCGTCGCCGCCTACCGTCAGGAATTCGCCGCCCTCACCGCGGCCGGCGCGACCTATATCCAGTTCGACGATACGAGCCTGCCGTTTCTGTGCGATCCGGTGCATCGCGATTACGTCCGTTCGTGGGGCGACGATCCGGACAAACTGCTGACGACGTATGCCGAGAAGATCAACGCGGTGCTGGCTGGGCGTCCGGCCGGCGTAACGGTGACGCTGCATCAGTGCCGCGGCAACCGCGAGGGGAACTGGGCGGCCGAGGGCGCGTACGATCCGGTGGCCGAGGTGCTGTTCAACGGCATCGACGTCGACGGCTACTTTCTGGAATACGATACGGCGCGCGCGGGCGGGTTCGAGCCGCTGCGTTTTCTGCCGAAAGGAAAAGTTGCCGCGCTGGGCCTCGTTTCGAGCAAGACCCCGGTGCTCGAAAACCCCGATGACGTCGTACGGCGCATCGACGAAGCGGCGCGCATCGCACCGCTCGATCAGCTCGCCCTTTGCCCGCAATGCGGTTTCGCGAGCTCGGTCGGCGGCAACCCGATCAGCGCCGACCAGCAACGCGCCAAGTTGCAGCATCTCGTCGACATCGCCACCCGCGTGTGGGGCGGCGTGTAGCGATGAATCGCCGTTCCGCGCTGCGCGGCTCGCTGGCGTTGACGGGATCGCTGCTCGTCCGCGCTCGAACCGCCGGCGCGCAGACGGCGAAGCTGCGCGTCTCGAGCGCTCCCGTCGACGCGGGCGCAGCGAGCATCTACGCCTACGAGACGGGGATCTATACGAAGTACGGTCTGGACGTCGAGTTGGTGATGGGCGGCAACGGTTCGACGATCGCCGCCGCGGTTGCGGGCGGATCGCTCGACGTCGGAAGCGGCAACACGCTGGCCATCGCGACCGCGCACGAGCACGGCGTGGCGTTCGTCTTCATCGCACCGTCGGGCGACTGGACCTCAAAAGCGCCCACCGGTGGTCTGCTGGTCGCACCGGCGTCAGCGGTTCGCACCGCGCACGACCTGAACGGAAAAACCGTCGGGGTCGCCATCATCCACGGCTTGGCCGAAATCACCGTGCGAACGTGGATCGACAAGAACGGCGGCAACAGCGAGACGGTCAAGTTTCTGGAGCTTCCGTACAGTGAGTCGGGGGCCGCGCTCGCCGCCGGCCGGGCCGATGCCGCCAGCGTGGAAGAGCCGAACTTCTCGCTGCTGGTCGCGAGCGGGTATCGTCTGATCGCGCGACCGAGCGATGCGATTGCGTCGCAGTGGACGCAAGGCGGCTATTTCTGCACGTCGGACTTCGCCCGCGCGCACCCCGATATCGTGAAGAAGTTCGCCGCGGCGATGGCCGAGACGGCGGTGTGGGCGAACAAAAATCACGACGCCACCGCGCAGATCCTCGAGAAGTATTCGCACACGCCGGTGAATCCGGCTACGCACCGGATGTTCTATCCCGAGCACCTGAGCGCGGCGGAAATGCAGCCGCTCATCGATGCGGCGGCGCACTACGGTGTGCTGAAGGCCCCATTTCCCGCCCAGGAGCTCTTCGCACCCGGCCTCTAACTACATAGTCTGTGGCGCGGTGTGTGGCTGCCTTTGTTTTGCTAGGCCTCCTGACGGTGGCCGGCGTTCCGGCGTTGGCGGCCTCGCCTTGGCAAAAGCTGGCCGACCCCGTCTTCGTGCACGCCGATACCCGCGAGCTGCCCGAAGCGGCCGTCATGACGATGGCGCAGGACAGCACCGGCTTTCTCTGGGTCGGGACGCAGGGCGGCCTAGCGCGCTTCGACGGCTATCATTTTCGCAGTTATCTGCCCAACGCCGGCGACCCCAAGGCGCTGCCGGACGGCTACGTGCGCGCGCTACTGCCGGATTCGACCGGCGGGCTCTGGGTTGGAACGTCATCGAACGGGCTCGCGCACTTCGACGCGGCCACCGAAACGTTCCGCACCTGGCGTCGCGACCCGGCCGGTCGCAGCGGGCCGCGCAGTGCGGCGGTCGATGCGCTGGCCGATGCAGCGGACGGCCGTGTGTGGGTCGGCGGGGACGGAGGTCTGGGGCTCTTCGACCCGCGGACGGGAACGTTCGCGCCCGAATCCCTGACGGTTCGCGCCGACCAGCCCAACGTGTGGAGCGTGCTGATCGACCATGCCGGAAGCGTCTGGGCCGGCACCCAGGACGGCCTCTTCGAGCGCCCGGCCGGCGCGCACGCCTTTCGCGCGTTCGCGCTCGCTCCGGCCGCCGCGCCTGCGGTCTATAGTCTGGCCGAAGACCATAACGGCAACGTCTGGGCCGGTTCGGTCAACGCGGTGTTCGTCATCGACGCGAAGCGTGCGCATGCGCGAGCGCTGCTTTCCGCGCCGGCGGACGGCGCGAGCGTCGCGCCCGGACAGCAGTGGTCGATCGCGGAAATGCAGCCCGGCGTCATCTGGGTCGGAACCGACGATGCGATTTCGTTGATCGATGCCGCGACTTACGCCGTGCACCGCGTCCAGCTGGATCCGAAAAATCCGGGCGGCCTGACCGCCGGCCGCGTGCTGCAGTTCTTGCGCGACCGTTCGGGGATGGTGTGGCTGGCAAATCATGTCGGCGGATTGCTCCTGTTCAACCCGTTCAGCCAGGGCTTGTTCGAGCTCTCCGGCTCGCGACCGGAGTTCGAGTTCGGCAACGAGGGCATGCCCGCGCTCGCCGCTTGGGGGACAAACCAGCTGTGGGCCGGCGGCTTCAACGGCCGGCTGGCCGAGTTTCGCGCGCCGTCGACGCACCCGGTGGTCTCGTTCTTGCCGAACCACGCCGCGATCCAGACGCTGGTCACGGGTGCCGGCGGCACGCTCTGGATCGGGTCGACCAACGGTCTGTGCCGGTTGGATGCCGGCGCGGACACCCCGGACTGTCCGGCGCAACCGAATGCGCTCGCGGTGCCGAGCGTTTATGCCGTGCTCGAGTCGCGCGGGCGCCTCTGGGTCGGCGGGAGCACCGGGCTCTGGGTCGAGGATCTGGCGACCGGTAAGGTTGCGCCGTTCCCGCCGCCCGGCGCCGAGGGACTCTCCAATAGCCAAGTGCGCGCGCTTTACCTCGACCATCGCAACCAGCTTTGGGTCGGCACGGAAAACGGGCTCAACCGCATCGATCCCAACGGGCACATCCAGCGCTACGTTTTCGTATCCGGTAACCCGAACTCGATCGGGCCCGGCGGGGTGACGACGATCATCGAAGATCGCCGCGGCCGCATTTGGGCCGGCGCTGCCGGCGGGCCCATGGACGTGCTGCAAGAGAATCGCGATGGGACGACCCGCATTCGCCAAGTGGGCGTGGCCGACGGCTTACCGCACGAAAACGTCGACGGACTCGCCGAGGACGCGCACGGGACGATCTGGGCTTCGACCGATCGCGGGCTGGCGCTGATCGACCCCGACACGCTGCGCGCGCGGGGATTCGGCCTCGCCGACGGGGTGTCCGAAGGCGCGTTCTGGGCGAGCTCCGTGAGCCGTTCCGCCGACGGCACGATGTTCTTCGGCGGTCTCGAGGGCGTCACGATCGTGGCACCGGGAGCGGCATCGCCCTGGTCGTACGCGCCGCCGCTGGTCGCCTCGCAATTGCAACTGGGCCGGCGCACGGTGAGTGCGTGGCGCATCAATCAAGGCGGCGGAACCGTCGAGCTGCCGGCCGACGATCGCGACATCAACGTCGAGTTTTCGTCGCTCGACTACTCCGCGCCGCGCGCCCTGCGTTACCAATACAAACTCGACGGCTACGACCGCGATTGGATCGACGTCGACGCGCAACACCGGGTCGCGAACTACTCGCATCTCTCACCCGGCGATTTCACGCTCGAAGTGCGCGGCACGAACCGGCTGGGCGTTTGGAGCCGGCACGTCTTCCGGCTCGGCGTGCACGCGCTGCCGGCCTGGTACGAAACGCGCTGGTTCCGCTTGCTGATGCTCATCGTGCTGGTCCTCGCCGCCTACGGCGCGCACCGGCTGCGCACGGCGGTGTTGCGGCAGCGCCAGCGCGAGCTCGAAGCGATCGTCGAGCGCCGCACGCGCGAGCTCTCGGAGGCCAACGTGAAACTCCAAGAGCTGAGCTTGAGCGATCCGTTGACCGGCCTGCGCAACCGGCGCTTTCTCACCCAGCATCTCGAAACGGACATCGCGCGCACGGTGCGGCGGTACGATGACTGGCGCACGAGCGGCATCGGCGAACCGCCGGCCGATGCCGACGTGCTGTTTTTCCTCGTCGATCTCGATCACTTCAAGTTCGTGAACGACCGGTTCGGTCATCACGCCGGAGACATGCTGCTCGTGCAGATGCGGGAGCGGCTGCAAGAAGTCTTCCGGGAATCCGATTTCGTCGTGCGCTGGGGCGGCGACGAATTTCTGACCGTGACCCGCGAAAACTCGCGCACGGAAGCCGGTCCGATCGCGGAACGCATCCGCGAGGCCGTCGCCAACCGGCCGTTCCAGCTCGACGGCGGCCGGACGATCGATGCCAGCGTCTCGGTGGGCTTCGCCGCGTTCCCGTTCACCCAATCGGCACCGGATGCCGTGACGTGGCTGCAAGTGGTCGCCATCGCCGATCACGCGCTTTATATGGCGAAGGAGGCCGGCCGCGACACCTGGTTCGGCCTGGCCGCAACCGAGCGCACCGATCCCAAGCGCTTAGCGCGGCTCGACGTTTCGGCGGAAGAACTCGTCACGGCCGGAGCGCTGCACGTCATGACGCGCGCCGCGAACGCCTACGGCACCGCCGATGCGGTCGGGTGAATGCCCGGCGCGTAACCGGCGGCAAGAACAGCGACGATCGACGGCGGCGTCAGGACCTCGACGGCACCGTGCGCGGGGCGCGAACGCGATTCGCGGTAACCGGTGTCCGACCAGCGATGCAGGCGGTCGGCGCGCACGAGCCACGCGGCACCGTCGACGCTCACATACGTTCCGTCGGGTAACGTCGCGACGTCCGCGCGAAACGTGCGCTTCGTTCCCCGGGCCCGGCGTTCGGTTTCGAGCCGGCGGTCGATGACGTCGGCACTCGCCGGCCCGGCGTGGCACAATTCCCAGAGCGTCCGAAAGCGCCGGTAATCGGCGTTGCGGCATTCGGCGCACGGCCGATGACCGGCGCTCAGTGATGTTGCCTCGTCGAGGAAGAACAACTCGGTGTAACGGCGCGGCTGCATCACCTTGCGATAGCGGCCGCGGAACTCGAGCACGCAGGCGATCCAGCGCCGGACCTGCGCCGCGCGCACGATATGCTGCGCGTCATCGTGCAGCACGCCGCGATTGCCCATCATCGTTCCGCGTCCGGCAAGCGCGACGATGTCGCCGAACGGCGTGACCCGGTTCTGCAAGGGATGCGCGCCTTCGGCAGCGATTCTTTTGATGTAGATGGATTTCTCTACGATGGTCCTGACGATGTACCTTGCGGCCGAAGACGGCCCGGAAACCGACGAGCGCGTCCTCGCGATCGCGATCGAAGAGTCGCTGCTCGCCGCCGAGCTCGGTTATAATCCGTGGTTTACCGAGCATCACTTCCGCGGTCCGTGGCACAGCAACCCGATGCAGTTTGCCGCCTACATCGCGCCGCAGATTCCGAAGGACCGGTATCTCGGCTTCGGCGTGCTGTCGACGCCGTACTATCATCCGGTGCGGCTCGTGGAGAGCATGAATCTGCTGGATCAGCTGATGCACGGCCGCACGCTCTACGGTTTGGGGAGTGGGTTTCCGGGCGTTGAACCGGCCGGGCTCGG
>DASYOE010000018.1:0-15794 GCA_036008105.1 Candidatus Lustribacter sp. | reverse complement strand
AGGGCTGCGCTCCGTCCGGCAATGTCGAGCCGCAGCTCCGCTGCGAGGGAGCGTCCATCTAAAATCGTCGCCGGCACGTCGGTCCTGCGTTCGGGCGGATAGGGGAGCAATCTTTCCGAAGCTCGCCGCGTGCTTCGAATCTCGTCAGTTGTCGCCGCCGTCTGCGTGGGAATGCTTGTTTCGGGTTGCTATTCCGGCGGCGGACCCAAACACAGCGTCGACGGGGGCGGCGGCCCCGCGATGCTCGCCGGTGCACCGGCCGTGAGTTACGCGATCCCGCGCGTCGGCGGCGGCAGCGACTCGCTCGCCGCGCACCGCGGTTCGATCGTCCTCATGAATTTTTGGGCGACGTGGTGCCCGCCGTGCAAAGAGGAAATGCCGGCCCTCGAAACGCTCTACCGATCCGAACGCGCGCGCGGTCTGGTCGTGCTCGGCATCGACCAGGGCGAATCGGCCGCCACCGCCGGCGCGTTCGCCAAGGCGCACGGCGTGACGTTTCCGGTGCTCGTCGATGAAGATCAGCAATACGCGTCGAGTTACGTGTCGGTCGGTTTGCCGACGACGGTGATCGTCGGGCGTGACGGTCACGTCGTGCGCGGCATCGACGGCGCGCAAACGCTGGGCCAGTTTCAGGCGCTCGTCGGACCGCTGTTGGCCGCGAAGTGAACGCGCGCGCGACGGCGTTCGCGTTCGCGCTGCCGGCGATCGTGCTGACGGTCGCGCAAGACGTATTGCCGGCGCGCAGCTGGTACCACTCCTGGCAGTATACGGTCATTCTCGCGCTTGCGATTCTGGTCATGGCCGTGCACGCATGGCGGGCGTGGCGCGGCGGTGATGGGCCGCGCGGACGGCGCGTCGCGCTGGCGCTCGCCGGCGCGGTTGCCATCGCGCTCGCGGGGTTGCTCTCCGGCTTGATCGGCCCCGACGACGTCACCGTCGTCGGCACGCCGGGCACCGTGACGCCGGTACCGGACCTCGGCGCCGCTGCGTTCTTCCCGGCCGCCGATCCGCAGACGCTCCCGCGCGGGGATGCGCAAGTCGTGCTGCGCCGTCGCGATGCAGCGCCGGTATCGGTGGGCACGACGCCGGTGCCGATCGGATTGTGGGTCGCGTTCACGCAGTTGCGGCCGGCGGCATACGTGATCGTACGCAACGCCCGCGGCGAGCGGCTGACCGTGACGCAACCAAATAACTCGTCGTTCCTGTCGCCGGTGATCTTGTTCCGGCAAGCGCAGCAGATTCACGATCGCACGTTCCCGCTCGACACGTTCGCGGTGCCGGGGCAGGCGCGCGTCGTGCACGTCCTCTATTTCAGCCCGGCCGACCTCGCCACGTTCCCGCACGACCCGGGCGCATCGCTGCCGTCGCAACCGGCGACGATCCTCTCCGTCACCACCGATGCCGGCACGCAGCAAGGCATCACGATGGCGCCCTCCGGCCGCGACACCGCCATCGGCGGACTGCACGTCACCCTCACGCTCGGCACCTATCCGGTGCTGCAGTTGGCCTCAGCGCCGCAACCGTTCGTGGTGATCGCCGGCCTGGCGCTCTTCCTCATCGCAGGCATCTGGACGCTCGTTCCCGCGAAGCAAGAGCGCACGCTCGAGGTCATTCCAGCCGGCTAGTAATCGGTTGTGCTGGCGAAGGTGAAGTGGTCGAATTTCACCGCTGGGGCGACTAGGTTGTAGTGATAGCTGCCGGTGCGTTGCTGTTCGTTTGAGAACGCGCACGTGCCCAGCGCGTCGACCAGCGACTGGTTGAAGCGCAGGTTGCGCACGCCGCGCGTGAGCTTGCCGTTCTCGATCAGGAACGTGCCGTCGCGCGTCATGCCGGTCAGAATCGTTTTGCGCTGATCGACGATGCGCACGTACCAGAGCCGCGTGACCAGCAAGCCGCGCTCGGTGGTTGCGATCAAGTCGTCGAGCGGCGCCGTCCCCGGCTCGACGACGAGGTCGAGCGGATACGGCCCCTGCGCGTTCGGGGCCGGCAGTCCGTGCCCGGTGTTCGGGCGGCCGAGTTTTTTCGCCCACGTGCTGTCGGTGACGATCGTCCGGGCCACCCCGCGTTCGATGAGCGCGACGCGCGATTTCGGCGTGCCTTCCCAGTCGAAGGGCGCGCCGGGGCGCAGCGGGTGCGCGTAGTCGTCGCGAATCGTCACGCCGGCGCCCATGACGGTTTCGCCCAAGCGGCCGCTCAGAAATGAGGAGCCTTCGTCATAGGACTGCGCCGAAAAATGCGAGGCGAGGAAGATGACCAATTCACCGAACGCCGCCGGCTCGAAGATCACCGTCCATTCGCCGGGGTCGACGCTCACCGGGTCGGCGCTCGCGCGGGCTTTTTCCGCGGCGCGCCGCCCGAGCGCTTCGCCGTCTAGAACGCGCGCGTCGGTGGAATAGCGTTCGGCAAACCCGGTCGAGTCGCCGGCGGTCATCTTCACGTTCGCACCGCATTCCGTGCCGTCGAACGATGCGTCGGCGCCGGCGCTGTTGGCGATCGTCAGGCCGCCTTCCGCCGTGGTGACGTAGCCCGAGCACCAGCATCCGTTCGACGTGGCTTGCGCGAAGATCGCGGCCGCCACGTTCGCGCGTTCCTCCGCGCTCGCGTTCGCGGTCGCCGCGACGTAGGCCGCCGGCGGAGCGGTCACGTCGGCGCGCGCAACCAACTGCGGCGGTTCGGCGGGGCGCGGCGCGAAGGCCGCGATTTCGGCGGCGCGCTGCACGAGCGCATCGATCGCCGCGTCGTCGCCGGCATTGGACGACGCGACCCCGGTGCGTCCGTCGACGATCGCGCGGACCCGAATCGAAACGTTCTCGACGTCGACGTTTTGATGGACGAACTCGTGCGTGAAGCGCGTCAGCGCGCGATGCTCGCTCGTGACGATCGCCTCGGTCGCATCGGCGCGCGAGCGTTCCAGAACGCGGGCCGCCAAGGCGCGCCGTGCGCTAGCGTCCATAGCCGACCCCTACCGCGACGTTGCGAAAGCGCGCCGGCGCCGCCGCTTGGGTCGTGCGGCCGGTTTGCATCGGCTCGCCTTTGCCGCAGTTCGGCGTCCCCCACTCGAACCACGACGCGGCATCGGCGATCGCGTCGCACGAGTTCCAAAAGACCGGCGTGACGCCGCCGTAGGTCGGGTTCTTGAGCATCCGGCCGCGCTTGCCGTGCTTGATCTCCCAGCCGATCTGCGTGCCGAACTGAAAGTTCAAGCGCCGGTCGTCGATCGACCACGACCGGTTTGCCTCCATGTACACGCCCTCGCGCACGTCGTCGAAGAGGTGCTCGAACGGCACGTCGCCGGGCAGCAGATTCAAGTTGCACATGCGGATCATCGGAACGTATTCCCAGCTCTCCGCGCGCACGCACGACGTCGACGCCGAGCCGATTTGGGCCGCGGTGTCGCGCGAGCTCTCGAAGCCGACGAGCATGCCGTCGCGAATGATGTCCGCGCGCACGCACTTCGTGCCCTCGTCGTCGTAGCCGCAGGTCGCGAATCCGCGCGGCATCGTGTTGTCGATTTCGATCGTGACGATCGGGGAACCGTAGCGCAGGCGCCCGCGCTCGGCCGGATCGAGAAAACTCGTTCCGCTGAAGTTCGCCTCCCAGCCCATGATGCGATCGAGCTCGGCGGCGTGGCCGCACGATTCGTGGATCTGCAGCGACATCTGCGAGCCGCCCAAGATTACGTCCATCGTGCCGCTCGGGCACTGCGGTGCGGCCAGCAACTGGTGCGCTTCTTCGCCGATGCGCGCCGCGTTCTCGCGCAGTTCGGCCAATTCGATAACCTCCCAGCCGCCGCCGAAGTACATGCCGCGGTCGCCGGGCCACATCCGGATTTGCGCGTCGCCGTCGCCGACCGCTAAGGCCGAGATCGCGCTGCCGCTTTGATAGATCGTCTGCGCGATGCGCGAGCCGATCGAGGAGTAGAACTCTTTCTCCGTGCGCCACAGATCGAGCCAGGCGAGGCCGACCGCGATGCTCGGCGCGCTGTGCAGTGCGCGTTCCGCGTCGAGCAACAGGGCCACCCGCTCGCCCAGCGGCACGCCGGCCGGGTCGCGTTCCAGCGGCGTCACGTAGTGGTCGACGTACGCGTCGCTCGGGATCGTGCCGATGCGCCGGATGCCGGCGGCCGCACCGGCCCGTGCCATCGCCACTGCGCGCGCGGCCGCGGCATCGAGGGAGGCGTCGTCAAAGCGGGCGCAGGCCGCAAAGCCCCAGGCTCCGTCGACCAGCGCGCGCAGGCCGAAGCCCTCGCTGCGCGTGTCGCTCAGGGCGGCGACGTCACCGTTGCGGACCTCGATCCGTTCGGTACGCGTGCGTTCAAAGCGCACGTCCGCGTAGGCCGCACCGCGCGCGAGTGCCGTGTCGAGCGCGCGCTCCGCATGAACCGAAAATTCCATCGGGCGTGAGGTACGGCGCCCGGCCGTTGCTCCCCGCCAGGGCAGGCAAGTGGGGGAGCCGCGCCCGCCGGCCGATAATCCAGTGGTAATACGCGGAGGATCGTACCGTGAAGCGTTTTGTTATTGCTGCGTCGCTCGTCGTGCTGTCGGCTTCCGGGGCGCTTGCCCAAGCGACGCCTAAAGCCCATCCGACGGCAAAGCCGGCAGCCAAACCCGCCGCTCCGCACGTCGTGTACTTGCATTACGCCGTCGCCCCGGCCGACGAATACTTCGGCCGGCTCAAGATGAGCATTCTCGGCATTCGCAACACGATCCGGGATGAAGGAATCAAGGCCGATGCCGACCCCGCGCGCGCCGCGGATGCCATCATGGGCTCGGTCGGGCTCACCGAAGACGCGGTGCGCGATTGGGAAAAGAAGTATCCGCACGACACGTGGATTCCGCCCGCGCTGTTTTCGCTCGAGCGGCTCTATGCGAAAGTCGACAGCGACGTTGCACGCGCGCGCGCCAAGTTCGTGATGCTGTGGCTCGTCCACGATTATCCGGCCAGTGCCCAGGCGAAGCTCGGCAAGCGAGAGCTCAGCGATAATCTGGTCGGGGTCAAGCCGGGGCCGGTAATTGCCGGCGGCGGCGGGGACGACAGCGCACACTAGCTAGAGCACACAAAAAAAGGCCCCCGCTCGCGCGGAGGCCTTTTCGTTTACGCGTTACGCGTGGCTAGAACTTGAGACCCAAACCGACGTAGCCGCCACTGTGCGTGGAAGGCGCCGGCGCGAGGCTCGCAGCACGCAGCGAGTCGCCCATGTATCCGCCCTCGATGAACACACCGAGTCCGGAGAACGAGCCGAGGCTGTATGTTGCACCGACCTGGTACTTCAGGTCGCGGTAGGCGAATTGCCCGGTCCCGAAGACGGGATTCGAGTAGCTCGCCGAGACGTACGGATAGTACCAGACGCTGCCGTAGACCGAGAACGGTTGATCGAGATCCGGCAGTTTTTCGATGCCGAACCCGACGCCGCCCTGACGCGGGTAGCCGTAGTTCTCCGAACGCGAGAGGTAACCGATGCCGACGTAGATGCGCGGGTCGACGACCTTGAGGCCGAAGCGCCCGTCGATATCCGTGTCGGTGGCCGTGAAGCCCGGAACGTAGGTTTGGCCGTAACCGCCGATGACGGTCACGCAGCCCGGGTCACCAAAGCCGCCGGGTCCGCAAGCCGCTGCGCCATAGGCTGCAGACGTCGTGCCGGGCGGCGGATAGCCCGAGTTGTGCTGGTATTGGTAGCTGTCGTAGGTGCCTTCGATCATCCAGGGCAGACCGAACGCCGGGAATTCCGCGGCGCCGCGCGCTGAGAACGAATTGCCGCCGGTGATGCCGCCGGAGAACTCGTTGTAGACCTTGGGCTTGAAGATGTAGTCGCCCACCACGAAGTGCTCGTAGTTGACCGGCTTCGCGGTCGGCGCCGGACTCGGGGTCGGCGGCGGCGGAGGCGGCGGAGGCGGCGGGGTGGGTTTCGGCGTGGGCTTCGGGGTCGGCGCCGGCGTGGGCGGCGGGGTCGGAATCGGTGCCGCTACGTAGCGAACGACGACCAGTTTCTTCTCCGGAACCCATTGGACGTACGCGCCCATGCCTTCGGAGATGACGCGGACCGGGACGACGATCGAACCCTTGTAGATCTCGGGCGGAACGTCGAGCGGGCGCGATTCGCCGTTGATGACGACTTCGGGCTTGCCGACCGTCACCTTGACGTCGGAGCCGGGCTTCGAGACGTCGGCCGTCTTCGAAGCGGGATCGTACGAAACCGTCGCACCCATCTGTTCGAACATCGAGCGCAGCGGGACGAGGATTTCGCTGCCGCGCACGAGCGCGGCGAGAACGCGGTTTTGCTTCAGACGATCGGGCTTCGTGTAGACGTGCTGATCGTTGAAGAGGATCGGTACTTCGCCTGAGGGCGGGTTACCGAAGTCAGCGGGTGGCATCGCCATAGCCTGGGCTACAGTCTTCGGGGTCGCGAGCGTTCCGATGTTTCCATTCGCAACCGCCGTTGGTGCAGCGGAGACCGACGTTAGCCCGAAGCCCACGGCGAGGATTGCCGTAAGCACCCCGGTGCTCAGTCGTTTCAAAATGTTCTCTCCTGAAATTTCAGTGTGGGGAAATGGAGTAAACTAGGGCCGCCCTACCAGAAATACGGGCGCCACGAGGGACCGGCGGAAATCCGCCGCCCTGCCGTTTTGCCGGATACCCAAGAAGGCGCTAGATCAATCGGGGCAGAGCAAGTAGGCGCTGCCACGCTCCTATGGGGTTCAACTTCACCAAGCGCGGAAAAGGTTCCTAACACGTGCACCAAAGTGCGGTGCCGGAATGGGCCTTGTGGCCCGCTAGCCCCCCAGCTTTTCCTCGAGGCGCTCCTTGAACTTTTCCCGGGTGGTCACGTACCGCTCGTGGGTCCCGTCGGCGACTTTCTCGCGCTCGTCGAAGGTCGAGAAGGCGAATTCGACCCGTTTTCCGTCGACTTTGATGATTTCGACCTCGGTCCGGACGATCAAACCTACCGGCGTGGCCGAGAGGTGGGCGATGTCGACGTGGGTCCCCAGGCTGATCTCGTTCTCGTCCAGCAACGGGGCGAGGCACTGCATCGAGGCGTCCTCGACCAACTGGAGCAGCTGCGGCGTGGAAAGGACGTCGACCCCGCGGTTCCCGGCCTTTTCGGCCGTCATCCATTCCTCGACTCGCGTCTGACTCTGGTAGGTACGACCCACGTCGATCTTCACGCGCATCCTTTCCCCAGACTACGCGTTGCAACCTGATGAATCATTTTGGACATACCTCCGGTAGGTGAAGTAAGCGGTGCGTGGCTGCGCACCGGTCTATTTCCCAGGCGCTCGAGGTAAGAGGTTAAGAGGAGAATCATGCTACGCACTTTGCGCGCGACGGCCGCGATGCTGTGCGCCGCGGCGGTCACCGCTTGCGGCCATGGCGGCGCGGCCCAGCAAGCGCCCCCGCTTGCGGTCGCCGTCGCCCAGGCGCAACGCCAAGACATCGCGACGTACCTGACGCTCGACGGCCAGATCACGCCGTTGCAGCAGTCGGTGCTTTCGACGCCGCAGTCGGGCACGGTCGTCGCGGTCTACGCAAACGAAGGTCAACGCGTGCGCGCCGGCGAGTTGCTGGCGAAGCTCGACGATTCGACGCTGCGCGCGCAACTCGCGCAACAGGTCGCGCTTGCAGCCCAAGCGTCGGCCCAACTCGGATCGCAGACGCTGCAAGGCAACGTGACGCCGTCGCAAGCGCAGTCGACGGTGGCGACGGCCAATCAGCAGCTCGCGACCGCGAAGGCCAATCTCGCCACGGCGCAAGAAGCACTGGTGAACGCGAAGCTGGTCAACGACGGCAACGAAACGCTGTTCAAACAAGGCTACGTGGCCCAAACGACGCTCACCGGTTCGCGGGCGGCCTACGTGCAAGCGCAGCAGACCCTCAACAGCGCGCAGGCCGCGGTGACGCAGGCTCAGGTCGCGCTTTCCAACGCGAAGGCGACGGGAACGAACGCGGTCCCGATCCAGGATCAGGCGATTGCCGGCGCGCGCGCGACGTTGAAGTCGGCGCAAGCCTCGGTGAAGCTGCTGAACGCGGAAATCGTGCAGAGCTCGCTCAACGCTCCGTTCGACGGGGTGATCACGCAGCGGCTGCTCGATCCCGGCGGCTTCGCGTCGCCCAACCAGCCGATCTTGCAAATCTCGCAGATCGCCCACGTTTACGTGAACGTGAACGTACCCGACAGCAGCTTGGGCTACGTGCACGTGGGAACGCCGGTGACGTTTACGAGCACGAGCGTTCCGGGCCGCACGTTCTCCGGAAACTTCTACGACGTCAACGCCACGCCGACGACCGGCACGCTCTCCTATCGGGCGCGAATTATCATGCCGAATCCGGACGACGCGCTGCGCGGCGGCATGCTGGTGTCGGTCAACGTGCGCAAGGAGTTCAGCCCCGGTGCGATCGTGGTTCCGCTGACCGCGGTCGTCCAGGGCCCGTCCGGCGCCGCCGTGTATGCGATCGCGCCGATGCCGCCCCCGCCGGGCGGGGCGCCGGCCGGGGGGCCGCCGCCGGGCGCCAAGCCGGCGGGCGGACCGACGTTCGCGATGGCCAAACTCGTACCGGTCAAACTGGGACTTCAGACCGATACGCAGGCCCAGGTGACGAGCCCGGAGATTAGGGCGGGTACAACGGTGATTACGACGCGTCCGGACGCGCTCCAGGACAAGAGCACGGTCGCATATTCACCGAGTGGGCCGGCCGGCGCGGCGGCGAGAGGCTCGCAGAGCCCCTAGGGCGATTCACCATAGCGCACTACTTATTAGGAGCTTGGACGAACTAATGGCATCACGCACGCTGGCAGGCCTGGCGCTTTTCGGGCTGACCGTCTTCCCGCTAGGAACCGCACCGGCCGGCGCGCAGGCAACGATGGTCGCGCCGTCACCGGCCCCCAGCGGGGCACCGACGGCGCCCCCCGCGGCGAAGGGGCCGGCCGCGTTGCCGTCCCCGATCGCGAGCCTTCCGCCGGCCAGTCAGCCCGTCACGCTGCCCTATCCCGCCTATGGCACGCCGGTCCCGGGCGTGAACCGGGGCGTTCCCGCGACCGGGGTTCCGCAGGTCGTCTCGCTCGACCAGGCCGTCGCGATCGGGTTCGCGCGCTCGCCGCTGCTCGCGCAGGCACGGGCGACGATCGAGATCGACACCGCGCCGGTCGACCTTGCGAAAACCGCCGTCTTGCCGAACATCGCCGGCACGGCAACGACCGGGCGCACGTACCGTCAAGCCGGGACCGCGTCGTCGAACGGCACCGGCGGTGGAACGTTCAGCGGCGCGAACGGCGCCGCGACCGCGCCCGACGTGACGAACAACAGCGTCAGCGTCGCCCTCAAGCAACTGATCTATGACGGCGGCAAAGTCGCGGCCGAGTTGCGCGCGGCGAAGGCGACGCAAGGCGGCGCGATCGCAACCTACAAGCGTCAACTCCAGACGGTGGCCTTCAACGTCGCCAACGCGTACTACGCGGCGCTGGCCGCGCAGCGCGCGACCCAAATCGCCAACGAAACGGTGAAGATCAACCAGGTCAACGCCGATCTCGTCGCCGCGCAAGTCCAGTCGGGGACGGCGGCGCGTTCCGATATCCTGACGGCCGAACTCCCGGTCGCGCAAGCGCGCGTGACGGTCGTGAAAGATCAAGGCCTCGAGCTTTCGGCGCAAGCCGCGTTCGTGAACTCGATGGGGCTCGACGCCAACACCTACGTGCTGCCGCAGGACGACGGGAACGTGCTTTCCGGCGCGAGCGGTGCGCCGCAAGTCGCGGTTCCGACCTACGACGCCGCGATCGCGCGCGCGTACATGCTGCGGCCCGATCTCACCGCGCAGCAATTCGCCGTGACCAGTACCCTGGCTTCGCTGAAAGCGGCGAAGTTGGGACTCTTCCCCAACCTCAACGGCAGCGGTTCGTACGGTGTGGCATCGACCGATCCGCAGGGCGGCACCTATCGCAATACCGGTAACATCGCGCTCGCGCTCTCGATCCCGATCTTCGATCAAGGCATCACGCACGCGCAGGTACTGCAAGCGCAAGGGCAGGTCGATGCGGCGGAAGCCGCGCTGCTGGTCTCCCAAGAGGCCGTGCAGCTCAACGTCAAGCAAACGCTGGTGACGTTGGTCTCGGCGGGCGCGACGTTCGATCAAACGCAAGCCGAACTGGCGAACGCGCGCGAGGTACTGCAGGCGACGCAGGCGCAGTACGCGGCCGGCGTCACCACGCTGCCCTTGCTGCTCAACGCCCAAGTTGGTCTGACCCAGGCGCTGGTCGACCAAGTCGACGCGGTCTATACACTGCGCCAAGCCGAAGCGGCGTTTCTGTTCGCAGAGGGTGCCAACGCTCCGGCGTGAAGCCCCGGTTATGACCAGCACGCTGCCCGCGTGGATCGACGATCCGGTGAACGCGGCGATCCTCGCGGTGAGTGAGGACCGCCTAGCCGGCTTTCAACTCGACCCGTTCGGCCAAATCGCCGAACGCGCCGGCGTGCCGGTTGAGACCGTGCTCGAACGCATCGTCGCGATGCTGGAGGCCGGCACGATCCGGCGCGTGCGCCAAACGTTGATGGCGACGAACCTCGCCGCGGGCGCGCTGGTGGCCTGGCAGGTTCCCAACGAGGCCCTCAGCGAGGCGTTCGAGTTTCTGTTTCGCGAAGATCCGTTTTCCGGGCACTGCGTCATTCGTACGACCGATGCGGCCACGCCGGGTTCGAACTACCGGCTGTGGACGACGCTCAAGGTTCCGCAGGGCTTCTCGCTCGAGAAGCACGCGCAGCATCTCGCGCAGCGCATCGGGGCCGGCGCTTTTCGCTTGATGCCGGCGAAGTGTTTGTTCGTGCTCGGCGTCGGCCACGTCCGGCGCCGCGGGCTCGCGCCGGGTGCGCGCGCCGACGCCGCGGCCAAACCGACCAACACCGAGATCGTTGAACTGAACGCGTTGGAATGGCGCGTGCTGACCGCGATCAAGCGCGAGTTCGCAACCGACGAGATCGTGCGCGACGTGTGGGCCGCGCGCGCGCGCGAAGCCGGCGTGTCGCTGCCGGAGTTCGAGCGGATCGGCACCGCGCTCAATGCGCGCGGCGTGATCGGCCGCTTCTCGACGTTTCTCGAACACGTGAAGCCGAACGAGGCGGGCGAACGCGTGACGCGCTACAACGGGCTCTTCCACTGGGCGGTCCCGCCCGGTCGCGAACTCGAGGCGGGCGGCGAAGTCGGCCGTCACTTCTGCATGACGCACGCGTACTGGCGCGAAGGCGGCCCGGAATTCCGCAACGTCAACGTGATGGGCGTGCTGCACGGAACCGAAAAAGAGACGGTGCTCGCGCACAAGGCCGCGATCGACGACCACCTGCGCGAGGCCGGCATCGACTTCAGCTACACCAACGTGTTCTGGGGCGGACGCAGCGAGATCAAACCGTCGGAGATCTCGCCGCTCGCGTACGTCGAGTACTGCCGCGCGAACGGCCTCGACCCCGACGCGCAACGCAGTGAGTAGCGAAGCCCCGCCGCCCGGCACCGACGTGTGCGCGTTCGCTGACGTCCCCGACGGGAAGTCGCGCGTGATCCCGTTCGGTTCGGGCACCGGGAAATTCGAACTGATCGTCGTGCGCGCGGGCGACGCGGTGTTCGGCTACGCCAACGAATGCCGGCATTTGGGCGTGGCGATGAACTTGCTCGACGATGACGCGGTCGAAACGGACGACGCGCAGCACATCCTCTGCCAGTATCATTACGCGACCTACCGGTTCAACGACGGCTACTGCATCGCGGGCCCGTGTCAGGGCGAGTCGCTGGCGGCGGTGCCGCTGGCGGTGCGTTCGGGTCGCGTCGTCGTCGCAACGTAAGCGCCTACCGCTAGCAGAAGCGCGCCGAACAGCGGAATTGCGCGCAAGAGGCCCCACGCGGGTACGGCCGCGCCGAGCCCGGCGGCCTGCTGTTCGGCCGCCCACACCGCGCTCGAATCGAGTCCGGGCGCGGCATGAAACGCGCCCAGCGCGTCGGGCCACACGGGCGCCGGAAACGCGAGCGCGAGCGGCACCGCAATCGCGGCCAGCAGCGCGGCGGCGATCACCGGCGGCAGCGCCGACGGTTCGCGCGGCGTGCGATGCGGCAGCACCGCGAACGCGAACGCGAGCGCGAACGCGAGGGCGACCGTTTGCGCGGCCGTATCCGGGCGCTGCGCGACGTTGAGCCAGTTGACGAGCACGCACAGCGTTGCGACCCCGGCCAGCGTCCGCACGCGCGCGTCCGGTACCGCCGCAAGCGCGATCGCCGGAATCACCTCGATGACGAAGTCGTGCTCGTGAAAGAACGGCAGCGCCCACGGCAGCACGGCGATCGCGAACGCCGCCGTGTATAGCGGTTGCGCGCGAAAGCGCCAGGCGAACGCGGTCGCGCCGGCTAGCGCGATCAGCGCGCACGCGTTGCCCGCGATGGTCGCGGTTTGCACGCTGACGTGAAGCGACGCCAGAATCGCGGGAACGCCGTACTGGATGACGATAAAACGTTCGCCCGCGCCGTGTTCGGCGAGGCGCTGCACGTATGCGCGCGCGCCCGCGAGGCCGTCCCCGGCAATCAGCGTGAGCGCGACGAAGAGCGCGGCCGCCCCGCCAAGCATCAGCGCGCTGAAGCGGCCGGTGAACCGGACCGCGAGCGGCAGCGCGAGATTGGGCTGGATTGCCGCGACGAACGCGGCGCCGAGCGCCCACGGCGAACGGCGTTCGAATGCGACCAGCGCCGCCGCAACGGCGGCCGCCGACAGCAGCGCCGCTTGACCCAGTCCGATCGCGCTGACGAGCGGTCCCGTCAACGCGGCGAACAGGAGCGCGCTGAGCCCGCTGGTGCCGGTGAGACGTCCGGTCGCCAGCGCGGCTGTTGCGGCGGCGAGCGCAAACAGCGCGAGCACGAGGAGCGACAGCCACACCGCGCGCGCACCATCGAAGGGCAAACGCGCGAGCAGCGACCAGAGCGGAAGCGAGGCCGCCGGGCCGACGAACGGCAGCAGCTCGTCGCGCGTCGCGTCGACGCCGTCGAGCGTGCGTTCGACGCGCCACACGTCGCGCGACCACGGATCGCCGCCGGCGTTCCACGTCGCCCCCGCGGCATAGTACGCTTCGAAATCGCGCAGGAATGGTCCGGTCGCCGGTGCCGGGCGGAAGATGGTGACGGCGACGGCCGCCAGCGCCAGGGCGAGGAGCGCGAACGCGCTACGGCGTCTCGGCGTAGAGCACCAGCCGGCTGACGGTTCCGTCGTTGCCCATCGCGTACGCGACGCCGCCCGGATAGCGCACTTCGAACGCGCTCTTGTACACGGCGGTTCCCGGTCCACCGACCGCTTCGACGAAGCGCTCGTCCAAACTGATGATGCCCATGCCGATGCGCACTTCACCGGGAACGAGCCGGAACTCACCCAGCTCGCGCGGTTCGAGCCGCGGCGCGGACTCGGTCTGCGGCACGTAAAACTCGACGCCGACCAGCAACTCGTCTTTGTAGAACGCGCTGAGCAAACGGCGCTCGTTGTTCTCGCGCACGCCGTAGGTGTCCCAGCCTTTGGCCGGATATGCGAAGCCGGTGCCGAGCACTTTGACGACGTCTTTGCGTTTCGTCACCCCGGTTTGAAAGCGGATGTTCTCGTTGAAGAGGATGACCGGCACGTCGATCGGGGGCGGCGGAACGTTGGGTTGCTTGAGGCGCCGTTCGGCAATTTGCGCGAGGATCTCGACCGCGCGAACCATCGCGAAATCCGGCGGCGGCTTGCTGCCCCCCTCTTCACTCATAGATGCATCCGGGGATCGAAATAGGTCGCGGCCGCGCCGCCGACCGCGATCGCGGCGGTAATGAAATAGGCCGCGGCGATCGCGATGCGCGACGCCGGCGGCACGGCGTAGAAACGCGGATCGACGTACCCTGCGAGCAGCGCGCGAATGCGCGGCACCGCGGCGAATCCGATCAAGAGGACGAACAGAAAGCCGGCCCAGACGTGAAAGATGATGATGAACGCGACGAACGCGAACGCGCCGATGATCCATAGGCGCGGATCGATCGCCGCCGCGATGCCCCCGCCGTCGAGGGGCGGGACCGGCAACAGATTGAGCGCGTTGAGGAGGAAGCCGGTGTACGCGGCGGCCAGCCAAAACGGTTCGTGCAAATTCATCGCCAGCGCGTAACAGACGCCTGAGGCCAGCAATCCGTACACCGGTCCGGCCAAAGCCGCGACGGCATCGATCGTCAAGCTCGGCGCGGGGCCGCGGCGCGCGACGAACGCACCCAAGCCCGGGATGAAGAACGGCAAGTCGGCCGCGATCCCGAAGTTTCGATACGTCATGTAGTGCCCGAGTTCGTGCACGAGGATCAGCAGCACGAACACGATGCCGAACTTCCAGCCGAAGAAGAGCGCGTAGAACCAGATCGAGAGAAACAGCGCCAAGAATTTCGGCAGCAGGACGAGCAGCTTGATATTGCCGAGCAGCAGCAGCGCGCCTTTGAACTTGGCGAGGAAGAGCCACAGCGCGCCCACGCCACCGGCCGCCGTCCGCCAGCCGCCGCGTTGCTTGGGCGGTCCCGGCGGCGGCGGTGGTGGAAGATATTCGCCTTCGGTTTCGGAAGGGCGTTGCTCGTGCATCAACCGGTGGTTCTCCCCGAGCCCGCGCGGCTCCGCGATTGGCGCCCGGTCTGCCCGGCCGGGGAGCTGCGCTCGATCTCCCTGCACTGGACCGCCCACGATTACGAGGCGGTTTTCCCCGCCTACCACTTCTGCCTGCGCGGAGTTTCGGATATCGAGGTCGTGCAGACGCACGATTTGCGCGCCAATATGCGCGATCTGCGCCGCGAACCGTCCGGGCCCTATGCCGCCCACACGCTGGGGCGCAACTCGTGGTCGATCGGGCTTGCGGTGTGCGGAATGGGGGACGCGCGGCCGGCGGATTTCGGCCGGTACCCGCTAACCGGCGCGCAAGTCGACGCCTTGTGCATCGTCGCGCGCACGCTGGCCGACGCCTACGCCATTCCTCTGGCGGCGATCCGCACGCACGCCGAAGCGGCGCTCGAGGACGGCTACTTCGGTGCGGACGATGACGATTTGCGCTGGGACATCGCGCGTCTCGAACCGCGCGCGGAGCCGCTGGCGGACGCCGAAGCGCGGCTGACCGGCGACGCGCTGCGCGCGCGCATCGCGGCGGTACGCTGACGTGCGCATTCTCATCCTGGGCGCGGGTTTTGCCGGCGTTGCGACGGCGCGCGCGCTCGAGCGGCGCTTGCGTCCCGGCGAGGCCGAGATCGCGATCGTCGGGCGCGACAACTTTTCGCTCTTTACGCCGATGCTGCCGGAAGTCAGCGCGGGCGGTCTCGAAACGCGGCACGTCGTCACGCCGGTACGGGCGGAATTGCGTCGCGCGCGGTTCGTGCTCGGTGACGTCACCGCGATCGACCTCGAGGCGCGACGGGTCGAAGTGGCGCACAGCATCACCGGCGCGCGGCAAACGCTGGCGTACGATCAGCTCGTGCTGGCGCTCGGCAGCGTGACGTCGACGTTCGGCATTCCCGGCGTGGCCGAACACGCGCTTCCGCTGAAGACGCTCGAAGACGCCGATCGTCTGCGCAACCGGGCGATCGCGAGCCTCGAATTGGCCGACGTCACGAGCGATCCGGCCGAGCGCGCGCGGCTCTTGACGTTCGTCATCGTCGGCGGCGGTTATACCGGCGTCGAGGGTGCGGGGGAATGGATCGACCTCTTCCACAGCGTCACGCCGTTCTATCCGACGATCGCGCGCGGCGACGTGCGCATCGTGCTGATCGAAGCGGGCCCGGTGCTGCTGGCGGGATTG
>DASYOE010000017.1:0-17588 GCA_036008105.1 Candidatus Lustribacter sp. | reverse complement strand
ACGAAGTGCGCTTCGATATGAGCGTGCGGCCCTTCCCCAACATCGGCATCAGTTTGGGCCGTTCGTACGACTTCGGTTGGAACGGTTCGCGCTGGGTGCCGGGTTGGAGCTTCTCGATCTTCCAATGATCGCTCAACTGCTCGTTCTCATGGTGCTCGCTGCTGACGTCACCGCTCCGCCGCTGAGTTATCGCGTCGTGCCGCTCGCTTGCAGCGCCGGCGGGCTTGCGATCTCGGGCGGCGGCGTGCTGCGTCTGTCGGCGCAAGGCTCGTGCGCCGCCGTCGTGCCCGGCCGCGCGCTCTCGATCACCCTCGACGAGGACGGCCACGCCATACCGGGCAAGCTCGATCCGGCATCGCACGCGGCCAACGAATTGCCGCGAACCGCCTTTTCGGTATTGCCGGCATCGCTGGCCGCGCCGGAGAGCGCCACCGTGATCGTTACGATCGTGGTCACGATTCCGCCCTCGACGCCCAACGGCAGCGCCATCTACCTGTCGACCGACCGCAGCAGCTTCAATCCAGCCGAACTGCAGATGAACCAAGTCGACGCGCGGCGCTATCGGTTGCAACTGCCGCTGCAAGACGGCGGACGCATCCTGTTCCGCGTCACGCGCGGCAGCATCGCGACCACCGAGCGCGACGCGAAGGGCCGCCTCCCGCCGCCGCACGTCGCGGTCGGCAGCGCCGGCGTCACCTACAACGTGACGGTCGACGCCTGGGCCGACTCCTGACGCGCTCGCACGGTTTCGTGCAAGCGTGTATTCCCGTGTCATCCCGAGCGCACGCCGTAGGGCGTGCGGTCGAGGGACGCGCCGGTATCTTGCCCTTGGAGCCGCGGCGCGCAGATGACGTCGGATGAAAAGCTACTACGTTTACATGCTGCGATGCTTTGACGGTTCGCTTTATACCGGTGTCACCAACGACGTTGAGAAGCGCTTCGGACAACATTGCGACGGGCTAAATCCAAAGAGTTATACCTGCTCGCGCCGGCCTTTGAAGCTCGTGTACGTCGGCGAGTTCTCTGAGATCAACGAGGCCATCGCGTTCGAGAAAAAGCTCAAAAGCTGGACGCATAATAAAAAGCGGGCGTTTGCCGAGCGTGATTGGCCCGCCCTGAAGCGATTTGCCGCCCGCCGCTGAGGCGTTGCCCTGGCTTGCCGCGCGCGCTGGGTGGCGCGTCCCTCGACCGCGCGCCCTTGGCGCGCGCTCGGGATGACACCGGGGGACGTCGCTCGTGATAGCGGAGAGCGTAGGCCGGAGGGGCGTTGCTCCGTAGGGAGCACGTGTTCTTCCCGAGATGGTATTCCTGTTAGCGCAGCATCGTGGCTACCAGGGCGCGCTTGGCGGACTCGTCGGCGACGATTGAGTCGCCGTAGCCCGGCAGATCGACGTTTGTCACGTATGGGACTTGTGCGGTGACGATGTCTTTCGGGCCGAGCCCGGCGAAGGCCGCGGCGAGGCTTAGCTCTTCTTCCGGTTGCAAGTTGGTATCGACGTCTTTGCGCATGACGTCGATCAACGAACGCACGTGCAGCAGCGTCGCGACTTGACTGCGGTTGATCTGTTCCGCAATCGCGTGGATGACTTGCTGCTGGCGCATGATGCGGCACGGATCGCTGCACCAATCGTGACGGAAGCGGGCGTACCCCACGGCGCGCTCGCCGTCGAGCAGCTGGGGGCCCGGCTTGAGGTGCACGTGGAGATGGCCCCAGGAATCGTCGTAGTCGATGGGACCGTTGGGGCCGGCGTGTTTGAGGGCGTCGGAATTCTCGACGTCGACCGTCACGCCGCCCAGCGCGTTGATGAGATCCTTCATCGTGTCGATGCGAAGCACCACGTAACGGTCGAAGTTCTCGAGCCCGAGCCAGTGCGCCACGACATCTTCGGATTCGCGCACGCCGCCCTCCGACTGCGCCTCGTTGATCTTCGCCTGTTGCCCGTTCGGCATGATCGCGACCATGTCGCGCGGGACCGACAGCTCGTAGATGCGGTGTTTGACGAAGTCGAGCTTTACCGCCATGATGATGTCGCTGCGCGAATGCGCCGACGTCTCCTCGTCTTGCTCGTTGTAGTCGTAGTCGAGGCCGACGACCAGTACGCGCAAACTCTGCTTGCCGAAGAGTTGCTGCGGTTGGGGAATGAAGAGGTGCTCGAGCGCTTGCGCCGGGTTCATGCGCGAAGGCAGCAAGCGTTGCGCGGTGGCGAAGCCGATCATCGCCGACGTAGCGCCGATGGCCACGAGGAGCAGCACGGCCGCTCTTCGCATGCGGAAGAGTTTCATGGAAAAGTTCCTGTCCGGAAAGTGGTTGCTGGGTCGTTACGCGGACAGGAACGGGGGCGCGCGACCGCACAGGCGCGCCAGGATTGGTTCGAGGAATCGGGCCGCGGAAATATCCGTGACGCGCGAGCGCCGGGCACCGCTGCCGCGCGCTCGCGAGGAAAAAATTTCGCGGATGAAGGACGCGACCGCGACGATCGTCAGGGCGGACCAGCGCAGCATACGCGCGAGCAGCCAGGTGAAGCCGAGGCATCCCGCAGCGTGCAGCGCAAGGCTCACGACCGCGGGCCCGCCCAGCCAAATCGTTCCGCCCAACGGCCGGCCGATGACGACGATCTGCTCGAGCGTTTCCATCGACCACAACACGACGAGTTGCAGAACGAAAATCACCGGCACGAGCTTGACGAGGGATCCGGTGTCGATGGACTGCGCGAAGCGGCGCACGATGCCGGCCACGAACGCGGCCGAAAAGAAGAGACCTATCAGGAGGCCCGGAATGACGTCGAGATTGCTATGATCGGTAAATTGGCCAGGCCCGAACAGACCATTATTGGCCATCCACTCGACGCTCGGATCGATCGCCGCGGCCGCGGTGACGGCGGCGGCGAGGCAGAAAACCGCCTTTGCCAGGGAGTTCTTCACGTGCACTCCCGGCAAGAATTCGACACATGCCGACCCTGAGCATTGTGGCTCCGCTGTACAACGAGGAAGGCAACGTCGCCGAACTCGTGCGGCGGTTGCGTGCGGCGGCGGACGGAGCGGCCGGGATCGACGGGTACGAGATCGTGCTCGTCGACGACGGCAGCAACGACCGCACGCCGGAGTTGTTGCGCCAGCACGCGGCGGCCGATCCGCGGCTCGTCGTCGTGCGGCTCTCGCGGAACTTCGGCCATCAGTTGGCGGCGACGGCCGGGCTCGACTTCTCGCGCGGCGACGCGGTCGTGCTGATCGATGCCGACCTGCAAGATCCACCGGAACTGATTCCGGCGATGGTCGAGCGCTGGCATGCCGGGTTCGACGTCGTCTACGCCGTGCGCCGCAAACGCAAGGGCGAGAGCCGGTTCAAAATTTGGACGGCGCGGCTCTTCTACCGCACGACGCAACGGTTGACCAAGGTCGCGATCCCCGTCGACGCCGGCGACTTCCGGCTGATGTCGCGCCGCGTCGTCGACGCGCTCAAAGCGATTCGCGAACGCCACCGCTTCATTCGCGGGCTCGTGTCGTGGGTTGGCTTTCCGCAAACCGCGATCGAGTACGATCGCGATTCACGCTACGCCGGCGACAGCAAATATCCGGTCTCGAAGATGCTGCGCTTCGCGGTGGACGGCATCACCTCGTTCAGCGACGCGCCGCTGCGGTTCGCGTCGTACTTCGGCTTCGTCGTCTCGGCGGTGGCGTTCGTCGTCGCGCTCGTCGAAATCGGTCTGCGCATCTTCACCGGCTACAATTTGCCGGGCTACACATCGACGATCTTCGCCATCCTCTTCTTGGGCGGCGTACAACTGATCGGCATCGGCATCCTCGGCGAGTACATCGGCCGGATCTACGAAGAGATCAAAGGCCGCCCACTCTACCTCGTCGCCGAAGTCGAACGCTCCGACCCGGCACCGGTGCGCGACTCCGTTTCTTCGTGAACGGTTGTGGCCCGTGTTGGCGTTGCAATGTTTGTCATTCCGAGCGTAGTCGAGGAACGCGCCACGATCGTGCCTGATTGCCAGGGCAACGCTGCTAAAGCTCGAGGTTGTGGCGCGTCCTTCGACTGCGCGCCTTCGGCGCTTCGCTCAGGATGACAAGAAAAGGAAAGGTTGCCTCGAGAGGCGAGCGCGAAGGCGCGAGGTGTTTATCCTCGCAGCGAGCGCGTTCTCATCCTCTACCGCGCGGTGGGGGTCGGCGAAGGCAACTCCATGCCGAGCGCGAGCCCTGGTACCAGATAGCGGCAGATGTATTCCCACACGCCTTCTTCGAGGGTGGTGAACGGCGCGGTGTAGCCGGTGGCGCGTAGTTTGTCGATCGTTGCTTCGGTGCGGTACTGATACTTGCCGCGGAGCGCGTCCGGCATTGGGATGTAGGTGATGTTCGGTGGGCGCTCGAGTGCGGTGAAGATCGCGGACGCGAGGTCGTTCCAGGTGCGCGCAACGCCGGAGCCCACGTTGTAGAGGCCGCGGGCGTGCGGTGAGCGGCCCAGATGCAGCATGATCGCTACCGCATCTTTAACATAGAGGAAGTCGCGCGTCTGTTCGCCGTCGCGAATGCCCGGACGATAGCTCTCGAAGAGTCGCACGGTGCCCTCGCCGCTGATTTGCTCGTAGGCCTTGGCGACCACGCTGCGCATGTCGCCCTTATGATCTTCGTTGGGGCCATAGATGTTGAAGAACTTCAACCCGACGATGTCGTCGAGGATGCCCTCTTGGCGCGCCCACAAATCGAAGAGGTGTTTCGAGTAGCCGTACATGTTGAGCGGCACGAGGCTATGCGGATCGAGGTCCTCGCGTAAATCCGATTCGAGCGCGCCGTACGTCGCCGCCGACGAAGCGTAGACGAACCGGGCGTCGCGCCCGAGCGTCCAAGCGGCGAGATCTTGGGTCGTGCGGTAGTTGTTCGCGATCAGATAGGTCGCATCGCGTTCGGTTGTCGCCGAGCAGGCACCGAGGTGATAGACTTCCGCAATGGAGCCAAAGGCGCCGGGGTTCTCAACGATGCGCGGGTAGAACTCTTCCGCTTCCAGATACTCCGAAAAGCGCAGCGGCACGAGATGGCGCCACTTCTCGCTGCGGCCGAGCCGGTCGACGAGGATCGCATCTTCGATCCCGTGGCGGTTCAGCTCCCACACCAGCGCGCTGCCGATCAAGCCGGCGGCACCGGTCACAATGGTATGACCCGTTCGCTTCCCGTTCATCCTCGAGGCGCATTCGACGAGACGGCGAGATCGGCATCCCGGACGACCGCATGCAGCAGCGGACGGTGTTCGGCGACACGATCCTCGATGGCGAAGGCGGCGCTCACGGCGCCGGCATCGTCGCCGGCCGCCACCAAGTCGGCCAGCGTGTCGCCCGCGCGTACCACGTCGCCGACCCGCTTGCGGACGATGATTCCGGCCGACGGTCCGTAGCGGTCGACGCTCTCGCGCGCCAGGTGGCCGAGCGCGATCGCGTCGACAACCGCAACGATGCCGTTGCGATCCGCCCGCGCTGCCGCCCGCTGCTCGGGCACGCGCAGCGCCTCGAGCGCCGCGCGCGAGCCGCCCTGGGCTTCGACCAGCTCCACGAATTTTTCATAGGCTTGCCCGCCGGTCAGCACCGCCTCGATGCGCGCGGGGACGTTGTCCGTCACGCCGCCGACCGCGAGCATCTCGGCGGCGATCAAGCGCACGACCTCGCCCAGCCGCGCGTCTCGACTTTCGCCGGCGAGAAAATCGCGGGCCTCGATCGCTTCGAGCGCATCGCCGATCGACGGCCCGAGCGGTTCGTCCATATCGGTGATGAGCGCCGACGCGCGGCGTCCGAGCCGGGTGCAGAGGTCGACCATTTCGACCGCGAGTTCGCGCGCTTGCTCGAGCGTCGACATGAACGCGCCGCGACCCGTTTTCACGTCGAACACGATCGCGCTGGCGCCGCCGGCGATCTTCTTCGACACGATCGAGGCCGCGATCAGCCCGACGCTGGTGATGGTGCCGGTGCGATCGCGCAAGTCGTAGAGCTGCCGGTCGGCCGGCACGAGCCGTTCGCTTTGCGCTGCGATGGCGCAGCCGATGCGGACGATTTGCGCGCGAAAAACTTCGGGTGAGAGCGCGGTGCGCACGCCCTGGATCGATTCGAATTTGTCGAGCGTGCCGCCGGTGTGGCCGAGCGCGCGACCCGAGAGCTTCGCAACCGCCACGCCGCAGGCGGCGACGACCGGCACGACGATCAGCGAGACGCTATCGCCGACACCGCCGGTGGAGTGCTTGTCGACGGCCGGCCCGTCGAGTGCGATCGTATCGCCCGAACGGATCATTGCCTCAGTCAGCGCGTGCGTCTCGACGAGCGTCAGCCCGCGGATCGCGCAGGCCATCAGTAGCGCCGCCATCGGGGCCTCGGCGATCGTGCCGTCGACGTAGCCGTCAACCAAGCGTCCCCACGTGTGGGCGGAAAGCGCCGCGCCGGCGCGCTTGGTGTCGAGGGCCTGCCGGACCCAGCCTTCGGTCATCCGGCCTGGGTTTGCGTCCATATGGCTCGAAGCCCGCCGCATGCGTTCCCTGGCGGCGGCTGCGTTGGCACTCGTCCTTCTCGCCCCCACCGCCGGCTCGACCCAAGACGCGCCGACGCCCGCGCCTACGCCGGTTCCGGCCGCGGCTCCGACGGAGGCACCGCCCACGCCGAGTGCCAGTCCGAGCCCGGCGCCGAGTCCGAGCCCCACCGCGAGCGGGTCGCCGTATCATTTCGTTCTCAATCCGCCGCCGCCGGCGCCGGGTTGGCCCGCTATTCTCGAGATCGACATGCTCGATTCGACGCTGCACGCGGGCGGCCCGTACAGCGTGCGCGTCAAGACGAGCCTCAACGTCACGACGCTGACCGTCACCGCGATGGGGGGCACCTACGGCATGCAGCCGGCCGGGCCGGGCCTGTACGCAACCGACGGTCAGATCCCCTCGGGCATTCCGTTCTTCTTGCTCAACCGTTCGTTCGGCATCACCGTCACCGCGTCGACTGCCGACGGACGCAGTACGAGCGTGCCGTTGACGTTGCGTTTAGAAAAATGATTCTCGCACCCTCGAAACTGTCGGAACTCATCGAACGCTTGCGCACGCCCTCCGACCGCGGCCTCGCCTTCGCGCTGCACGAAACCACCGCGGCCGCGCGGCCGTACCTGTTAGCCGGCATTCACGGCGCGCTCGGCGGAACGATGCTGGTCGTCGTTCCGACGGCCGACGTGGCGGAACGCACGTTTGCCGACCTCACCTACTATCTGGGCGAATCCGACGCACGCAGCGTGGCGTTGGTCCGCGCGCGCGACGAGGCCGTCGGGGCGCTCGATTCGCCGTCGGAACGCAGCGCCCGCATGACGCTGCTGGCCGATCTGTGCGCGAGCCGGCCCCAGATCGTCGTTGCGCCGGTGGCGGCGTTACGGCAGTACGTGATGCCGTGCGACATCTTCCGCGCGGAGACGCTGACGCTGAACGCCGGCGACGAGCCGGGATGGGATGCCCTGCAGCGGCGGCTCTACCGGCTGGGCTACACGCGCGTCGACGTCGTGAGCGCAGCCGGCGAGTTCGCGGTGCGCGGCGGCATTCTCGACGTGTTTGCCGCCACCGCCGAACGGCCGGTGCGGCTCGAGTTTTTCGGCGACGTCCTCGAGTCGTTGCGGCCGTTCGAAATCGCATCGCAGCGTTCGGATGAGACGGTCGAACGCATCACGATCGTACCATGGCTCGAAATCTTGCGCGAAGACGCGCTGCGCGCGAACGTCCTGGCGCGCGTTACCGCCGAGCCGAACGTGCTTTCGGCGGTGCGCGCGTTCCTCGCCGGCGGCAACGACGTTCCGGAACCGTGGATCGGGCTCGCCTACGACGAACGCGCGACGTTGCTCGACTATCTCGACGCACGCGCGGTCGTGGTGCTGGAAGAGCCCGGCATGCTCGCCACCATCGATCGCGGTCTCGAGGACGAACGCTCGCGCGCTACGCACGTCTTGCTCGCCGGCGTCGAATCGGGCGAGCTCGACGTGCGTGAAGATGAGGTCGGCGAAGCGTTGGTGGCGGAGCTTGCGTTCCCGTATCCGCGGTTAGCGGACCAACGCGACGCGCTGGCCCGGCGCCGCGTGCTGGTCGTGACCGGCGGCATCGAGACGGGCGCACTGCCGTGGTTGCCGGACGCGGTCGAAGGGTTTGCGCTCGAAACGCATCCGGGTGAGTTGTTTAGCCGGCAGATCGAACGCTTTCTCGAAGCGGTGCGCGAGTGGATCGGGGCCGGCGATACCGTACTGCTTGTTGTGAATGGGGCTTCGCGGTTGACGGAGATTCTGCGCGCCGCGGATATCACCGTGGAAAGAGCCGATTCGGCTGTCCTTCGACTGCGCGCCTTGCGGCGCTTCGCTCAGGATGACAGTCGGGGCACGGTTATCGTCGATACGGGGTCGCTTGAGTCTGGGTTCTCCATTCCCGGTATGCGGCTGCGCGTGCTTGGGGACCGCGAGATCTTTGGTCAGCCCGCGAAGCGCGTCAAGCTGCGTGCGATCAAGGAAGGCGTGCCGGTCACGCTGGCCGACCTGAAAGTCGGCGACTACGTCGTGCACGCCGTGCACGGCATCGGTCAGTATCTCGGCCTGCGCACCGAAACGATCCTCGGCGCGACCGGCGACTACATGGATCTGAAGTATGCCGGGACCGACCGCATGCTGGTGCCGGTGCATCAGATGCACCAGGTGACGAAGTACGGCGCTCACGAAGGCGCGGCGCCCAAACTCAGCAAGATGGGCGGCGCGGATTGGGCGCGCACGAAGGGCCGCGTTTCCGAAGCGCTGGCCAAAATCGCCGATGGGCTGGTCGAGCTTTACGCCGAGCGCGAGGTCGCGCCCGGACACGCGTTCGCGCCCGACACGCCGTGGCAGGCCGAACTCGAAGAAGCGTTTCCCTACGAGCCGACGCCCGACCAAGCCAAGGCCATCGATGAGACGAAGGCCGACATGGAACGGCCGCGCCCGATGGATCGCCTGGTCTGCGGCGACGTCGGCTACGGCAAAACGGAAGTCGCCGTGCGGGCAACGTTCAAGGCAATCGCCGACAAGAAACAAGTTGCGATCCTCGTGCCCACGACGCTGCTGGCATCGCAGCACTACCGCACGTTCACCGCCCGCTTCGCATCGTTTCCGGTGCGCATCGACGAGCTCTCGCGCTTCAAATCGAAGAAAGAACAGCAGGCGACGCTCGCGGCGCTGGCGGCGGGCCAAGTCGACGTCGTGGTCGGCACGCACCGCTTGTTGCAGAAAGACGTCGTCTTTCGCGATCTCGGCCTGATCGTCGTGGACGAAGAGCAGCGCTTCGGCGTCATGCACAAGGAACGGCTCAAGCAGCTGCGCGCGACGGTCGACGTGCTCACGCTGTCGGCCACGCCGATTCCGCGCACGCTGCAGATGTCGCTGATGGGCGTGCGCGATCTCTCGCTGATTCGCACGCCGCCGCGGAACCGCATGTCGATCAAGACCGTGGTCGTCCCCTCGTCCGATGCGATCGTTCAGCGCGCGATCACCTCCGAACTCGACCGCGGCGGCCAGGTGTACTACGTGCACAACCGGATCGAGTCGATCTACGGCGTCGCGCGCGCGCTCCAGCAACTCGTACCGAAGGCGCGCATCGCGGTCGGGCACGGCCAGATGCACGAGCACGAGCTGGAACCGATCATGGCCAAATTCATCGACGGCGAGATCGACGTGTTCGTCTCGACGACGATCATCGAAAACGGGATCGACATCCCCAACGTCAACACGATCGTCGTTCACGACGCGGACAAGTTCGGGCTGGCGCAACTCTATCAACTGCGCGGCCGCGTCGGGCGCTCGAACCACCAGGCCTACGCGTTTCTGCTCTATGCCGCCCACAAAGCGCTGACCGAAGACGCCAAGTCACGGCTCGAGGCGATTCGCGAGTTCACCCACTTGGGTTCCGGTTTGCAAATTGCGATGCGCGACCTCGAGATTCGAGGCGCCGGCAACCTGCTCGGAGCGGCGCAATCCGGATTCATCGGCGCGGTCGGCTTCGAGACGTACGCGCAACTCTTGGCCGAGGCGATCGCGGCCCGCAAGGGAACCGTGGCCGCGGCCGATGCGCGCGAGGCCGTCATCGACGTCAAGCTCGACGCCTTCGTGCCCAACGACTACATCCCGCAGGTCTCGCAGAAGATCGCCGTCTACCAGCAACTGGCAGCGGCGCGCACGCTCGACGGGGTCGACGACATCGTGGCCAGCGTGCGCGACCGTTTCGGCCCGCTGCCGCAACCACTCGAGAACCTGGCCGAGATCACGCGCCTGCGCGTGCTGGCCCTCGCGGCCGGCGTCACGCGCGTCGTGATCAACGAGCAGCGGCTCACGCTCGGCGTCGGCAGCGGTTTCGTCCTCGATCCGGCCGCGATCCCGCGCTTGCAATCGATCACCAAAAACAAGTTCCGCTTCGGCGAAGGCAAGATCACGATCGATCTGCCCGCGCGCAGCGCAGCCGAGCAACTGCCGACGCTGCACGCGTTGCTGGGCGCGCTCAGTTGAACGATAACGGAGCGACGCACGCCGACGAGGCGATCGAGGCGGTCGCCGACCTCGAGCGCAAGGCGCACGAGGATATCTCGGGTCACCAGCGCTGGATCGAGCGCGTCACGAACCGGATCGGCCGGCCGCTCACGTTTTACTTCATCGTGATCTTCGTCGCGCTTTGGATCGGCACCAATCTGGCCGTACTGCACGCGCGCGGAGCGACGTTCGATCCGCCGCCGTTCCAGTGGCTGCAAGGCATCATTTCGCTCAGCGGTTTGCTGGTGGCGATCCTTATCCTCACCACCGCCAGCCGCATCGCGCTCATCGACTCGCAGCGCGCGCAACTCGACCTGCAGATCAATCTGCTCAACGAACGGCGCTCGGCTAAACTCATTCGCATGCTCGACGCCATACGCCGCGATTCACCGCAAATTCCGACCCACCACGACCCCGAAGTCGAGCAACTCGCCGAACCGACGAACACGCAAGAAGTATCGCGTGCAATCGCTGAGCGAACGCCGCCCCCGCCGGGGGCCTAAGACAAGTTGGATTGCAAGCGCTCAAGCACGAGCTTGAGCGTTTCATTTGCTTGGGTGAGCGATTTGGCCGGCAGACCGCGGACGGTGCGATTGGCCCAGCCGACTTGACGGCGTAGGGCTTCGCGGTAGGCCTTGCGGCCCGCCGCCGTCGTGTGCACCAGTTTCGAGCGACGGTGGTGCGGATTGTCGGCAAAGACGAGCAGCTCGTCGCCGGCCATCGCGTCGACTTGGAGCTGCACGGTCTGACGCTGCAGTCCCATGTTGCGCGCGATTTGCGAGACGGTCAGCGTCTCGCCGGAGTGCACGACCTGCGCGATGATTTGCCAGCGGGAGCTGCTCAAGCGCAAATCCTTCGTCATGCGGTCGCCGTCGGCGACGATGTCGCTGTTCAGCCGCAAGAGGGTGAGAATCAGGTCGGTCCAGGCCTTGGCCGCAGGCGTATGCTGCATGCGGCCCGGTTCGAGGTGCCGCAGGATATGTCCGGCGAAATCACCTTGACATGAACATGTCTTTCTGTCAGGCTACTGTCATCTTTTTGCGGGAGTAACGGACCATGAGTACTTCTGTCGATCGCTCGGAGTGGACGATTACGTCGACCTGCCGGCGGTGCCGCGCTGCGTGGAACCTGGCGCCGGGGATCATCGGAGCCAACGCCGACGGCAAGGCGAAGTTCAACCGGCAACCGGCGAACGAGGAAGAGACGCTGGCGGCCTGGCGGGCCGCGCTGGCCTGTCCGACGGGCTCGATCTTGGCGCCCCACGGGCTCAAGGTGCCGGACCACGTGTTTCCGCAGGAGCTGGCGCCGAATCTCTACCGGCTCGGGTACAACGACAACGACACCGCCGGCGCGCACCCGTTCTTCATTCGCAGCAGCACCGGATTGAATCTCCTGATCGACGGGCCGCGGTACGTTCCGAAACTCGTCGAGTTCTTCGAGGCACAGGGCGGGCTGGACCACGTGTTGTTGACGCACCGCGACGACGTCGGCGCGTCAGCGAAGTATGCGGAACGCTTCGGGGCGCGGTTGTGGATCCACGAGAACGATCGCTCGGCATCGCCGCAGGCGACGGATATTCTTACCGGCTATGCCGTCACGGAACCGATTCCCGGCGTGACCGTCATTCCGATTCCGGGACATACGATCGGGAGCGTGGCGTTTCTCGTCGACGAGCGGCTGTTCGTCGGAGATTCGCTGAGTTGGGAACTCGACAAGTTGGCGCTGTGGACGAACCCGTTGCGCTGCTGGGATGACTGGGACATGCAGCGGCGGTCGCTCAAGCGGCTGCGCGACGTCCGGTTCACGTTCATGTTGGCCGGTCACGGCGGGAGCATCGGGTTGCCGCACGAGCGGATGCAGGCCGAGCTCGCCGGCTGCCTCACGGAGATCGACAAGCTGGGCTGGCAGCAGTTGACGCACCTGCCGACGGGCGATCCGGTACCGGACGAATGGCACGATATCTGGACGAACGACGTGCCGCGCGCGAAGGCCGACTTTTTCGCAGCGGTCGGGCCGGTCGCGTGACGGCCGTCGTTCCGTTCCCGCGGGGCCGCAAAGCGATCACCGCCGCCGATCCGCGCCTCGCACGTTCGTACATGCTGACGTTCGTGGGCGATTGGGGCGGCGCGAGCATGCACAAAGTGTGCTGCTGGCTCACCGAGGAATTTTGCCGCCGCGCCGGTCCGAAGTCGCGCACCGCGATTTGGAGCATGGCCGACGACGATCAAGTCACGCTCGTGCAGAACGGCGTCGCCGATCTGTGCCTCATGACGCCGGCCATGCTGGGCCCATCGCACGTTGCCGGCACCGGATTCTATGCGGGTCAGGCAGCACCGAATCTGCGCGCGCTGGCAGCGATCCCGCAAAACGATTGCTTGATCTTGGCGGTTGCGCCGGAGTTCGGCATCTCGTCGTACGCCGACTTGCGCGCGAAACGGCCGGCATTGCGGATTGCCACGCCGCCGAAGACCAACCCCATCGGCTATGTCGCCCGCTTGCTACTCGAAGCGCACGGTATCGACGAAGCGCAGCTCGCTGCGTGGGGCGTGACATTCGTTGAGGACGAGCATCCGTTCGACGCGGCCGACCGCGTGCTCAACGGCCAGGCCGACGCGCTCATGCACGAGGCCGTCATGACGCCGGGGTGGGTGCGCATCGTCGAGAGCGGCAAAGGTGTTCCGCTGCCGGCGGAACCCGCCGCGCTCGCGCAATTGCGCCAACGCTTCGGGTTGCCGAGCAACCAGCTCCCGGCCGGATTCTGGAACACCCTAACCGCGCCGCTCGATGCGCTCGATTTCTCGGACTTCCTGATTTTGGTGCGGGACGACATGCCCGACGAGGTCGCGCATTTGCTCACGTGGTGCGCCGTTGAGGCGCGGTCGGAGCTCGAGCGGCAGTATATGTCGATTCCGTCCAACCGCAGCCCGGTAACCTATCCGTTCGATCCCAAAAAGATGGGGCAGACCGCGGTTCCGCTCCATCCGGGTGCGCAGCGGTACTATCAAGAAGCCGGCTATCTCTAGCCACGAGGTTCACGTCGTGACCAACGTCTCTCGCAAGCATTTCGTCCACGCGACCGGCGCGGCGGCGGCCTCGATGGCGCTCGTGCCCGGCAGCCGCGCGTTCGCGCAAACGGCACCGGCGCTGACGACCGTCACCGTCGGCGTGTTCCCCTCGCCGGATATGGCGACGCTGCTGTATGCGCAAAGCCAGCACGCGTTCGAAAAGGCCGGCATCGACCTCCAACTGCAGAACATGGGAAACGGCGGGGCGACGCTGGCCGCGGCTGCCGGCGGCAGCTTGCAATTCGGCTATGCGAACACGTTTTCGCTCATCCAAGCGTTCCAGCGCGGGATCCCGCTGAAACTGGTCGCGCCGGGCGCGATGTATTCGTCGAAGGCGCCGACCATCAAGCTGCTCGTCGCGGCCGACTCGACGATCCAGAGCGGCAAGGATCTGGTCGGGAAGACGATCGGCACGACGCTGGTCAACGACATCACCGGGCTGTCGCTCGTCGCTTGGCTGGCGCGGGAAGGCGTCGATGAAGCGAACGTGCACTTTTTCGAATCGCCGCCGAACTTATTGCTTTCCGCGCTGCAGTCGCACCGGGTGGACGCGGTGCTGCTGTTCGACCCGTTTCTGACGGCGGCGTTGGCTGCCGGCGCGCGGTCCATCGCCAACCCGTTCGATGCGATCGGAAACGACTTTATGGCGGCGTGCTGGTTTTCGGTCGTACCGTGGGTGAACGAGCATCGGGCCGTCGCCCGGAACTTCGCGTCCGTTCTGGAGCGCACGGCCTCATACGTAAACGGGCACTATCTCGAGACGGTCCCGCTGCTCGCTGATTTTTCGAAGATTCCCGCGGCGGTATTGGAAAAGATGTCGCCCTCGGTGTCGGCCCCCTCGATCACCCCGCGCGAATTGCAGCCGCTGATCGACGCGGCGGTAAAATTCCATCGAATCCCCGCCGCGGTCAAAGCCCAGGACATGATCTTTACGGGGTAGCTACGCTCTAGCAAACGTCGGGGCGGGGTCGAAGCGTTCGTGGCGGCTTCGGAACGAGCCGAGGCCTTGGGTGGCGGTGCGCAGTTCGGTGATGTAGTGGGCGAGCTCGGCTTGCGGCACGAGTGCCGACACGCGGTAGAGCGCGCCGTCGTCGGTCGGGCCGAACGATTGCACGACGCCGCGTTTGGCGGTGAGCTGTGATACCGTTGCCGATGCAAACGGTTCGGGCACCAGTACTTCAATCGCCGAGATCGGTTCGAGCACCGTGACGCCGCACTTCGGCAACGCGTCGCGCATCGCCATGATGGCGGCCGTTTTGAACGAGGCCTCGCTCGAGTCGGCCGCGTGGAACGATCCGTCGTAGAGCGTGACGTGCAGATCAACCACCGGGAAGCCGTTGGGGCCGCGCAGCAGCGCTTCGCGCACGCCTTTTTCAACCGCCGGGAAAAATTGGCGGGGAACCGCGCCGCCGACGACCTTCTCGTCGAAGCTGACGCCGTGGCCGCGCGGGCGTGGTTCGATGCGCAAGCGCACTTCGCCGAATTGCCCGTGGCCGCCGGTCTGATGCTTGTAGCGCGCGTGCGCTTCGGTGCCGTTGGCGATCGTCTCGCGATACGCGATCTGCGGTTCGCGCGTTTCGACCGCAACGTTGTACTTGCGTTGCAGCCGCTCGGCGGCCACGGTCAGATGCATCTCTCCACTGCCGCACAGCTCGAGTTCGTTGGTGAACTCGGCACGCATTAGCCGCAACGCCGGATCCTCGTCGATCAGACGGGCCAGCATTTGCGAAAGCTTCGCTTCATCGAGCCGGTCCTTTGGCGCGATCGCGACCGCGAACACCGGTTCGGGCAGATCGACCGCCGGCATCACGGTGCGTACCCCGCCGCTCGTGAGCGTGTCGAGCGTCTGCACGCCTTCCAAGCGCGAGAGCGCGACTATCTCGCCCGGCCCGGCGTTCGAGACCGATTCTTGTTTCTTGCCCTGCAAGCGGTAGATGCCGCCGGGGCGCGCCTGCACCCCCGAGCGCGACGTGTCGGTCAAGACCGTGTCGCTGCCCAGCGTTCCGCTGAAGATGCGCACGACCGACAGCTTGCCCGACTGCGGATGGATGACGGTCTTGCATACTTGCGCGACGACCGGACCGCCGGTCTTCGCCTCGATCGGGCGGCCGTCGATGTCGGTGCGCTCGACGTCGAGCGGTGAGGGAAACTGTTCGCCGATCGCGGCGATCAGTTCGCTGATGCCGATACCCTTGACGGCGGAACCGAAGAGCACCGGGATGATCTGGTCGCGCGCGTACTCGTCGTGCAAATCTTTGCGCACTTCCTCGAGCGGTGGTTCGACGCCGTCGAGCAATTCTTCGAGCAGGTGATCGTCGAAGTCACCCAACGCTTCGAGCAGTTTGCCGCGCGCCGCGGCGACGTTGCCGTCGTCGAGCGCGGCACCGGCGGCGACCAAATCGACGACGCCTGTGAACGCTTCGCCTTCACCGACCGGCAACTGTTCGGCCACGACGTGGATACCGTAGGCCGCGACCAGCGCCTCGAGCGTCGCCGCTGCGTTCGCGCCGGGACGGTCCATCTTGTTGATGAAAAACAAATGCGGCATGTGCCGCGATTCGAGAAAGTCGATCAGCGCGCGCGTTTGCGGGATGCGGTTCGGATCGGCGTCGATGACGACGACCGCGGCATCGGCAGCCAGCAGCGCGATCTTCGATTCTTCCAGAAAGTCGACGAAGCCGGGCGCATCGATCAACACGAGGTCGACGTCGCCGCAGGCGGTATGCGCGAACCCGACGCACGTCGACTGCGCGTGGCCGATGCATTCGGGTTCGAAGTCCGTGGTGGTGGTGCCGTCGGCGACGGAGCCGCGGCGCGGGATGGCCCCGCAATGGTGGAGGATCGCTTCGGTCAGGGTCGTCTTGCCCGCGTGGTGCAGGCCGACGACCGCGAGGTTCCTCCGGCGCGAAATGTCCATTTCAACGCTCCTAGCAAGCCCTAAGGGGCAGGGGTCCTTCACCACCCAAGGGCGCGTCCCTTTGCCTATGCCAAGCGCGAGTCGGCGAGGTCGAGGTCGTACTGGATTTTGCGGAAGATCTCGTCGGGAATGCGGCCCTCGTCGCGCAGTTGCGCGATCGCGCGACGTTCGGCGGCGACCGCTTCTTCTTGCACGCGATGGTCGTTACGGCTCTCCTCGGTTTCGCCGTCGCTGCCGGGCGCGGTATGACGGCTGAGATGGTCGATGCGATTGCGGTACTCGGCCATCGCGCGCGAAATGGGCTCGCGCTCCGCGTCGCTGTTCGCGCCGTCGGCGAGTGCTTCGAGACGCTTGAGGCCGGCGCGCAACGCTGTGATCCGCACTTCGGTTTCGTACCCTGACGTATCTTCGCGGTCTTGCAGTTTGAGCCACCGCAACACCGGAATGAGTGAGAGGCCCTGACCGACGAGCGTGACGACGATGACGCAGAACGTGATGAAGATGATCGCGTCGCGCTGCGGAAACGGCGCGCCGTGCGCGTCGAAGAGCGGCAGCGCGAGCGCCGCCGCGAGCGAGACGATGCCGCGCAAACCGCTCCAGCCGATGACGACGACCCACCGCCACCGGGCGGGATCCCGTTGCCGTTCGAGCGGCCGGAACGCGCGCGGGATATAGGCTTGCGCGAACGCCCAGATCAGCCGCACCACGATCAGCACGAGCGAGATCCAGAGCGCCGTCGGCAACCAGCGCGCGACGATCGTACCGTCGGCGATGATCGAGCGCATCTCGACGCCGATCAGAATGAAGACCAGCGCGTTGAGCAGGTAGATCAGCACGTTCCAGACCGCGGTCGACACGAGCCGGGTCTCCGGGCCGAACAAGAGCGAACTGCGCCGGCCGAGGATGATGCCGACCGCCACGGTCGCGAGCACGCCGGAGCCGCCGAGCGCGTCGGCCGTTATATACGTGACGTACGGTGCCAGCAGGCCCACGAGCACGTCGATCTGGGTGTCGCGGATGTCCAGACGGCGCAGCACCCGCAGCAGCGCTTCGAAGACCACCGCCGCCGCGAA
>DASYOE010000016.1:0-9047 GCA_036008105.1 Candidatus Lustribacter sp. | reverse complement strand
GATCTCAACGTTGGGGAGCGCGGCCAGCGCCGCGGCCCGGGTTGCATCGCGCGTCATCCCGCGCACGGGGACCCCGCGAGCCGAAAGGATGCGAACGACGGCGCTGCCGTTGAGGCCGGTGGCTCCGGTAACGAGAATCATCCCCCGCACCGTAGCACGGCGCGATGCGTTGCGGTTGTCTCAGGCTCCGGGCCGGGAGGCGAATCGTCCACGGTACTCGCCGGGCGTGATCCCGAAGCGCGCCTTGAACGCCTTATTGAAGCCCGAGGCGGACTCGTAGCCGAGCGAAGCGGCGATCGAGGTCATCTTCTCGTCGCTCGAGGTAAGGCGCGTTCCGGCGACGTGCAGGCGCACGCGCGTCAGGTAACGCAGCGGCGGCTCGCCGACGAGCTGCGCGAACCGGGCCGCGAATGCCGAGCGCGAGAGCCCGAGCGTCCCCGCGAGCGACTCGACGGTCCAGGAGCGTTCGGGATGCTCGTGTAGCAGCGTCAGCGCCGGACCGATCTGGCGGTCGCGCAGCGCGCCGAGCCAGCCCGAGTCGGCGGTATCGGCGTTGGATTCGAGATACGTCGCGACCGCTTGCACGAAGAGAATCTCCGCGATGCGCGACACGACGATCTCGGCGCCGGGATTCCCGGCCGCGAGTTCGGCGCGAACGTGATCGATCGTGGCCGCGAGCCACGCCGAGAAATGGCTGCCTTTTTTCTGCAGGTGGATGACGGGCGGCAACACGGCCAGCAGCAGATCGCTCGAAACGTCTTCGAACTGCAAATTGCCGCACACGAGCACGGTCGCGGCGCCGCTGCCGCCCAGCCGGAAGATGCCTTCGGGATCGCGGTTGCGGCTCTTCAAGGAGCGGTCGAGCCGAACGGCCGGCGTTCCCGGCGCGTCGCGCAGCACGTACGTCCCGCCGCGCGGCAGCACGACGAAATCGCCCTCGGCCAATTCGATCGGTGCGCTGCGCTCGCACTCGAGCCGGCAGCGCCCGCGCGTGACGATGTGGAACGCCGCCTGCTCGTCGGTCACGCGCAGCCCCCACGGCGCGCGCAGCTCGGGTCGCGCGAACACGCTGCTACGGACGCGGATCGAACGCATCATGCCGGCGAAGAGCGCGTTGCTCACGGCCGCAAGATACGCGTTCGGTAACATCGTGGCCTTCGCGCGGTAACCGCTGCCCGGCGACGATGCCGGAGTGGCCGAGTTCGAGAGCCTCCTGCGCGACGCGTTGCTCGTCACCGCGCTGTTGACGATTCCGATCCTCACCGTCGCCACCGTCGTGGGAGCCGTGGTCGCGATCGTGCAGGCCGCGACGCAGATTCAAGAACAGACGCTGACGCTGCTGCCGAAGGTGCTCGCGGTCGGCCTCACCGCCGCGCTGTTCGGCCGCTTCGGCCTCTCGCTCTGCGAGCAACTGCTGCTTGAGGCGATCGCGCGCATTCCGCAACTCGTGCGCGGTTGACTGATCCCCAGACGGCGCTGCTGGTGTTCGCGCGCGCGGCCGGCATGGTTTTTCGCGCGCCCGGCTTTTCGCATCCCAGCGTCCCGCCGCCCGTGCGTGCCGCCCTCGCGCTCGCGCTGGCGGCGGCGGTTGCGCCGCAGGTGGGCACCGTTTCGTACGACGGTGCGGCGTTCGTGCCGGCGGTGGCCGGTGAAGCGCTGCTCGGCGCCGCGATCGGGACCGGCGCGTCGCTGCTCTACGATGCGGCCTACTACGCGGGCCGCACGATCGACGATTACGTCGGCGTTCGCGGCAGCGTACCCAGCGCGGACGTCACCTCGGCCCAGGCGTTCGGGCGGTTGTGGTCGTCCGTGTTTTTAGCCGGCTTCTTTCTGCTCGACGGTTACGTTCCGGTCGTGCGCGCGTTCGCCGAAAGTTTCGCGACCGTGATCCCCGGCGGAACGATCGCGCCGGGTGCATGGACCGCGTTCGCCGTGGCGCTGCCGGTGACGATCGTACGCGCCGCGTTGCTGATCGCCGCGCCCGCGCTGGCGGTTACGTTGACGGTGCAGGTCGCGCTGGCGGCGGTGGCCCGCGTCGTTCCGCGCCTGGCAAGCTTTTCGCTCGCGTTTCCGGTGGTGTTCGCGGTCGCGATCGTCGTGGCGTTGACCGGGATCCCGCTGTTCGCGCCGCTTTCCGCGCATCCGTGGCTCGTGCTGCCGTTCCGGTTGGCACGATGAGCGACGACCACGGCGAAAAGCGATTCGACGCGACCCCGTCGCGCCGCGAGCGCGCGAAGCGCGAAGGCAACGCCGCGCGCTCGCACGAGGTAGCGAGCATCGCATCGTTCGGCGGCGCGTTGCTCGGAGTGGCGGCCGCGCTGCCGTTGCTGAACGCCGCAGCGCCGGCGGCGTTGCGCGCCAGCGTGTCGCTCGCGCCCCGCGTCGACCCGTCGCACCTCCTGGCGCCGGCAGCTCTCGCTTTCGCGCCGGCCGCGTGCGCCGCGCTTGCCGGAACGGCGCTCTCACTCGCGCAGTCGGGCGGCCTGCATCTTACCGCCGTCACGCTCGACTTCCGCAAGCTCGCGCCGCTGCCGGGGCTCAAGCGCATGTTCGGGATGCAGGCCGCCGTCGCCGCGGCCCGCGCGGGTGCCGCGTTCGCCGTGGTGTTGCTGGTCGTCGCGCCGATCGGCATCCGGGCGGTGGCCGCGGCGAGCGCGAGCACCTCGACCGCCGCGGCGGCGGGCGTTGCTTTCGCCGGCTTGATGGACGCCTGTTTCGCGGCCGCCGGCATCGGCGCGCTGTTCGCGCTCGCCGACTATGCGGTCGTACGCCGGCGCTGGCTGCACTCGCTGAAGATGACGTTCGATGAATTCAAGCGCGACGCGAAGGAACAGGACGGCGATCCGCAAGCCAAGTCGCGGCGCAAGCAGCTGCACCGCACGCTCGTGCGCAGCGGCATCGCCCGGACGAGCGAGGCGTCGTTCGTCGTCGTGAATCCGACCCACATCGCGATCGCGCTGCGCTACGCGCCGCCGCTCGTGCCGGTGCCGGAGGTCCTCGTCCGGGCCACCGATGCGGCGGCGTTCGAGGTGCGCGCGATCGCGGAGCGCGCCGGTATTCCGGTGCTCGAAGACATCGCGCTCGCGCGATTACTGTGGCGCTGCGGGGAAGCGGGCCGGCCGATTCCACCGGAGTCGTTCGTCGCGGTCGCAACCGCGATCGCCGCGCTCATCCGCGCCGGGGTGCTGGCCGCGTGAAGCCTAACGCCGTGTTCGCCGCGGCCGTGCTGTCGATCGTCGCGATCTTGATCGTGCCGTTGCCGCCGGCGCTGCTGGACGCGCTGCTGGCGCTGAACATCTTCGGTTCGGCGCTCGTGCTGCTGTTGAGCTTGCGCGTCGAGGAGCCGCTCGAATTTTCGAGTTTCCCGCCCGCGCTGCTGTTGGCGACGCTGTTCCGTCTGTCGCTCGACGTCAGCGCGACGCGGTTGATCCTCACGCAGGGCCACCTGCCCGACGGCGCCGGCGCGATCATTCCGGCATTCGGCGCGTTCGTCGTGCGCGGCAACATCGTGGTCGGGCTGATCGTCTTCGCCATCCTGATCACGATCCAATTCATCGTGATCGCCACCGGTGCGCAGCGCGTTGCGGAGGTGTCGGCGCGCTTCACGCTCGACGCGATGCCGGGCAAGCAGATGGCGATCGATGCCGACGTGCACGCCGGCGTCCTCGACGCCGACGGTGCGCGGCGCAAACGCGCCCGCGTGCAGCGCGAGGCCGACTTCTATGCGGCGATGGACGGGGCCGGAAAATTCGTCAAGGGCGACGCGATCGCGGCGCTGGTGATCGTCGCGCTGAACCTCGTCGGCGGTCTGGTGGTCGGCGTGTTCTACCACGGCATGGGCCCACTCGACGCGCTCCAGACGTTCGCGATCCTCTCGATCGGCAACGCGCTCGTCACCACGCTGCCGGCGTTCCTGATCTCGACCTCGATGGGGTTGATGGTGACCCGCGTGGCGGGCGAAGGCGCGCTCGCGGTCGATCTGGCGGCGCAGTTGATCGCGCGCCCCGACGCGCTGCGCACGGCCGGCGTGCTGATGGCCGTGCTCGGTTTCGTGCCCGCGTTGCCGGCGCCGGTCTTCGGTGCCCTGGCGCTGGCCGCGTTCGGCGGCGCCGCAGCGTCGAGCGCGCGCCGCAAACGCGCCGACGACGCGCTGCGCGCAGCGGCCGAGCGCCGGCGCAAGGATGCGATTCGCCGGCCCGAATCGGCGTTCGCACTCGTCGGCGTCGACGCGCTCTCGATCGACGTCGGCACCGATCTCTACGCGCTGCTCGCACCTCCCAACGCCGACGCGCTGCTGGACCGCATCGGCGACGTGCGGCGCGCGCTGGCGGCGGAGACCGGGATCGTCATTCCGGGTGTCCGGTTGCGCGACGACGGTCTGCGCGCGCCCGACACCTACGCGATCCGCGTGCGCGATCGCGTCGCCGGCGAGGGGCGGCTGCGACTAGACCGGCTGCTGGCCGTCGCGCCCGAAGCGGTGCTCGCGCACGTCGAAGGCGAGCCGTGCCGCGAACCGGTGTACGGCCTCAGCGCGAAGTCGATCCTGCCGGCGGAGCGCGAGCGCGCGCAGACGGCCGGTGCGCTGGCGTTCGATGCGATTTCGATCATCGGGTCGCATCTCTCAGAGATCGTGCGCGCGAACGCGGCCGAGTTGTTCGGCCGGCAAGAGTTTCAAACGCTGCTCGAACACCTGCGCGCGACCGTACCGTCGATCGTGAAGGACGTCGGCACCGACCTGCTCCCGGTCGTGACCGCGCACCGCGCCGTGACGCTGCTGCTGCGCGAGCGCGCCTGGCCGCGCGATCCGATCGCGGCGTTCGAGGCGATGCTCGACGCCGCCCCGCACCATCGCGAGCCGCGCGAGCTGGCCGAAGCCTGCCGGCGCATCATCGTGCCGCAGCAGTTCCGTCGCGATAACGTCACGCACATCCGCCCGCTGATCCTGGCGACGGACTTCGACGCCGAACTCGCGCGCATGTGGAGCAGCGAGACGGGACTGGCGCCCGACCCGCAGACCGCGCGTCACGTGCGCGCCGGCACCGAGCGTTTCCTCGCCGACGCCGCGTTCGCGCCGCATGCGGTGGTCGTTACCGCGTCGCTGCGCCCGCTGCTAGCGGAATTCTTCGAGCGGGTCGGGCCGCGGGTTCCCGTCTACGCGTTCGGCGAGATTCCGCCCGAGGTCGAAGTCGAAGCGGCCGCCGTGATCGAGGCCTATTCGCCGGTGCGCGGGTGACCGATGCCCAGCGGTTCGGCATCGACGAGGACGAACGCGACGCGCGCGTTTTCGCTGCCGCGGTTGAACCATGCATGGTTGGTTCCGCGCTGAATCATCGTGTCGCCGGCGCGCAGGTGGACCGTTGAATCGTCCATCACCATGTCGATCTCCCCGCTCAGAACGATCACGTAGTCGATCGTTTCGGTACGGTGCATCGTGCCGCTGTTGCCGGGCGGATAATCGATGACGACGAAACGCGACCCGTCGGGCGGCGGTGCCGTGATGTGCGGCTCGCTGCCCGGATCGGCGATGCCCGTTCCCACGCGAATGTCGGCCGGGGTGGCGCTCGTGTTCCAAAGATGCGTCAGCACGCCGGACTTCCCGTGCTTGACCCGGGTGACGGCATCGTCCCAGATGACCTTGGCGACGTCGCCGTCGTGACCCGTGACGACGCGGCGCACCGGCAGCGGCGCAACCGGCTCGAGCCGTTTGGCCGTCGCCGGAATCGGTACGTCGAACGCATTGAGCAGCATCGCGACCATCGTGTACAACCCCGCCGCCGAGATGAGCTCGACCAGCAGTTCTTCGCCCAGCGCCGCGAGCGCGCGAGCGTAGGTATCCTCACCGAGGGCTTTGGTCACCGAGAGTTCGGTGACGACATCGTAGACGAGCTGTTCGTCGGCGCGCTCGAAGTGCGGCACCGCGCCGCTGCGAATCGCCTCGATCGCCGCGCTGGAGATGCCGAACTCGCGCGCATACTTTTCGTGCGTCTGCCATTCGAATTGCGAACTCCAGTGCCGCGCGACCGTGAGCACCATGAGCTCGAAGAGCCGTTTACCGAGTTTCGTGTCGACGCAGAGCCGCTCGTAGAGCGCGTGCGCGTGTGCGGCAACCTCCGGCACGCGCAGCGCGACGGCCCATGGCCCGCGCACGTGGCCGGTGTGTTGCGGCGCGATCGCGTCGTAGACGGCTTTCTCTTCGGGGGTGAGTCGGGCGGGGTCGAGTTCGTCGAGACGCGGCATGGCTACCGCTTACGCGTTGGCGTTTACCGAACCATTCGCGCAGCGCGCGCAGCGGCCGGTTACGACCAGCGCGCAGTCGACGTCGTTGAAGCCGTGTTCCGCCGCGACGCTTTGCGAAAGCGGCAGCGCTTCGGAGATGTTGACGTTGGTCACCTCGCCACAGTGGGTGCAGACGAGGTGGTGATGTTTTTCCAGGGCCGCTTCGTATTTCGCGGCGCCGCCGGCGTGGGAGAAGATTTGGACCAGGCCGATGCCGCGCAGGATATCGAGCGTGCGGTAGATCGTTCCGAGGCTGACCCCCGGCAAGTGCGTCCGGACGCGGTCCAGGATCGTGTCCGCGCTGAGATGGCGACCGTCTTCGAGGGCACGCAAAACAGCCGCGCGCTGTTTGGTCAGCCGGTACCGTGACTGCAGGAGTCCTGCATCTACGCCCTTGGTGTCCTGCACGGCCCTCCTTCAAAACGAAGGTGTTGGTGGTTTGACGCTGTTTCCCGGACCTGCTACGATTCCGGGGTTCTCCCCTTCCCCGAAACAGCGGTATGTGGAATAAGCTCAAGAGGCCCGTTCAAGCGGTCCTGCTCCTGGCCGTGGTGGGGCTGTGCATCTGGTCGATCCTCCCGATCCAGCAGAAGATCCACCTCGGTCTCGACTTGCAAGGCGGAGCACGCGTGCTCCTCGAGTTGCAGCCGACCAAAGAAGTCCCGACGATCACGGCCGACGTGCAGAACCAGGTCGAAACCGTCGTGCAGAATCGCGTCAACGGACTCGGCGTCTCCGAGCCCGTGATCTCGAAGGTCGGCACGAACCGGTTGCTCGTCGAGCTGCCGGCGGTGAAAAACGCCGACGAGGCGGAGCGCCTGCTCAAAGAAGCGGCGGTGCTCGAGTTCAAGATCGTCCCGCCGGCCGTCAGCACCCGCGCGAACTCCGATAAGAAGTACGCCGACGATCCGAACGGCGCGTATAAGGACTCGGGGCCGGTCGTCTATAGCGGCGCCGATTTGAAGGGGGCACAAGCGGCGTTCGGTCCGGCCGGGCAGCCGCAGATCAATTTTCAGTTGAAAGACGGCGCGAAATTCGGCCAGCTCACGAAGAACAATCTGGGCAAGCAGCTCGGCACGTTCCTCGACAAGAAGTTCGTGCAGGACGCGACGATCCAAGGGATCATCACGGATTCGGGACAGATCACGGGCCAGTTCACCGAAGACCAAGTTGCGTTGCTGGCCAACGAGCTCAACGCGGGCGCGCTCCCGGTGCCGACGACGATTATCGAAAAGGATGACGTCGGTCCGATCCTCGGTGCCGAGGACTTGCAGAAGTCGCTGTACGCGTCGATGGTGGGCCTCGGCCTCGTGCTAATCTTCATGGCCGTGATGTACCGTCTGCCGGGATTGCTCGCCGACGCCGCGCTCGTCGTCTACGTGCTCGCGCTGCTCGCGTTGCTGGCGGCGGCGCATGCCGTGCTCACGCTGCCCGGTATCGCCGGCTTCGTGCTCTCGATCGGCATGGCGGTTGACGCCAACGTGCTGATTTTCGAGCGGCTCAAGGAAGAACTGTGGGCTGGGAAGTCGCTGCGTTCGGCGGTGAAGATCGGTTTCAAGCGCGCGTTCACGTCGGTGTTCGATAGCCACGTCACCACGATCGTCGGCGCGGGCGTGCTGTTCTTGCTCGGCACCGGCACGGTCAAAGGCTTTGCGTACACGCTCTTCTGGGGAACGGCGTTCTCGCTGTTCACCGCGGTCTTCATCACGCGGTTCTTCGTCGATCTGATCGTCGAGAACAACCTGGTGACCGACCAGAAAGCGTACGCCGCGTAATGTTCTTCCGGCGTTTGAACTGGAACATCGTCGGCTGGCTGCGCACGGTCTCGATAATTTCGTACGCGGTCATCGCGCTGGGCGTCGCCTCGATGATCTACCACTGGGTGACGACCGGCACGCCGCTGCGGTTGGGCCTCTCGTTTACCGGCGGTACCGACGTGACCGCGAAGTTCGTGCGCCCGGTCGATCGCGACGCGATCGCCAAAGCCTTGATCGGCATCAAGGTCACCGACGCGCAGATCAATACGCTGACCAAACCCGGCGAACCGCCGGGCGAGCGCTACACGATCGAAACGCAAACCGACTTCGGCAACGTCACCGATCCGCTGTGGAACGCCCTCAACGGCGTCGCGAAGGTCGACCGCGCGCAGTCGTCGATCTCAACCGTCGGGCCGTCGCTGGCGTCGGAGTATCTCCTCAACGCGCTCAAGGCGCTGGTCATCGCGATCGCGATCCAGTTCATCTACATCGCCTTCCGCTTCGGCTGGAATTACATCTTCGGCCTGGTGACGATCATCGCGCTCGTGCGCGACTCGGCGATGATGATCGGGATCTATTCGCTGGCGAACAAGCGCGTCGACGACGCCTTCCTGGCCGCGGTCCTGACGGTCATCGGGTATTCGGTCATGGACACGATCGTAATCCTCGACCGGATTCGCGAGAACACCAAGATCATGGCCGGCGAGCCGTTCGACAAGATCGTCAACACGTCGATCTTGCAGACGATGACGCGGTCGGTCAACACGCTGGCGACCGTCGTCATCACGCTGGTCGCGTTGCTGGCGTTCGGCGGCGCATCGCTGCAGAATTTCGCCTTCGCGCTCCTGGTCGGCATCTGCTCGGGCGGCTACCATTCGATCTTCTACTCGGCGCCGCTGGTGGCGTCGTTCCAGAAGACGCTGGGCGCGCGCGCCGCACTGCGCCGGGCATCGCTGATCGACAATCAGCCGCGCACGGTGGCCGAGGCCCGCGCGCAGGCGCGCACCGAAGCCG
>DASYOE010000015.1:0-23957 GCA_036008105.1 Candidatus Lustribacter sp. | reverse complement strand
GTGCGATCGGAACGCGCTTCTTGGAGACCGCGTACTTCACGACCGGCGACTACGCGGCCAAGCGCCGCGACCTGGTCTTGCGGTTCGGAAAGGTGACTGCGGATGCAGCCGGCTACGTCAACGGGCACTTACCCGAAACCGCCGACATGCTCTCGACGTTCAGCAGCGTGCCCGCGGCGACGATCGTCGACGCCGGCGTCAGCTACTTCGCAACATCGGTCGAGCCGCGGGACATCCAACCGCTGATCGATGCGTCGGCCAAATACGGCCTCATCGACCACCGTTTCGACGCCGCGGACTTCCTCTTCAAATAAGTGGTGCTGGTTCCGGTAGGACAGTTCTACCGGGAACTCAAAACCACGGAGGCCGTTTGCGGAGGTTGCCATGGCCGATATCGTTACCCAGCGTGAATTCATGACCACGTGGCACGATTCGCCGCGGGTCGGCATCGAGGCGTGGTCCACGCGGAACAAGGCCAACCTCATCGGTTCGGGCACCAGCACGGACCGCGTGCCGGCGTTTCGCGCGTTCGATCTGCTTGCGGCGCCGAACGACGCGCTCGTGGTGCTCGAGAACGACGACCATCGCATCGGCGTGCAAAGCGTGTGCGGTGCCCAGCCGATGTTCGTGCGGCACATCGACTTCGATACGATCTATTTTCAATACGCGGGCGAGACGACGCTCGAAACCGAGTTCGGCGACTATCACATGGCACCGGGCGAGGTGATGTTCATTCCCGAAGGGATCGCGCACCGCTCGACCGGCACCGCCGAAAGCCTGCGCTGGTTCGCGTTCGTCAACGATCCGTTCACCGAGTTCATCGAGGACGATCCCTATACGGGACGCACCGAGTTCCGCGTGATCCGTCACGGCGGGCCGGACTGGAGAATTCCGGCCGGTGCCGAGCAGCCCGTCAAGTCCGGCGTGATCGAAGAACGGATGATCCGCTGGGACCACGGCCCGCAAGACCGCACCGTCATCCAGCGCGACTACGACTACCTCGTGGGTGCGTCGAGCACGCATATCAGCGAGAAGCACAGCGGCATTCGCAAAGTTCGCGTTTTCGATATCTTCCGCGGCGTCGCGGGCAAGCGCGGCGGCGTCGAGCCGATCTTCCGCTCGCCGCACATGGAGATCAAGACGTACAACATCACCGGCGAACAGTTCGCCTTTCACCGCGCGCTGCGCAGCGAAGAGGTGCGCATCCAGTTTCGCGGCGAGGCGCTCGACACGTGCGAGCTCGACAAGGTGCTGGTCGGCCCCGGCGACGTGAGCGTGATCCCGCGCGGCATCGCCCATTCCGTGATCACCGAGCCGCCCGATTCGCCGGCGTTCTTACGCCTCAACTTCTACAGCAATCTGCCCTGGCGGTTGCCCAACGACTTGACGCGTCATCATTATAAGAGCACGTTCGAAACGCAAACGATCGTGCACGACGAGGCCGCCTGGCGCATCGAAGCCGGGTTGGTGGTGCCGGCGGCAGCCGCACGGTGAACCGCGCGCGCTTCTGCGCGAGCGCGTTGGCGGGCGCGATACTCGCACCGCGCGCCGGCGCGGCCGACGGCCCGCAGAAGATCAAGATCACCGTTCCGTCTTACGAGACGGCCGACGGAGCGTATCTCATCGCGGTTACGAAGGGCTACTTCGCGGCCGAAGGCCTCGACCCGGAGCTGGTCTTCGCGGGCGGGGGGACGGCGACGCCGGCCCTGATTTCGGGCAGCATCGACGGCAGCGCGTCGAGCGCGGCGGCGTTGAGCGCAATCATCAAAGGCGCGGCGCTGCGCATCGTGCTCGTGTTTGAGGATAGCCCGTTCTACGACATCTGGGGCCAAGCGGACATCCACTCGCTGGCCGATTTCAAAGGAAAAGCGATCGGCGTCGCGACGCGCGGCGACACGTTCGAGATCGCGACGCGGCTCGCACTGCAACAGGCGGGCGTCCCGCCGGACTCCGTCGGCTACACGCCGGTCGGCAGCGGCATCGGCGCGGGCGCGGCGTTCGAATCCGGCGCGCTGGCCGGCGCGACGATCTCGACCAGCGAATCGGCGAACGCCCTGGCCAAAGGCAACCTCAAGAAGGGCCACATCGTCGCCGCGCTGCTCGGCAAAGTCCACATGCCGTGGAACGGCTTCGTGGTTTCGGAGAAGCTGCTCTACGGCAACCCGGTGCTGGCGCGCAAGATCATGCGCTCGATCGTCAAGGGCAGCCGCTATCTCGCCGCCTACAAGCAGCAGACGATCGCGATCATGGGCAAGTACGATCCGGCCGAGGCGTTGCCGGCCCAGAGCATCGACTACGATGAGTTCATGCACGGCCGCACGAGCGACCTCACCGTCAAGCCGGAGTTCGCGCAAGCCGACCTCGAACTGCGCGCGGGACTGCTCCAGGTTCCGAAAGACCAGCTCCCGACACTCGACAAAGTCTACGATTTCAGCTTAGTGCGCTCGGTGAATGCCGAGCTGGACGCGAGCCGGTGGAAGCCGACGCCTTAACGCTCCCCGATCCGCCGGACGTCCCGTCGATCGTGCCGTTCTGGATCAAGCACCGCACCGCGATCACGCGCACCATAGCCGTGACGGTATTCTTATTCGGGTGGGAAGCGGCCGTGCGCTGGGGCGGCGTGAGCCCGCTCTTTCTCAGCAGCCCGTCGGCCGTGGTGCTGCGGCTGATCAAGGTCTTCGCGAACGGCTCGATTTGGCCGAGCGTGGCCGCCACCGCGAACGTTGCCGCCTGGGGCGCGGCGCTGTCGATCGTCGTCGGCGTTCCCGTCGGCATCTTGATGGGGCGCTCGATGCTCTTTCGCGACACGCTCGAGCCGTTCATCATGGCGATGGCGTCGGCGCCGATCGTCGCGTTTCTGCCGCTGCTCATCATTTGGCTGGGGATCGGGGCGACGTCGAAGATCGCGCTGGTCTTCATCGGCTCGGTGTTCGTGATCATCGTCAACACCGAAACCGGCGTGCGCCAAATCGACTATCGCTTGATCGAAACGGCGCGTTCGTTCACGGCGTCGGAGTTCGACATCCTGACCCAGATCGTCGCGCCCGGCGCGTTGCCGTTTATGGTGGCCGGCGTCCGCCTGGCGATCGCGCGCGTGCTGATCATGGTGGTGGTGGCCGAGTTCTACGCGGCCACCGTCGGCATCGGGTACCTGATCTTCCAAGCCGGCTCGCAATACGACACCACGCTCGTGTTCGTGGGCGTCGTGATCCTGGCGGGAACCGGCGTCTTCGCCAACGCGGCCCTGCGCGCGCTCGAACGGCGAATCGCACCCTGGATGCACACGGACACCACGCGATGATTGAAGTCCGCAACGTGACGCATCGCTTCGAGAGCGCCGGACGCGCAAGCCTACCGGTGCTCAACGACGTCTCGCTCTCGGTCGCAGATGGGAAGTTCGTCTCCTTGCTCGGCCCGAGTGGGTGCGGGAAGACGACGTTGCTGCGCATCATCGACGGGTTGGTGCAGCCCACGCATGGGCAGATCCTCATCGACGGTACGGTCGTCAACAAACCGGGGCTCGACCGCGCGATGGTGTTCCAAGAATTCAACCTGCTGCCGTGGCGCACCGCGCAGCACAACGTCGAGTTCGCGCTCGGGCTACATGGGGTGCGGGGCGCCGAGCGGCGCGACCGCGCGATCGAAGCGCTCCAGCGCGTCGGGCTGGAAGAATTCGCCGGGTTCTACCCGCACCAGCTGTCGGGCGGCATGAAGCAGCGCGTCGGGCTGGCACGCGCGCTCAGCACGAACCCGCGCTACTTGCTGATGGACGAACCGTTCGGCGCGCTCGACCCGCTGGTGCGCGAATTCATGCAGATCGACTTGCTCAAACTGCTCGACGCCGAGCGCCGGACGATCGTGTTCGTGACGCACAGCGTCGACGAGGCGGTCTTTTTGTCGGACCGGGTCATTATTTTCCGCGCCCACCCCGGCTCGATACTCGAAGCGCTCGACATCGATTTGCCGCCGCGCCGTTTCGAGAACGACGAAGCGATCAAGGCGAGCCCGGCCTTCGTGAATTACCGCAATACGATTTGGCATCTCTTGAAAGAACAGTTGCGCCGGCCGGCGTGACGAGGAGTAACCCGTGAGCAACACCACCGCGGATCCGGTTGCGACCGCACCGCATTACTTGTCCTTGGCCGAGCGCGACCGGCGCCACAAGGCGATCCAGGAGAAGATGACCGCCGGCGGTCTCGACGTGCTCGTCTTGCCGGCGAGCGCGAACCGTTGGGAGCAGTCGATGGCCGACTCGCGCTACGTTACCGGGATCGGCAGCTTCGGAACCGAGACGCTGACGATCGTTCCGCGCGGTCAGGCGCCCACCGCATACCTGTTCAACCGGTCGGGCTGGTGGAAAGCGCACGCGAACCGCTGGATCGACGACGTGCGCGACGGCCGCAACCGCTGGGCGCGCAACGTCGGCGAACGCTTGGGCGAGCTCGGCTTCACGCGCGGCCGAATCGGCTGGTCGGGGTTGCTCGGCGAAAACCGGACGCCCGACGGAACGGCGCCGAACCACACGATCGAGACGTTGAAGGCGCAGTTTCCGCAGGCGGAGATCGTTGACGCCAGCGAGCTGGTGCGCAGCTTGCGCTCGGTCAAGAGCGCGGAAGAAGTCGCCACGCTCGAACGGTCGGCCGCGATCACCGACGACATGGTGGCCGCAATGCTCGCCACGGCCAAGCCCGGCGTCACCGAGCGCGCCGTCTACGCCGCGATCGTGCACGCGATGCTGCTGGGCGGCGCCGATTTACCGTCGCTGCTGATCTTCGCTTCGGGACGCGGAACGGAGATCGGGCACGGATCGTTCGTGCCGACCGACCGGGTCCTGCAAGACGGCGACTTGCTCGTGAACGAACTCGAAGCGCGCTTCGCCGGTTACGGCGCCCAAACCGTGGCGCCGGTGTGGATCGGCCGTCCCGATCCGCGCTATCGCGCCGCGGCGGACACGGCGGTGGCGGTCTTCAACGCCGTGCTCGAGCGTTTGCGGCCGGGCGAGACGATGCGCAGCCTGATGGACGTGTACTACGATGCGATCAAGCGCGAGAGCAACGGCGCGATGACGGGTTCGTTCCCGCTCATGCATGCGCGCGGTCTCGGCGACGAGGTTCCCGCGGTCATCGATGCAGCTGACCTCGAGAAGAGCGGCAGCGCCGCCTTGACCGAGAACATGGTGTTCGTGCTGAAGCCGCGCGTGCGCGCCGCCGACGGCATTTCGGCCCAGGTCGGTGACACGGTCGTCGTAACTCCCAACGGCGGCCGCCGGCTTGGGAAGCGCGCGTTCGGCCTGGGCGTCGTATGAGACTCGCGGGCAAAACCGCAATCGTCACCGGTGCGACCGGGCAATTCGGTCACGTGATCGCGCGCGCGTATGCGCGCGAGGGCGCGGACGTCTATCTGTGCGAGTGGCCCGAATCGGCTGCGGCGGTGCAGAAACTGCGCGACGAGCTGAAGGCCGCGGGTCACCGGGCGGAGTGCGGCACGCACGACGTCAGCACGCAAGCCGGCGCAGCCGAACTCGCGGCGGCGGTGCTGAAGTCGTTCGGCCAGATCGACATCTTGCTAAACGGCACGTCGGGTGGCGGACACGGGCGCGTGTTCGAGATCGCCGAGGCGGCTTGGCGCAAAACGCTCGACCGTGGCGTGACGTCGTATTTCTTCACCTGTCAGCAGGTTGGTAAGGAGATGGCGCGGCGCGGCGGCGGGAAGATCATCAACATCAGTTCGATCGTCGGTCGCATCGGTGCCGGCGGGGCCGTGGGTTGGGGCGCAAACAACGGCGGCATCGATGCGATGACGGCCGCGCTCGCGCAAGAACTCGGGCACTACGGGATCAACGTCGTCGCGCTCGCCCGCGGCGCGACCGACACGACGCCCTATCCGGCCGAGGCGAAAGCCGAACGCCTGCGGCGGCTGCCGTTCAACCGGCTCGGACGCGAGGACGACATCGTCGGTCCGGCGATTTTCCTCGCCACCGATGAAGCGGCGTGGATTCATGGATCGGTCGTTTACTGCGACGGCGGCTACGTCACCGCGGCGGCCACCGATGCCGCGTATCGCCCCACGGAGGTGCCCTATCGCGGACAGTAGCGCGCTCGAGGTCTGGGGTTCGACGAGCGCGGCAAACGTTCAGAAGGTCACCTGGCTATTGGAAGAGATCGGGAAACCGTACGTCGCGCGCGGCGTCGGCTATCCGGCGGCCGATCCGCTCGACGCCGTCTACTTAAAAGTGCGCGGCGGCGAGGCATCGCCGATCCTCGTCGACGGCGAGCGGGTGCTCTGGGAAGGCAATGCGGTCATCCGCTACCTGGCGGAGCGCTACGCACCGGGTACGTTGTACCCCGCGCAGCTCGAGGCGCGCGCCGACGTCGACCGGTGGATGGATTATCAGCTCAGCACGATTCGTCCACCGCTGCACGCGATGTTACGCGACCGGCTCGATGCCGGCGCGGTCGCGCGCAACGCGGCCAAACTCGCCGAAGCCATGGAGCCGGTCGAGGCCGCCTTGGCGCGGCGTCCGTATCTTGCCGCCGACGCGTTCACGATCGGCGACATCCCGGTCGGCATCAACGCCTACCGCTGGTTTCTGCTCGACATCGAACGCCCCGCCTCGCCGGCCATCGAGGCGTGGGTCGCCCGGCTGCAGGAACGGCCCGCGTTTCGCAAAGCCATCGTTCCACCCTCGAACCCCAACGTCGCACTGAGAAAGGCACACCACGAATGATTCAAATGACCGACGACATGCGCCGCTGGCTGGAGCAGGCTCCCGACGACGGCGTACCGTGTCTCGTCGGCACCTCGACGAAGGACGGCCGGCCGCAAATCAGCCCCAAGGGCAGCGTTGCCGTGTTCGATCCCGAGACGTTGTGTTTCTGGGAGCGAGGCTTCCGCTCGACGTACGACGCGATCGCCGAGAACGCGCACGTGGTGGTCTACCTTCGCAATCCGCAGCGCACCGAGATTCCGTACCGCGGTCACTGCGTGCGCTTCCACGGTGAAGCGCGCATCGCGACCGACGCTGCCGAACGCGATCGTGCCTGGGCACTGACCAATGCGTTGGAGCAATCGCGCGATCCCGAACGCAAGGGCGTCGCCGTTTTGATCCGCGTCGACTTGATCGAGGATCTGGGCGGCGTCGCGGTGATGAAGCGCGACTAAGGCAGCGGCGTTCCGCCCGGTAACGAGACCGGATAGAACGACTGATGCGCGGGATCGTAGCGCAGGATGACCGACGCGTTGTCGCCCAAGCCGTGCTGGTCGCCGGTACGGAAATCGTACTCGCCCGAGATCCCCCAAAAGCCGTGCAGGCCGGTGATGTAACGCCGAACCTGTTCGGCCGTCGCGGTCGTGCCGAGCTTCTGGAATGCCGAGATAACGATCTTGGTTGAATCCCAACCGTAGAATTCATCGGGTGTGATCGGCGTGCCGGCGGCCTTGTGCGCATCGAGGAATTCGGTCAGCGCCGCGCGCAGCGGTCCGGCGCGGTCGAGATCCATGCCCCAGTAGACCGGCCCGTTGAATAGCACTTTCTGCGGCAGCGCGTCGCCGTACGGCGCGAGGAACTCGGCGTGCATGTTCGCTGCCGACGTCGTGACCGGCATCGTCATCCCGGCATCGCGCAGGCCGCGGATCACCGTTTGGAACGGCGTGCCGGCGGCCGATAGGTAGATGTAGTCCGCGTTGGCGGCTTTGATGCGCGCGAGTTGCGCGTCGATGCCGAGCGCGGTGTCGTCGAAGTGTTCGTGCGCGACGACTTGGATGACGCGGTTCTCCGGCTGCGCCAGCACCGCGGTGAGGATTTCGTCGGTGCTCTGTCCGGTCGCGTCGTTGGCGATCAGCATCGCCAAGCGGCGCGCGCCGCTGAGCCGCGCGTACTTCACCGCGATCGGCACCGTGCGCGTGATCGGGACGCCGGCGGAGAAGACGAAGCCGTCTTTCGGGGGGCGAATTCCGGGCGACTGACAGTACATCACCGGCCCTGCCGCGGCGACGAGCGCGCCGACCGCATTGCACGTCGCTTGAATCGTCGGACCCAGGATCACGGCCGGATGTTTGGCCATGATCTCGTTCGCCAATTGGACGTCGACGCGCGGGTTCGACTGATCGTCGGCGATCTCGATGTTGACGGGCTGCCCGTTGATGCCGCCCGCCTTATTGATGAGGGCGACGTACATGCGCTCGTCGGCCGCCATCGTCTTTCCTTGAAAGGCGCCGATGCCGGTCAGGGCGTCGATGGCGTAGATCGTGAAGGGCTCGGTTGCGGCTTGCGCGCCGGAAGCGAGCGTAAAAATGAAGAGTGCGAGCACAACCCGCAAAAGGCGCGACATGACGATAGTATACAGGAGAAGGCGCTGCATGCGAAGGAAATTTCCGTGCCATGTACGCTGAACTGCTGGTGGACCGGCCGGTCGGGGATCTGCTCGGCGATTGGGACATCTTAGACGATCTGGTCAGCAAGAAGTTCTCGCGCTTCAAGCGTGTGGGCGACGGCATCCTCGGCGTGCGGCGGCGACTGCTCGACGGCAACCACGTGGTCGACCCGGTGAAGGGCGTGCTCCCGGCGTCGCTGGAGCTCGGTCCCAATGGGATCTTCGCGGTCGAACACGAGCTGCTGACCCTGCGCATGACCGCCGGCGGTACGCCGCACCGCGTGCCGCACAACTTTGGGTTCTGGCACATCAACGACATGGACGAGTTGTACCTCACGCTGCCGCCGGCAACCGTGGATCAACCCGCGTACATGATCGTCATCATGCAACATCCCGAAGGTGCCGAGGGCGAGAGCTTCGCCGAATACTGCGAGCAGTGTCTGACGCTGATCTTCGAGCGGCACTACAACACCGGCCGCCTCGGCTTCGAGGGATTCTTCAAGGCCAACGATGAGGCGATCATCGAGTACAATTCGGATCCGGCATTCCGGCGTTGCCCCGAGTGCGGGCACATGAACCCGCTCGGATACACCTGGAATCCGGGCCGCGACACGCCCGAGACCGCCGCCGCGCGCTTGAAGTGGTAGGCGCGAAGGCTCTCCGCGGCGCCGCGGCGCTGCTGTGTGCGCTTGCCGCGACCGGCGCCGCAACCCCGGCGCCCGTCACACCGTTCACCATCGACGTGATCGCTTCGTCGACGGGCGCGGGTGCGTTTTTCGGCCAGCAGACGATCGCGGGCGTCAAAGCGTACGAGAACGCGGCCAACGCCGCGGGTGGCATTCACGGGCAGCCGATTCACTTCGAGATTCACGACGACGAATCGCAGCCGCGCGTTGCCGTCGAACTCGAGAACGCGGTCCTCGCAAAGCACCCGGCGATCTTCTTGGGCGGGACCGTGCAGGCGACGTGCAACGCGCTCGCGGCGCTCGCCGCCCGCACGACGGTGATGTACTGCCTCTCGCCGGGACTGATTCCGGAACCGCACGGCTACGTCTTCGCCGCCTCGCTCTCGCTGTATCACCTCGTACCGGCACTGTTCCGTTTCGTGCGCACCAGCGGCCACCAGCGGGTCGGTTTGCTCGTCACGACCGATGCGACCGGACAGCGCTCGGACCAATTGATCGACTATACGTTTAAACTGCCGGAGTTCAAGTCGCTCGCCATCGCCGGCTACGAGCACTTCAACGATGCCGACATCAGCGTCTCCGCGCAGGTGGCACGCATCAAGGCCGCCGATCCGCAGTTTCTGTACGTGTCGGCGGCCGGTTCGCCGTTCCAGACCGTGCTGCATGGGATCCTCGAGGGCGGCCTCGGCAACATTCCGATCATCACGTCGGCCTCGAACATGACCGACCGGTTGTTGGCGCCGTATGCCAAGACGCCGCCGGAGCAATTGCTCTTCAACGGGCCGCCGTTCTGGGGTTCGGCCAACGGCGGCGATCCGCGCTTGCGCGCGGCGATCGCCGAATATCGCGCCGCCTACCAGCGGCTGGGAGCCGAAGAGACGCCGAACGACGATTATGGCTGGGATCCGGCGAAGATCGTGGTCGACGCGCTGCGGCACCTCGGCACCTCGGCGACCGCGGCGCAGATCCACGATTATATCGAAAACTTGCACGGCTTCCCGGGGATCGGCGGCATGTACGACTTCCGCAGCGGCGACAATCACGGACTCGGTGACGATGCGACGATCATCTTGCAATGGGATCCGGTGAAGTCGGTCTTTTTCCCGGTCAGCGCGCCGGGCGGGGTAGCCTTCCGCAAATGAGTACGAAAACCGAACCGGTCACGAACTACCGCATTCCGCTCGTCGGGCCCGAAGCGCCGGTGCGCGGCTGGCAAGAAGCCAGCCGCAACCTGATCTGGTCGGCGCGTCATCCGGCGGATGCGGCGCGGTTCGAACTGCTGGAGCTGTTGCCCGAAGGCGTCGTGCGTTTGCCCCAACGCGAGCGCGTGTTCCATGTGGTGCCGGCCGGGCGGCCGCATCGCATCGAGCACGCTTTCGGGTTCTGGCGGTCTTGCGGCGCCGACGCGCTTTACGTCGCCAGTAATTACGAAGGCGGCGTCGTCTACATGACGGTGATCAGCACGGCGCCCGCTTCATATACATCGGATACGTTGCGCTGGACGTGTTTGGGCTGCGGTGCAGCGCTGCATGAGCTCGAGATTCCGACGCGGCGCGTGCACTTGCGCGGCCTGAACGAACGGGCGCTGGCCGCGGTGCGCGCGTTCAATGCGGACGCGAAACTGCGCACATGTGCGGCCTGCGGCGCCGTCCACCCGCTCGCTTACGGCTTCGAACCGGAAGATGATGACGACGCGGAGCGCGCCGCACGGGGGACCTGGTGATGATGTACTATGCGGAAATCAACGTTCCCGAACGCCTCGACGCGTTGCTCGACGATTGGGATTTACTCGACGACCGGGTGATCAAGAAGCTGACGACGTTCAAAGACGTGGGCGAAAACGTCGTCGGCGTGCGGCGGCGCATGGTCTCGGGTAACACGGTCTTCGATCCGGCGAAGGGCGTGCTGCCGGAATCCGTGGAAATCGGGCCGACCGGCCTCATCACGCAGACGCACGAGATGCTCTCGCTGCGGATCACGGTTGGCGGTGCGCCGCACCGCGTGCCGCACAGCATGGGCTTCTGGCACATCAACGACGTCGACGAACTCTACCTCACGCTGCCGCCGCCGAAACCCGGCGAGCCGGCGTATTTCCTCGTGATCATGGGGAACCCGAAGCCGTCAAGCAACGAGGGCGAAAGCTGGGCTCAGTACTGCCAGGTGTGTCTGACGATGCTGCACGAGCACTACTACAAGACCTGGCAGTTCGGGATGGACGGCCACTGGCGCGCCAACCTCGCCGCGATCCGAGAGTACAACGGCGACGTGAAGCTCCGCACCTGTCCGGAATGCGGTCACGTCAACCCGCTCGGCTACGTCTGGAACACCGCCAAACAAACGCCCGAAGAGACGTTAGCGCGCCACGAGTGGTAGCGCGAACTGCGGGATAACGGCTTCACCGAACAACCGCATCGAACGCTGCACGAGATCGCGGGGCATGCTCGTGATCTGATGCTGGGCGAGGAAGATCTCGTGTCCGCACAGCGCTTGCTGTTCGCGCAGACGCCGCGCAACCGTGTCGGGCGAGCCGACGAGTGCCAGACCTTCGTCGATCCAGAACTGGTACGATTTGGACGTTTCGAGGAACAGCCGGGCCATCTCGAGCATCTCCGGCGTTTTCTCTTCCTCTTTTAGCGACAGCGCGCGCGCGACGCCCGACTCGCCGAGGAGCCCCTCGAGCATGTAGTGTTCGGCCTCATTACGCGCGGCTGCGTCGGTCTCCGCGACGTGGACGTGACGAACGAGCATCGTGCGCGGCAACGGTTCGCCCGCTCTGCGCTCCGCCCACTGATCGCGAAATAGCTGGAACTTCGCGGCGATCGTCTTTTCGGCGTCGAGGTTCTGTGCGAAGTGGAAGCGCTTTTCGACCGCGTAGGCGATCGAGGTTGGGCTATGCCCGCCGATCCAGATCGGCGGGTGCGGCTTCTGATGCGGGTGCGGCTGCACGACGGCGTTTTCGAACTGAAAGTACTCACCCTTGTAGGTGACTTCTTTGCAGCTCCAGGCCAACTGGACGACGTCCATGATCTCGAGCCCGATCTCGCGCCGGTGTCCGTAATCGAGAAACCACGGCTTGAATTCCGGCAAGCGCGTTCCGTATCCGAGCGCGAACTCGATGCGGCCGTGCGAGAGGCAATCGGCCATCGCAACGTCTTGCGCGAGGCGGATCGGATGGTGCATCGGCAGTTGGAACACCATCGCGCCGATGCGCAGGGTGCTCGTGGCCCGCGCGACGCCGGTCAAGTACACCGTCGGCGAGGTGATGACGGGGAAGCGCGCGTTCTGATGCTCGATGAAGAAGTAGTACTTGTAACCGAGCCGTTCGATCAGCGCGGCGTCGGCGATGTGCTCTTCGTAGGCTGCCGTCAGGTCGTCGGGATTTGACTCCCCGAAGGTGTCGAAGAGGCCGAATTCGAGGTCCATGCGGGGGCCTTCGGCAGTAGACGCCCATTTGCATGGCTAAGGCGCGGCACAGGGATAAAATTTTCACGGATATGGGGAGCACATGACCGCATCATCAACCGACTTGCAAGGAAGCCCCGACGAGAAGTGGGACCCGGGTTGGAGCAACGCCGTGTTCTCGCTCGCGGAGCGCGACCGCCGCTGGGCGAAGGTGCGGTCGCTCATGGCCCGCGACGGGATCGACCTGATCGTGTGCATGCCGTGCACGAACTCGCACGACCGCGGCGCGGCCGACGCGCGGTACCTCACCCAACTCGGTGAGAACAGCGACGAATCATCGGTCGCGTTTCCGCTCGACGGCGAGGTGCGGGCGTGGCACAGCCGGCCCGGCGTGTGGCCGTCCGCGAACTGGTTCACCGACATTCGTTCGGCCGGCCGCGGCACCGGCGGCGCGACGCTCGTCGGCTACATCAACGAGCATCCGCAGTACAAGAAAGCCACGATCGCGATCGGCGGACTTACCTCGACGCCGATGACGCACTGCCGCGCGGCCGAGGGTGAGATCAACTGGCAGTCGGTCGAAATTTTGAAGGCCGCGTTTCCCGGCGCGCGCTTCGTCAGCGCGTCGACGGTGCTGGGCGAGGCGCGCTGGATCAAGAGCGAAGAAGAGATCGACTTCTTGCGCAAGGGCACGAAGATCGCGGAAATAACGCTCGACGCGATTCGCGAGACGATGCGTGCGGGCGTTCCCGAGCGCGAGGTCTTCGCCGCGATGATGTACGCCAACGCCAAGGCCGGCGGGAGCTTCACGCCGATGTTCGGCTGGATCACCGGGCCGCAGGGCCATCTCTATCACCGGCTCGAGCAGCCGTCGTTCCGCACGTTTGCCGCCGGCGACATGCTCGGCGTCGAGATCGAAGGCCGTTGGGGCGGGTACATCGCGCAGATCGACCAGTCGGTGATCATCGGCGCTCCCGCCGACGGTTTGAACGACGCGATGAAGCTGGCCTATGAGGCCTTCGACAAAACGTGCGAACTCTTGAAGCCCGGCGTGACGATGGGCGAACTCGCCGACACGGCGGTGTTGACCGCGCTCGGCGGCCGTATCCGAGCGGGGCTTGGTTTTCATGGCCGCGGCACCGGCGACGACGGACCGCTGCTGGTCGCCGGCGTTCCGCTCAAGCCTGAGATTCGCAATCTCGCCATCGTCGAAGGGTGCTGCTTCGCGGTGAAGCCGAGCGTGTCGCTGGACGGCGGCGGCGAGTTTTGCCGCTGGGGCGACTCGGTCGTCGTTGGTAAGAACGGCGGTATTCGCCTAGGAACGCGCCCGCAAGAACTGATCGTGCTAAAATGAAGGCGCCCATGAAGAAGATCTTCGCGGTACTCGCCCTTGCGGCGCTCGCCGGCAGCGGGATGCCGGCCGGTGCGCAGAGCGCACCGTACACGTTTCAAGTCATCATGCCGATGACGGGTCAGGCCGCATTTTCGGGTCAGGCCGAAAGTCAGTCGCTCGCCGCGTACGAGAAATACGTCAACGCGAACGGCGGTGTTCGCGGCACTCCGATTCACTTCGACATCCACGACGACCAGACGAGTCCGCAGGTCGCGTTGCAGCTGGCGAACGCCGCCACCGCGCAGCACGTGCCGGTGATATTCGGTTCGTCCGTCGTCGCAACGTGCGCGTCCATCGGCGCGGCGGTTGCGGCCACGGGGCCGGTGCAATTTTGCCTGTCGCCCGGTTTCTCGCCGCCCAAGGATTCGTACGCGTTTGCGACCGGCACCACGATCCTGGCGCTCACGCGCACGATCTTGCTCTACGCGAAGCTGCGTGGCTTCCACCGCGTCGCGTTCATCGGCTCGACCGATGCGACCGGGATCGCTTCGGCCGCGGTCAACGCCCAGCTGTTCAAAGAACCCGGTTTGAGCGGGCTCGAGCAAGTGGCCGACGAGCGCGTCACAACGGGCGACGTAACGGCCGACGCGCAGATGGCCAAGATCAAGGCCGCGAAGCCCGACGTGGTGTGGACGTCGACGAGCGGAACGGTGTTCGCCACGGTGATGCACTCGATGTCCAACGTGGGCCTCGATGTGCCCGTGCTGACGACGACGGCCAACGCCAATGCACCGCAGCTGAAGCAGCTCAACGCGTTTCTTCCGCGCGAGCTGTACTTCAACGGCGTTCCCTTCCAACTCGGCGATCAGCTGCGCGACGCCGAGCTGAAAAGGCAAACGAAGATCTTCGCCGACGCGTTCAAGGGCATCGGCGTCGAGGCCACGCCGTTGCACGCACTGGCATGGGATCCGCTCTTGATTACGGTGGCTGCGTTGCGCCAGTTCGGCCCCACGATGACCGCCGATCAACTCAAATCATACGTCCTTGGCCTGCGTCACTTTACCGGCCTGAACGGGAACTACGATTTCTCGAGCGGCGACCAGCACGGGCTCGATTCCAACGCGGTGGTGATCGTCGGTTGGGACCGTGACAAGCAAGACTTCTTTCCCGCCAGCCAAACCGGCGGCACACCGATCAAACGCTGAGGAGACGGCGGCATGAGCGAGATGAGCAAGATCACGACGATCGAGATCGACGATTCGCTCGATCGGCTCGGCGATTGGGATTTTTTTGACGAGAAGGTGATTGGGAAGTTCTCGGGATTCCGGGCCGCGTCCGGAAACGTCTTCGGATTGCGGCGGCGGATCATCGACCGCGAGTCGATCTACGATGAGAAGAAGGGCCCGTACGGCGACATGTTCGAGCTCGCGCCGGGTGGCATCCATCACGTCACCGTGGTTCCGATGAAATTTCACGTGACGAACGCGGGCACGCCGCACCGCGTTCCGCACAGCTTCGGGTACTGGCACATCAACGATCTCGACGAGGTCTACGTTGCCATTCCCGCGCCGGAAGGCGAGACGCGCGGCCACTTCGTCGTCGTGATGCAAAAGCCGGTCGGCAAAGAGGGCGAGAGCTTCGCCTGGTACTGCGAAGCGTGTCTGCTCTTGATCGACGAGTACCGCTTCGATCACGGCCGGCTGGGACTCAACGAGTTCTGGCGCGCCGAGATGGAGGCCGTCGCGCGGCACAACGAGGGCGACCGGCAGTGTCCCGAATGCGGTCACGTCAACCCGCTGGGGTACACCTGGAACACCGTGAAGGATACGGCGGAACTCAAGGCCGCGCGGCTTCATTGGTGAGCGGATCGCCGGGGCCGATACTCGGCTTCGATTTTCCGCTCGACGCCCCGAACGGCTGGCACGAAGCCAACCGCTATCTGCTCTGGACGGGACACTTCGCGCTCGACGCGCCGCCGGTTGCGCTGCAAGAGCGCATCGAGACGCGGACCGAAACGCTTCCGTTGCGCAAGCGTTCGTTGAGTCTCGTGCCGGCCGGCACGCCCCACCGGCTGACGCATCTGGCCGGGTTCTGGCGTACGTCCGATGCCGACCTGATCGTGCTGCGGGCCGAGCTGCCAGAAGCGATCTACCTCAGCCTGTACGTGTCATCTGGGCCGCTGCACCATGCCGATCGGATCGCATGGTACTGCGAACGGTGCGGCAACGAGCTCGCGCCTTGGAGCTACGACGTCGGCCGCTACGGCGCGCTTGCGTTCTGGACGAAGCTGATCGAGCCGGTGCGCGCCTTTAACGCCGGCGAGGCGGCGCGCACGTGCTCCACGTGCGGAGTGGTGCATCCGCCCGCGTACGGGTTCGATGCGGGGGAAGACACCGACGGCGAAAGGCTGGCGCGCGCCGGCTGGTGAACCCGCACCGTCTCTCTTTCTCTGTTGGTTGCGGGTGTGCACGATTCGAGATGAGACCTCTAATTTTGATCGTTGACGATACGCCGCTGGCGCGGACCACGTTGCGGCGCACGCTCGAGCCGCACGGGTACCATATTGTCGAGGCGGGGTCGACCGAAGAAGCCATACGCGTGTACAGCGAAGAGTGGCCGGATCTCGTCACCATGGACATGTTGATGGACGGCCACAATGGCATCATCGCGATTCAGGCGCTGCACCGGATCGATCACAAGGTGAAGATCGTCGTCTGCTCGGCCACTTCCGATCAGTCATTCGTTTCCGGCGCGGTGAAGCTCGGGGTTCAGGCGTACCTCAACAAGCCGATCGACGCCGAGCGGCTCCTCACGGCCGTAAAGACCGCCCTCGCGCAGGAGTGACGCCCGTTACGGCGCCGGCTTCCAGCCGCTCGCGCGGATCTCGGCCTCGGCCGCGCGCAGCGGGGCGAAGTCGTAGATCGCGTCGATGGGCGGAACCGACTCGCGCGGCATGTTCAACAAGACTGCGTGGACGTCGAGGTCGTTCCGAAGGTCGCTGTTCGGCACGATCAGGTCCGGCGTGAGGCCCGACAGAAACGCGTCGTAGTCGGCTCCTTCGACGGCGGCATTCGAGTTGGGCAACGATTTGAGCAGTATCGCGATCGTCTGCGCTTTGAACGCGCGCGTGTACAGCATCCCTTTGACGATCGCGCGCAGCATTTTCTTCAGCACGTCGGGGTGATCGGTGATGAGTTTTTGCGCGACCGCGAGGCCGTCGATCGGGATGTGGATGTTCTTGTAGTCCATCACGAGGTGCGCTTTGCTCAACTCGCCGGACGCGCGCAGCACGGTCACGTCGGTCGAGGCTAAGACGAACGCCGGCGCCAAACCGGACATTGCGTTGGCGGCGTTGGCCGTTCCCAGCGGCGTGTAGCCGACGGCGTCGGGTGAAATGCCGGCCGCTTGCAGCGCGATGCGCGTCGCGACCTCGCCCGCGTCGCCGCGGGTTTCAATGGCGATCTGTTTGCCTTTGACGTCGGCGAGCGTGCGGATCTCGGGCCGGGTGGACCACAGCGAGTACAGACCGTGATTCTGCAGTACGAGCACGATGCGCAGCGGCGCGCCCTTCATGATCGCCGCCAGGGCGCTGGCGCTCGAAGCGCTCGCGTCGATGCTGCCCGACATCAGCGCCGGGGTAGCGACGCCGCCGTTGGCGAGCACGTACTTGAAGTCGAGCCCTTCCTCGGCGAAATACCCCTTGTCGGCCGCGACCAGATACGGAGCTTCGAACATCTGGATCGAGGGCAGCGAAAAGGTGATCGTCTGCGCGGCTCGTGCGGGCTGTGCGCACAAGGCCGCGAGAACGATCGCGATGAGAAATTTCACGCCGGGCTCGGCGCTAGCGGAGTGACTCCACGTATATAGCGACCGCGGCGACGTCGCTGTCGCTGAGCAGCCCCGGATAGAGCTTGGGCATCCCGCCGGCCGGGCTCTTGATGAACGCGCCGACCGCACCGGCATCTTTGCGCGAGCTCTCGCCCTTGAGCGAGGGCCCGATCCCGCCTTGGCCCGAGCCGCCGTGGCAGAGCGCGCAGTTGGTCGCGAACACGACCGCGCCGCGCGACGTGTCGGGCGCGTTACCGGTGGTGACGTTCTTCAGCAGCGCGATGCTGTGCGGGTCCGGGGCCGGCGGTTGCGACGCCAGGTAGGCATAGATGTCGGCGAGGTCTTGATTGCTTAGCAGTTTCGAGTCGTACGGCGGCATCGATTGACGCGGCGTGCGCACTTGCTTCACGAACGCGTCATAGGGAATCGGTGCGGGGGCTAGATTCGGTCCCGGATTCACGCCGGGATTGCGGCTGCCGCTGCCTTGACCGAGCGTGTTGTGGCACTCGTAGCAGCCGTTGGCCATGAACAGCTGGTAGCCGTGTTTGACGTCGCCGGCCGGCGCCGTCGTTTGGGCCGAGAGCATGCTCGCCCCAGCCGCAAGTGCGGCCGTGATGAACGATGCGATCGCGAACGTTTTGAAGCGCGACATGCTCATCTCCCTTGCGCGACGATGTCGAGTAGTGCGGGATGACCGCTCTTGACCACCTTGAGCGCGCGGGCCATCGCGGGCCCGAGCTGATCGGGGTGGGTGATCTGCGGTTCGGAATATACGCCGAACCCCTGCGCGATCGTCGCGTAGTTGATGTTCGGATCGACGATCTCGGTGCCGATGCGTCCGCGTTCCGGATGGCGGTCGCGCCGCGAGGCCAGAATCTGGACCGACATCGTTTCTTGATACCAGGCGCGATTGTTGTGGATGATCATCAAGATCGGAATCCGGTGGTGGGCCGCGGTCCACATCGCGCCGGGACCCATCAAGAAGTCACCGTCGCCCTGGAGGCTGACGCACACGCGGCCGCCGTTATCGCGGTGCGCGAGGGCGCCCCCGATCGCGGCCCCGCCGATGTAGCCGATGCCCGCTGCACCCGAGCCGCCGTGGAACTGGGCGTAGTCGGTGAAGTCCCACAACCGGCTGGGCCAGTTGCTCTCGAAGCCCTGCGGTGAGACGAGCGACCACTCTTCGCCCTTGATCGTGTTCCAGAGCTCCATGCACATGCGCGCGACGCTGATGGGCTGCGAATCCCAGCCGATCGCGGCGTACGCCATATCGCTCTGACGCTTGAGGTAGAACGCCTCGCGCATCGCGGCTTCGCGCTGCGAGTTTTCGTTGCGCCGCGAGGCCGACATCGCGCTGTTCACCGCGTCGATGAGGTACGGCAGCGCCGTAGGGCTGTCGGCACCGATGGGCAGATCGGCTTGATAGAAGCGTTGTTTGTCCTGATAGTTGCCGGCGCCGACGAGCAGTTCCGAGTCGATCGAGATGACCTTGCAGTCGGGTCGCGCCGTCCGCACGCTGATGCGCGCGATCGACTCGGGCAGCCGGTCGACGTAGCTCCAGAGGTCGCCCGGGTCGAGTGCGAGGATCAAGTCGGCGGTGCTTTGCATTCCCGCCGAGCCGTTGAGATAGTGGTTCGTCGGGAAGTTCATCCGGCCGAGCTTGTCGATCACCGGCACCTGCAGCGCCTCGGCCAGCGCGACGAGATTCTTGACGTCGGCCTGCGAGCGCACGGCACGATCCGCGATGATGACCGGATTCTTCGCAGCCAGCAGCATCTGCGCGGCCTGTTTGATCGCGTCCGGCGGCGGTGCGGGCTGCGTTGGGGCAACGTAGGCCGGCAGCGGCGGCTGGGGTTTGCGCGACTGCGTGTCCTCTTGCAGTGTCTGATCGCAGGTCATGATCATCGGGCCCATCGGCGCCGTCATCATGATGGCGTGTCCGCGCAGCATCGACTCTTTGTAGTGCTGCAGCGAGCCGGGCTGCTCGTCGTATTTGATGTAGCCGCGGCACATCGCCGCGTTGTCGACCATCGAGTGGTCCCAGTCGGCGGCGCTTGAACGCAGCGCGCCGTCGGCATAGTTCCCGATCATGATCAGCATCGGGACGCGATCGGCCCAACAGTTGTAGATCCCCATCGTCGCATGCTGGAGACCGACGGTGTTGTGCACCATGATGGCCAACGGATGGCCGGACGCTTTCGCGTAGCCGTGCGCCATCGAGGCGGAGATGTCTTCATGCGCGGTCGAGAGCCACTCCATCTTGCCCATGGCGTAGCTGATGACCGACTCCTGAAGTCCGCGGAACGTCGTTCCCGGCGTAGCGGCCACGTATTTGTAGCCCAAGGCCATCATGACGTCGACCATGTAGTCGGACCCGGGGTTCGCGATGTGCATCGCGTCGGCGCCCGGGCCGGTATAGATCGGAGGCGCTGACTCCGCCTGCGCTACCGTCGTAACATACGACTGCGGGACCGGCGGGAGGGTCGTGGGCTTGGCCTCGACCGCTGCGGGTGTGGTGGCCGCTGCGGCCGCCGTGGCGGCGCCGGCAGCCCCGATGCCGGTCAGGAAAGCGCGCCGATCGACGCCCTCAGAATCTTTCTTTGCCATTCGATCCCCGTCTGCGGTAGCGGTTTCTTTCAACTTTGGGGTCTAGTGGGTTGGTCGGCTGGACTCCTCTTAACGGGGCTGCCAACCATATGGCACCGCAAAACGCTACATTGAAGGAATGAGCGTATCGTATCTATTTCCACCCAATGATGATGTCGAATTGACGCTGATTCCAGCGCCCGAAAAACCAAAGCGTAATACGAAAGCGATCGGCGATTTATCCGAACTCGAAGTCGCCCTCGCGTTGGCCCGCGCCGGGTACATCGTATCGAAGCCGCTTGGCGATTCACACCGTTATGATTTGATCATCGACGATGGACAAACGCTTTCGCGAGTCCAAGTCAAGACCGGACGCCTGAATTCGCAGGGCGCGATCCGCGTTTCATGCTGTAGTAGCCACGCCCACCGCGGTGGTGCGAGCCGACCGTATCGAGGCGAAATCGAGTATATAGGGGTTTTTTGCCCCCAGACAGGCGAGGCATATCTCGTGCCAGAATCGGAAATCGTCAACTCGTTCATGCACCTTCGGGTTGCTCCCACGGCCAATCGGCAAGACCGACATATCCGGTGGGCGAGTCAGTACAGGCTGGCGTAGCATAGTGGTAATGCATCGCATTGGTAATGCGAAGATCGCGAGTTCAATCCTCGCCGCCAGCTCCAGAGATGCGAGAGAGGCCCTTCCAAGCGAGGGGTCTTTTCGTTGTTGACCGTAGCGCGTGGGTGTGACCTCGTTGGTTACCGGCGCCGACGGTAGTGGATTCGGCATTGAGAACCTTCCGCTGGGCGTTTTTGCTACGGATGATCAGCCGCGGCCCGGTGTTGCGATTGGTCCGTCGATCGTCGACCTCTCGATGCTCATCCGCGAGCGGCTCGTCGACGACGAGACGTTGCTCGACGCGAGCGCGCTCAACGATTTTCTAGCGCATGGTCCGGGTGCGTGGCGAACGCTGCGCACGACATTGCAACGTCTCTTGGGTGAGAACGCGACGGCTGAAGAACGCGACGCGGTTTTGCGGGCGCTCGTTCCGCGTGATGCGGTGACCATGATGATGCCGATCGACGTGCAAGACTTCGTCGACTTTTTCTCCGGTATCGAGCACGCGATCAACGGTGGTAAAATCTTACGCCCCGGCAGCGAACCGCTCGCACCGAACTACCGCTACCTGCCGGTCGGCTATCACGGCCGCGCGAGTACGGTCGTCGTCAGCGGCACGCCCATTCACCACCCGAAGGGCCAGCACAAGCGCGCGGAGGAACCGGCGCCGGCGTTCGGCCCGTCCGAGCAGCTCGACATCGAGCTCGAGCTGGCATTCATCGCCGGGCCCGGCAACAAGATGGGCGAGCCGATTCCCGCCGATGCCGTGCGCGAACACGTCTACGGCTACGTTTTGCTCAACGACTGGAGCGCGCGCGATATCCAAAGCTGGGAAAGCCAACCCCTGGGTCCGTTCCTGGCCAAGTCGTTCGCGACATCGATCTCGCCGTGGCTCATCTCGCTCGATGCGCTCGAACCGTTCCGCGTCCGCAACCGCGAACAAGAGCCCGAGCCGCTGCCGCATCTGCGCGTGCGCGAGAACTACGCCTACGACATCTCGCTCGAGATCTTGCTGCAAACCGAGAAGATGCGCGAGCAGAACATCGCCCCCGCGCACATCTCCAAGACCAACTTCCGCGAGATGTACTGGAACGTCGCCCAGCAACTGGCGCACATGACGTCGAACGGCTCGCGCATTCGCGCCGGCGATCTCTTCGGCAGCGGAACCGTTTCCGGTCGCGATCCCGGCACCTACGGCAGTTTGCTCGAACTGACGCGGCGCGGCACCGAACCCATCGCGCTCCCCTCAGGCGAAATGCGCGGCTTCCTCGAGAACGGCGACACGGTGATCCTCCGTGGCTGGGCCGGCTCAGGCCCCGCACGCATCGACTTCGGCGAAGTCCGGGGCACGATCACCGCCCACTAAAGCTTGCCCGGCCAACTGCCGAAGCGTATGAAAGCGGAGTTGGGGTGCTTGCTCCCGAGCTGGTCCAAGCGTGCTTGGACGAGATTTGGAGTTATCTGTGCGTAAACCCACCGCTAGTATTGCTGCGGCCAAAAACAAGCGTCGCCGCCTTGCATTAGCCGCAGAGGTCGGGACCTTTCGTCACGACGACCCGCTCTGTGAGTGCCTCGTCGTTTTTGGCGGCACCCACGACGACGCGTGTTTCCTGTCAGCGAAGCAAGTCGAACTGAACCAGGCCGAAGCCAGCTAGCCTAAATCGGGTCGTGAAACCCCTGACGGATCATGTCTTCGCTGAGGCGCCGCGCCTCGCGGAAGACCTTCGAATCCTTGGCGTTGTTCGGATCGACCAGTAGCCGCGCCAGTTCTTCGTCGAAAAAGCGCGACACGTCGGCAGCCGTATGCATGCCGTGCAGAAAGCGCTGCGCGATCATCAAGCGGTAGATGCGATCGGTCGCAAGATCTTCCATATACCCGTCGAGCAGCGACGTGCCGCGGCCCATCAGGTACCCGTGCCGGTAACGGATGACGGCGCGCACCGCGGCTTTCGTCCCGTTCACCGTCTTCGTTCCGACGTTCCCGAGCGGCGGGAGCAGGTCGGGCGTCGCGTCGGCGATCGGATTGCGTTTCATCCCCTGGTTGGGCGCCGGGAACTGCGCGATCGCGATCGCGTTCTGATCCGGATGCCACGTCCACGCGCCGTCAAAGAGGCAGAGGGCTTCGTTCTTCTTGTCGCTCTCGAGCATCTCGAAGGCTTGTTTGTTGAGCGTCGGGTTCACGCTGTCCGGATAGAGCGCCGACATCCCGCCGATCGCGAGCATGCCGTGCCGATGGCAGATCTCCGGAATCCGTCCGCGCAGCGCTTGAAAGAACGGAACGTCGATCGGAATCGTATTGCGATCCGGCAGCACCCAGGCCGGATCGTCGAGGTTGAAGTGCGCGAGGCTGGCCATGTAGTCCCAGCGGCCGAGATTCAATCCGAGGATATGATCGCGCAGCGTGTACGCGAACTCTTCGATCTGATACGCAAACGGGAACGATTCGACCAGCGCCATGCACTTGATCGCGTTGGCCGGCCAGCCTTTCGCTGCGGCCACCGCCGTAAACGCGTCGCGCCACCAGAGCGCCTCGTCGGCCGACTCGGTCTTCGGAATGTAGATCGTCAGCGGATGCTTGAGACGCGAGAAATCGAGCTTGTAGACGAGCAGCGCGAGGTCGAACAGCGATGCCGACGTCGTTTCTTTGTAGATACCGGCTTGCGAAAGATGCAGGCCGCGCACGCGCGTCCACACCACCACCGGGCCGTCCTCGATTTTCACGACCTGGCCGGCGCGCTTCGCATCGGTATACGTCAGCTCGCCGTAATACGCGGCGACCGCGTTGTCGATGCCCTTGAGCGTGTGGGAGAAGACGTTCGCCATCGAATCTTCGAGGTCGATCATCACGCCCGGCGCGCCCGAGTTGAGCGACTTGACGATCCACTGGGCATCGTCGGCCGGGCCGGTCATCTGATTGCGCTGGTCGGTGCACCACGCGGGCAGTTCGATGCGCCACTCGCTGCCGGCCTCGGAGAGCCCCAAGTATGACGGGCGCTTCCCTTCGAGCGACGCCTTTAACGCCGCCTTACGATTCTCGATGACCTGCTGTTGCCGCGGCGTCAGTGCGTCGTGCAACGGCTTGTAGAAAGCGGCGAAACGCGTCGGCAAATCGCGTTCGATCGAGAACCCTTCGG
>DASYOE010000014.1:0-2498 GCA_036008105.1 Candidatus Lustribacter sp. | reverse complement strand
GGATTGCGGCCGCTCGTGCGCGAGGTGTTCGAGATCAGCCGCTTCGATGCGCTCTTCGCGTTATACGATTCGGTCGACGCCGCCCGGGGCGAGCTCGGCGCGGCCTGATGCGCGTCACGTTCTGGGGCACGCGCGGTTCGCTGCCCACGCCGCTGACGGCGCAGGAAGTCAAGGTGAAGATTCGCCGCGCGCTCGAGCTCGCGCGAGCGCATCATTTCCCCGACGACCACGCGGTCGACGCGTTCATCGAGCACGGCCTTCCGTTTGACGTAAAGGGTACGTTCGGCGGCAATACCTCGTGCGTGCAGCTCGACGCGGGCAGTCCCGAGTACGTCCTGTGCGACGCCGGGACGGGCTTGCGCGCGTTCGGCAACATGGTGCTCGAGCAGCACCGCGGCGATCCGCAGATCTACAACTTCTTCATGTCCCACTTGCACTGGGACCACATCATGGGTTTTCCGTACTTCTTGCCGGCGTACATCAAAGGCAACCTCATCCGCATCTACGGCTGCCATGCGGACCTCCGGGGCGGGTTCGCGCGCCAGCATGGCCCGCCGTCGTTTCCGGTGCCCTTCGATGCCCTCGGCGCCCGGCTCGAATTCATTCCGATCGAGCCCGGCGTGCCCGAGGTGATCGCCGGGTTCACCGTCACCGCGGGCAAACAGCAGCACGGCGGCGATTCGTACGGCTTCCGCTTCGAACACGACGACAAGACGGTCGTCTACGCGACCGATTCCGAGCATCGCTTCGAATCGCGTGAAGACGAGCGGCCGTTCCTGAACCTCTTCCGCGACGCGGACGTCTTGATCTTCGACGCGATGTACTCACTCGGCGAGGCCGTGTCGATGAAAGAGGATTGGGGTCACTCGAGCAACGTGATCGGCGTCGAGCTGGCCCAGCGCGCGCGCGCCAAGCACTTGGTGCTCTTTCACCACGAACCGGTCTACGACGACGCCATGATCGAGCGCGTGCTGAGCGACGCGCGCCGGTATCAGGAAATCACCGCCGACGGCACGCAGCTCGAGATATCGTCGGCCTACGACGGCATGGAGATCAACCTCTGAGCGGCCTACGCGTGACCGCGGAGAAATCGCACCTCCGCGACGCGATGATCTGGCTCGACACCCAATGCGCGGCGAACCACTTGAACGGCGAGGACGCGGCGCGCTTGGCGATCGTCCTCGAGGAGCTCTTCCTCAACGTCGCCGAGTACGGCGGCGTTCCGCCGCCCTCGGTCGAGCTCACCTTCGCGCGCGAGCCGCTCGCGCTGCAACTCGTCGTCGAGGACGACGGCGTGCCGTTCGATCCGACCGCGGCCGCACCGCCCGACTTTTCCGCCGGCGCGAACGAACGCCCGTTGGGACGGTTGGGCATTCACATGGTGATGCACTTGATGGACGAGGTCTCGTACACCCGTGCCGGCGAGCTCAATCGCCTGGTGCTGCGGAAATTTATAACTTCGGCGTGATCCCGGCATGGAAACGGCTTGTGCGCGCCGCAACCCACCCTCCGGAGGGACGCTTTGATGCAAGAGCTTTTCAAGCAATATCTTGACCGCGATATTTCGCGGGGCAAGCTTCTCCAGGGGTTGAGCGCCGTCGGCCTCGGTGCGGCGGCCGCGAGCGCGATCGCCGAATCGCTCGCCCCGATAAACGTGAGCGCGGCCGGCGCCGCCGGTGCGGTGCGCAACCTGCACGACACCGGGGGCACGCTCTTCGTGCAACAGCTCAAGGCCGCCGGAGTGAAGTACTACTTCTTCAACCCGTCGACCGGTGACGCGCCGATCTTCAACGCGATCGCCAACGAGCCGACGATCCAGCTCATCAAGGGCATTCAAGAAGGCGTGGTCGTCGCCATGGCCGACGGGTACGCCCGCATGTCGGGGAAGACCGGCGTGCTCAGCATCGCCAACGTCGGGCTGCCGAACGGCCTGACACAACTCGTCAATGCGTACAAAGACCGCGTTCCTCTATTGATGGTCATTGCCGCCTTCGGCACCGAGCAGTCGGGGCGCGACGGCCCGCAGGACTACGAGCATCAGGAATTGATGACGCAGCCGCTCACCAAATGGTGGTGGCTCGCGGAATCCGGCAGCTCGATTCCGGAAGTGACGCGGCGCGCGCTGAAGTTTGCGTCGACGCCGCCCGGCGGGCCGGTGTTCGTCTCGATCCCCGATAACATCCTCGGCACGCCGGCGACCGCCGACATCATCGACCAGTCGCTCTTCGAAGTGCCGATGAAGATCCGCGCCGACTCCGACGACATCCAAAAAGTCGCACGGATGCTGATCGAGGCCAAGAACCCGCTGCTCTCCGTCGGCGATGAAATCGCGATGGCCAACGCCGAGAACGAGGTTCTCGAACTGGCCGAGTTGCTGGGATTGCCGGCCTGCGGCGGCGGCGAATTCGGCGTCTGGTCGAAGCCGTTCCCCACGCAGAACGCGCTGTATCTGGGCCCGGTTCTGCGCAACATGCAGTTCCCGGGGAACGTCGACGTTC
>DASYOE010000013.1:0-18298 GCA_036008105.1 Candidatus Lustribacter sp. | reverse complement strand
AGGCCGCCGGCGAGATGAAGTCGCGGATCGAAGCGATGGTCGGTGCACCGGCGCGCGATCTCTGGGTCGGCACGTTCCACGCGATGTGCGTGCGCATGTTGCGCCGCGACGGCAAGAAGATCGGCATCGCGAGCAATTTCGCGATCATGGACGACACCGATCAGAAGCAGATCATCCGCGACATCTTGCACGATCTCGACATGGACGAGCGTCAGGTCATTCCCGGCGCGGCTCTCGGTGAGATCTCCAAAGCAAAGAACAATCTCTGGTCGCCCGACGTCTACGAAGAAAAGCACCAGTCGTTCATCGGCGAGCGCTATGCCGCGGTCTATCGCGAGTACGAACGCCGCCTGCAAGAATCGAACGGGCTCGACTTCGACGATCTGATCTCGCGCACGATCGAGTTGCTGCAAAAAGACGAAGAGACGCGGGTTCGCTATCAGTCGAAGTTCCGCTACGTCCTCGTCGATGAGTACCAAGACGTCAACTACGCGCAGTACAAACTGGTCGCGCTGCTGGCCGACGAGCACAAGAACCTGACCGTCGTCGGCGACGACGATCAGTCGATCTACTCGTGGCGCGGCAGCGACTATCGCATGATCCTGCGCTTCGAACAAGACTTTCCGGGCGCCAAGGTCTTCAAGCTCGAAGAGAACTACCGCTCGACGCAGACGATCCTGACCGCGGCCAACGAGCTCGTCTCCAACAACCCGAATCGGTCGGAGAAGACGCTCTTCACCAAACGGTCGGAAGGCGAGAAGATCACGGCCTTCCAGGCCGAGTCCGAGCGGGCCGAAGTCCGCTACGTGATGGAGAAGATCAAGGAACACGTCCGCGACGGTTCCGCGTATCGCGACTTCCTCGTGCTCTACCGCACGAACGCGCAGTCGCGCTACTTCGAAGAAGGCTTCCTCGCCGAAGGCATCCCCTACCGGGTCGTCGGCGGCGTCGGCTTCTACGCGCGTACCGAGATCAAGGACATGCTCTCGTACCTGCGCTACATCGTGAACCCCTCGGACGCGGTCGCGTTCCGCCGTATCGTCAACGTGCCGCGCCGCTCGATCGGCCAGCAAACGCTGACGTCGCTGCTCGACGCCGCGAACGCCTCGGGCGTGTCGGTCGGCCAAGCGGTGTTCGATTCGGGCTTGCTCAAACGCGCGGTGCCGAAAAAGCAGCGCGAACTCGAGCGTTTTGCCGAGCTGATCAACGACCTGCGCGAGAAGGCGAAGACGTTCTCGATCTCCGACCTGCTCGTGGCCGTGATGGAAGAGTCGGGCTACCTGCGCGAACTGCAGGGCGACGACACCAACGAAGGCCGCGCGCGCGTCGAGAACATGCAAGAACTGATCGGTGTGGCCAAAGAGTTCGAGGCGAACCCGGAGACGGGCTCGACGCTCGACGACTTCCTGGCCAACATCGCGCTGGTCTCGGACCTCGACACGCTCGATCCCGAGTCGTCGTTCGTCACCTTGATGACGATGCACGCGGCCAAGGGCCTCGAGTTCCCGATCGTCTTTCTCTCCGGTCTGGAAGAAGGCGTCTTCCCGCACACGCGCGCGCTGACCGACAACACGGAGTTGGAAGAAGAGCGCCGCCTGGCGTACGTCGGCGTGACGCGCGCGATGGACCGCCTTTATCTCTCGTATGCCGCCCGGCGCACGCTGTTCGGCAACACGTTCTCGCACCCGAAATCACGGTTCATCGATGAGATGCCCTCGATCGAAGCGATCGGCGGGATCGGCATCGGGCCGCGTCCGGGCGGCGGGCGCTGGCGCGAAGTCTCGATCCACGAAAACGCCGGGGCCGGCGTGGGGCTGAACCTGTCGGCGGGCGACCGCGTCCGTCATCCCAAGTGGGGCGAGGGTCTGGTCGTCGACATCGCCGGCGCGGGCGGCGACGGACTTCTCACCATCAACTTCCCGAACGTCGGGCAGAAGATGGTGATGCTCAAGTACGCCCCCTTAGAGCGAGTATAGTTCGGTGCGCGTCGGCGTTGCCGGCGCGCTCGGCCGGCTCGGGCGCGTGGCGTCCGCTGCAATCGATGCGGCGGACGGCCTCGACTTGGTGGCCGCGTTCGAACGCGACTTCGCCGGAGATCGTCTCGCCCAGCACATCGGCTGCGGCGGCGAGGCGCGCATCCACGACACGCTGGACGCGTTCTATGCCGTGGGCATGGACGTCGTCGTCGACTGCACGATCTATCCGGTCACCGTCGACGTCGCGCACGCCGCGATCGGCAAAGGCGTCTCACCGGTGATCGCTGCGACCGGCCGGACCGATGCCGACATCGTCGCGCTCGGCGCCGACTGCGACGCGCACGGCGTGAGCGGAATGCTGGTGCCGAACTTCTCGGTCGGCGCGGTGCTGATGATGAAGCTCGCCGCCGAAGCCGCGAAGGTGATGCCGCACGTCGAGATCATCGAGTTGCACCATGAAGCCAAGCAAGACGCGCCGAGCGGTACCGCGAAACTGACCGCGCGGCGCATCACCGAGGCGGGTGGTCCGGCCGACGTGCCGATCCACAGCGTGCGGCTGCCCGGACTCGTCGCACACCAAGAGGTGCTCTTCGGTGGCGACGGCGAGACGCTCACGATCCGTCACGATTCACTGTCACGCGATTCGTTCGGTCCGGGAATCGTGCTGGCCGTGCGCAATGTCCGCAAACATTCCGGTCTAACGATCGGGCTTGAATCCTTACTCTTTACGGAGGCCACTTAAGTGAGAGTCGCGGTTATCGGTGCAACGGGCGTCGTCGGTGAGACGATCCTGCGCGTGCTCGAGGAACGGAAGGTTCCGGTCGAGACGCTGCTGGCATACGCCTCGCGCGAACGCGACAACGCCGTCACGTTCCGCGGCGCATCCCTGCCGGTTGCGGTGGCGACGACGCAGCGCATCGTCGCCGACCGGCCGCACGTCGCGTTTTTCGCCTCGAGCGACGACGCCAGCGCCGAGATGGCGACCGCGCTGGCCGAAGCCGGCATCATCGTGATCGACAACTCGTCGACGTTCCGCCTCGACCCCGCCTGCCCGCTGGTCGTGCCGGAAGTGAACCCGCAGGCGATCCATCCCAGCCATCGCATCTTTCCGGTCGGCAACTGCACGGCGATCGTGTTATGCGTCGGGCTCGCGCCGATCGAACGCGCCGTCGGCTTGAAGTCGGTGCGCGTATCGACGTATCAGGCCGTGAGCGGGGCCGGCCGCGCCGGACTCGAGGCGCTGGCCGGCGAGGAAGCCGGCCAGGCGCCCGACGGAACGTTCGCCGCGCCGATCCTGCATAACGTCGTGCCGCAAGTCGGCTCGTTCAGCGGCATCGGGAACAACGGCGAAGAGGACAAGGTCGCGGCCGAAACGCGCAAGACCCTCAACCGTCCCGATCTGCACGTTGCGGCGACCTGCGTGCGCGTGCCGGTGCGCCGCGCGCACAGCGAGTCGGTCTTCTTCGAAACCGAGCGTCCGACATCGCTCGAAGAACTCGGCGATGCGTTGGCCGCGGCACCGGGTGTGGTGTTCCACGACCGCGGCATCGTCACGCCGCTCGACGTGGAAAATACCGACGTCGTGCACGTGGCGCGTCTGCGCCCCGAGACCGAGGACGACGACCGGCGCTTCATGATGTGGGTCGTCGGCGATCAGCTGCGCAAGGGCGCGGCGACCAACGGCGTGCAGATTCTCGAACTACTCGTGGAACAAGGGCGGTTCGCGGCGGTCGCTCGATGAGCATCGTCGTCCAGAAATTCGGCGGATCGTCCGTCTCGACGCCGGAGCTGCGCGAGATCGCCGCTTCACGCGTGCTCGAAGCTTCGCGCGCCGGCGCGCAGGTCGTCGTCGTGGTCAGCGCGATGGGCCGTCTGCCCGATCCGTACGCGACCGATACGCTGCTCGGCTTGATCGGCCCGGTGCGCGGTGGCGCAAACCGCGACTTGCTCCTGGCCGTCGGCGAGATGATCTCGGCCGCGGTGTTCGCGGAGTTGCTGACCTCGCTGGGCACCCCGGCGCAAGCGATGACCGGCGGTCAAGCCGGGATCCTCACCGACGACACGCACGGCGACGCGCGGATTCTCGAGGTCGACACGCACCCCATCCGGGCCGCACTCGAAGCCGGAATCATCCCCGTCGTGACCGGCTTTCAGGGCAAGACGCGGAGCGGTGCCGTCTCGACGATCGGCCGCGGCGGCAGCGATTTGACGGCGATCGCGCTCGGCGATGCGTTGAGCGCCTCGTCGGTCGACATCTTCACCGACGTCAGCGGGGTCTTTACCGCCGATCCGCGCCGCGTCGCCGACGCGCACGCCGTCGAACGCGTCACGCCGGCCGAGATGGTCGAGCTCGCCGGTAACGGCGCCAAGGTGATGCACTCCAAAGCGGCCGAACTCGCGCACGCGACCAAGACCCCCTATGCGGTCAAGGGCTTGCGCAGCAACATCGGCACGCTGATCGACGACGACGCGCCGATCGACCGCGACCGTCCGGTTACCGGGATCACGGCGTTGCGCAACGTCTCGTTCTTCCGCGTCATCCAGGGGCTCAGCGATGAAGGCGGCCGCGCGACGCTCGACCGCGAGCTGTTCGACCGGCTCGCCGCGCAGAACATCTCGATCGACATGATCAACGTGAACGATGCGGGCGTGTTCTTCGTGTGCGACGACGAAAACGTCGAGCGCGTGCGCGCCGAGCTGCACAACCTCAACCTGGCCCTGCGCGTGCGGATGCACTGCGCGAAGCTCTCGATCGTCGGTGCCGGGATGCGCGGCACGCCGGGCGTCATGGCCGGGGTCGTGCGCGCGGTGACGCAAGCCAACGTCGAGATCATCCACTCGACCGACTCGAACATCACGATCTCGGTGCTCGTTCCGGACGAGGGCGCCGTGCGCGCCGAACAGGCCCTGCACGATTACTTTTCGCTCGGGCCCCAGACCGCCGCCGTCGTTTCATGAAGGCGCTCGGCCGGCTCTTCACCGCGATGATCACGCCGTTCGACGCGAGCGGCGCCGTGAACGTCGGCGAAGCCGTCCGCATCGCGCAGTTTCTGGTCGACCGCGGCAACGACGGGTTGATCGTCAGCGGCACGACCGGCGAATCGCCGGCGCTCGAGAACGAAGAGAAGCTCGCGTTATTCGGGGCCATCAAGTCGGCCTTGGGCAAGCGCGGCACCGTGATCGCCGGAACGACCGGCAACAACACCCACCACGCGGTCGAACTGACCCGGGCGGCGGAAAAAACCGGCGTCGATGGGATTCTCGCGGTCGTTCCCTATTACAGCAAGCCGCCGCAAGACGGTCTCTTGCGCCACTTCGGCGCGATCGCTGAGGCGACGTCGCTGCCGATCATCCTCTACAACATCCCCGGACGCACCAACGTCAACATGCTGCCCGCGACGGTGCACGAGTTGGCGCGGCGCCATCCGAATATCGTGGGGATCAAAGAATCGAGCGGCGACACCGTTCAGTTCACGGCGCTCGTACGCGACCGCGTGCGCGAAGATTTCACCGTGTACTCGGGCGACGACTATTTTTATTTGCCGGCGCTCGCGTTGGGTGCGTACGGCTGCGTCAGCGTAGCCGGGCACCTCTGCAGCCGCGAACTGGTCGCGATGGCGGCCGCCTTCGACGGCGGCGACGTTGAGACGGCCGGCCGTTTGCATCGCGACTTGCAGGCGCTCTTCAGCGCGCTGTTCGCCCATCCGAGCCCGATCCCGGTGAAGTGGGCGATGAACCAATTCGGTTTCGCGGCCGGAGCCTGCCGGTCGCCCATGGGCGAGATGCCGGAGGATCTCAAGCGCGTGTTGCAACCGCTGATCGCTCCGTTCCGTCCGGAGTGATCTGACGGACCCATCGATCCGGATTCTCGGTTGCCGCGTCGATGCGGTGAGTCGCGAGGACGCGGTCGCGCGCATCGCCGCGCTTGCGACCGGCCCGACGCCCGCACTCGTCGTCACGCTCGGCGTCGAGATGGTGATGTACGCCCGGCGCGACCCGCGCTTTCGCGCGCTGATCGACGCGTCGGCCCTGTCGCTCTGCGACACCATCGGCATTCTCCTCGCATCGCGCGCGCGGCACGGTCCGCTGCGCGAACGCGTCACCGGCATCGACTTGATCGATCCGCTCGTCGCGCGCTCCGCGGCCGGCGAAGACCTGCGTTTCTTCCTGTTCGGCAGTGCCCCCGGGATCGCCGAGCGTGCGGCGATCGCGCTACGCCAGCGTCATCCCGGCGCTGCGATCGTGGGCACGCGCGACGGGTACTTCGCACCCGGGCAGAGCCCGACGATAGTCGCATCGATCGCGGCGAGCGGGGCCAACGTGCTCCTGGTGGGGCTTGGAAGTCCCAAGCAAGAATACTGGCTCGAGGAGAATCTCGGCGCCACCAAGTGCGGCGTCGGAATCGGAGTCGGCGGTTCGTTTGACGTGCTGGCGGGAACAGTTCCCCGAGCACCACGTCTGTGGCGGAAAGCGGGGCTCGAATGGCTTTATCGGCTGATCCGGGAACCGTCGCGGTGGCGGCGCCAACTCGTGCTTCCGCAGTTTGCCTTTGCGGCGACGTTTGAGGCCATGACCCAAAGAGGTACTCGTATACGGTGAACTCGACCAAAGCCATGATCCTCGCCGGCGGTATGAGCACGCGTCTCTATCCGCTGACAAAGCAAGTCCCCAAGCCGCTGGTACCGGTGGCGGGCGAGCCGATCACGGCGCACATCATGCGCTGGCTGGCATCATTTGGTTTTACCGAAGTCGGGATCAACGTCCACTATTTGTCCCACGCCATCGACTCGGCGTTCGGTGATGGGTCGCGCTACGGCGTCAAGCTGAACTACGTTCGTGAGTCCGAACTGATGGGCAGCGCCGGCGCGGTGAAGCCGCTCGAGGCGTTTTTCGATCGCACGTTCGTCGTCGTCGGTTGCGACGATCTGACCGACGCCAATCTGGACGCGCTCGTTGCGTTTCACAAAGAGCGCGGCGCGCTCGCGACGATCGGTCTGGTCGAAGCGGAAGAGGTCGACCAATACGGCGTCGTGCTCACCGACGACCGCGGCCGAATCACGGAGTTTCAGGAAAAGCCGCCCAAGGGAACGGAGCGCTCGAAGCTCGTGAATACCGGCATCTATGTCTTCGAGCCGGAAATTTTCAGCTACATTCCCGCCGAGACGTTCTACGATTTCGGCAAGGGCGTGTTCCCGGCGCTGCTCGCGGCCGGCGCCGGTTTCTACGGCCTGCGTTTGAACGCGTATTGGCGCGATATCGGAACCCCGAAAGAATATCGTCTGGCGACCTCCGACGTACTTGCCGGACGCGTGCGGCTACGCGGCGCGCGCGCAACCGGCGTGCCGGCCGGCGTGCACTTGGGGAACGACGTGCGCATCGAAGGCGACGTGCGGCTGGGCAGTAACGTCAGCGTCGGCCGCCGCGTGCGCATCGTTGGCCCGACGGTCATCGGCGACGGCGTGCGCATCGGGGACGAAGCGGTCATCGAGCGTTCGATCGTGTGGGACGCGGCGACGCTGGGCGCCCGCGTTCTGGTGCGCGATTCCATCGTCGGCATCGACTACGACGTCCCCGCCGACACCTCGCTCATCGATCGTATCGTCGCGAACGAGCCGATCGCGACCTAAGCCCGGTAATCCGCCAGGTAGGTCTTGAACTCACCGATGGGCAGCGGGTGGCTGATCGCGAAGCCCTGCATGTAGGCGCAGCCGCGATCGCGGAGCCAATCGATCTGCCCGTCCTCTTCAACGCCTTCGGCCAACGACTCGAAGCCGAAGCGCGTGGCGATGCCCATGATCGTTTCGGCAATCGTTTGATCGTGCGGATCGTTGATCACGCCGCTGATGAAGCTGCGGTCGATCTTCACGATATCCAGCGGCAGCCGTTTTAGCGACGACAGCGACGAGTACGCGGTTCCGAAGTCATCGATCGCGATCCGGACGTTCAGCGCCTGCAGGGCGCGGCAGACGTGGGCCGTCGTTTCGATGTCGCGCATCGCATCGGTTTCGGTGATCTCAACCCCCAGCCGCTCGAGCGCGACCCCGTTGCGCTCGGCGTCGGCAAAGGCGCGCAAGAGCTGCGGATCGCCGGCTTGACGGCCGGAGAGGTTGAAGTAGATCCGGAAGTTCGGCGGGCACGGGTCGAGCGCTTGGGCGGCGATGAACGCGTTTTCCATCACCCATTTGTCGATGGTCGTGATCACGCCGTTTTGCTCGGCAAACGGAATGAAATCTTGCGGCAGCAGCAACCCGCGCGTCGGATGGTTCCAGCGAATGAGCGCTTCGCAGCCGCTGAGGAGGCCGCTCGCGATCTGGACGTGCGGCTGAAAGTACAACTCGAATTCGCCGCTCGTGACCGCCCGCGCCAGTTCGCCGCGCAGCGAGGCGCGGCGCGATGAGTCGGCGTCCATCGCTGGTTCGTAGAAGAGCACCGAGCCGTGGCCGCGCTTCTTAGCACCCACCAGCGCGGTGTCGGCGTGCAGCAAGATATCGTCGAGGATCGTCCCATCGTCCGGCGCGATCGCCAGGCCCAGGCTGGCGGTGCGTTTGACGGTCGAGAACGAATGCGCGAACGCTTCGGCAAAGTGCAGCGCCCGGGTGCGCGCGGCTTCGCGCGTAAATATTTGCGGCATGAAGATGGCGAAGACGTCGCCGCCGATCCGGCCCAGGATCTCGTCGGGTGCCGAGCGTTGCACCAGCGCGTCGGCGACTTCGACCAGCACCGAATCGCCGACCAGATGACCGTAGATTTCGTTGACTTCGCGGAAGGCGTCGATGTTGAGTAACGCGATCGCGTAGCCGGCGTTCGTGCGCGCGGCGGCCCGCGCTTGGGCGCGAAACTGCGAGCGGTTGAGCAATCCCGTGAGGACGTCGTGGGATTCTTGATACCGGATGCGTTCGAACTGCCAGCGTTGCTGAACGTGGTTGGCAAAAAAGGACGCGATCACTTCGACGTAGGTGTGATCTTGCTGCTCGAACGGTTCGAGACCGCGGTAACTCGACACGAACGACAAGCCCCAGGTCGACCCGCCGGCATTGAACGTCGTGATGATCAGCGCGTGGGTGTCGTTTCGAAAGGCCGTGGCCGGCGCGTCCGCGCTCGTTTGCAGATCGTTCCACGACCGCGTTCCGCCGCCGTCCTCAACCACTTTGCCGATGGCCGACCCCTCGAGTGGAATCGGCTGACCGACGCGGGCGTTGAGCGCCGGGCCGAGATGCTCGGCTTGCGCCAGCGCTTCGACGATGAAGTTCTCACCGTCGACGCGCCACAGCATGCCGCGAAAATCCTTGTCCACGCGGATGGCCGCGGCCGCCGCTTGCAGCATCGCGAGCGAAAGCTCTTGGTCTTTCAATCCCGGATCGTTGACGATTTTCCAGAGCGCTTCGAGCCGGCGAGCATGCTGTCGCGACTGCTCTTCCTCTTGGCGCAGCGAGTCCTCGAGCTGACCGACTTCGAGTTGCTTGGTGAACGCGGCAGCCAGCACGTCGAGATACTCGGCGTCCTTCTCGTCGAACGGGTCGGTGGTCGTCTCATCCGAGGTGAACGTCAGCCGGTAGGTGGAGCCGGCAGCGTCGAACTGGATCGTGATCGCCGAGCGCCACCCCAGTGCCGACAACGCGCGCGGCAGATCGTTGTCGCGATCGGTCGAGAGATCGTCCCAACTGCGCGTGCGGCCGCTGTGCGGATCGGGTCGCCACACGAGCGGCGTGCGGCGGCCGATCTGAAGGCGGCCTGCTCGCGGATCGTCATCGCCGGGCTCGACCCCCGCGCTGATGGTCAGCAGCGAATCGCCCTCGATGCGGCCGAGCAATCCGCGAAAGCGCGGCGTGGGGCGAATCGCCGCCGCCGCGCGCCGCATCATCGCGAGCATCAGACGCTCGCCGCTCAGTGCCGAATCGTTCGCGACGTCCCACAGCTCTTCGAGCCGGCGAGCGTGATGGCGGGCGCGCGCTTCCGCCGCGACGAGCGCCGCCTGCATATGCTCGCGTTCGAGCAGACCTGCAAAGAACGACCCCAGCACCTCGATGTACTCGTGGTCCTCGGCGCCGAACGGCTTGCCCGATGTCGTTTCCTGCGAGGCCAGCGTCAGCACGTACGTCAACTCGTTGGCGACGAACTTCGTCGTGAGCATGCTGCGCACGCCCCATGAACGCGCCTTTTCCGGCAAGTTGGGCAGCGCTTGGCAATCGTCCCAGGCCTGCGTGCGCCCGGCTTTGGGATCGCGCACGGGCAGCAACTCGCTGCGGTCGAGACGCCGGCCGGCGGCAAGAAAACGCGGCCCCGCGCTGCGGTCGCGCCGGCCGAATCGCCCGGCCATGGAGTCGGCGACGTACGTCGACCCCTCGAGGTGGCCGAGCGTGCCGATGTACTCTTGTCCCGGCCGAATCGCGATGGCTGCCTCGCGCAACATCGCCAACCGTAGTCCCTCGCCGCGCAGGTTCGGCGAATTGACGGCTCGCCAGAGCGCGCCCAGCCGCTCGGCATGTTGGCGCGAATGTTCGCGCTCGTCGCGCAGCGCGCGCTCCATGGTGACGAGCTCGATGTGCCGCGCGAAAAACGAACCGAGGATTTCGACGTACGCGTGATCTTCCGGTCCGAACGGTATTTCGGAAGGCTGCGCGCGCGTGCCGAGGGCCAGGACGAACGTTTTCCCGGCCGCTTCGAACTGGGTCGAGATCTGACCGCGGAGGCCGAACTCGCGCGCAAAGTATCCTTGGCCGCGAGGAATGCGCGAGCCAAGCGGGAGCACGGCTCGCAACGATTCGTCGCCGCCATAGGCCTCAAGGACGAAGTCGGCTCCGTCGACATGACCCAGCACGCCCACGTACTGCTTACCGGGCCGGATGGCCACCGCGGCTTCGCGCAGCATCGCGAGAACCAGGTCGTCGCCGCGCAGATTCGGCGTGTTGACGATACGCCAAAGAGCCTCGAGGCGCCGGGCTTCCAGCCGTACTGCCTCAAAGCTAATCACAAGCGCCTCTGTACCATCCTGGTATGAGCACCAAGCCCTTAAGGTTGTAAAGGATCGGTAAAATCGCCTGCCGCCTTGCGAATGAGCCGTCTCACAACCTGCTCGCCTGCCAGGTAGACGTTCTCAGCAGCCAGCTCGGGGCCGCCGCTGACGCTCATTGCCGCCTGCGATTGGGCCGGTGTCTGTCCGCTGTACGGGCGGTCGTAGTCTGACGCACCGCGCAGGATCAACACGCGGGCGAGGTTGGCGCGGCCGCGCGCGGTGAGCCGTGCGAGCCCGCCGAGGAATCCGGAATCCTCCATCGCCGACATGCAATACGTCCCGCGCCCGCGGGTCCAATTCGCCACCCATGCGCGGGCGAACGCCGACATGATCGCGCCCTGCCAAAACGTGTCGTCGCTGATGACGTCGCACGCCAGCACCATGGGTGGTGCGTTGCCGAACTTCGTATCCCGGTAGTGCGCGCGGTAGCGCCGCGCGCTCGCGGAGTCGCGCAGTGGCAGCGAACGCGTTTCCGCATACGCCCACTTCGCGAGTGCGGCGTCGAGCGCGAATACCTCCGTGCCGGTGCGAAAACCGAGGGCACTGCGCGAAAACCGTTCCGCAACGAGCGGTTCGCGCGGATCTGTTTCGCGCGCCAAGCCGCCGTCGACAACCCAGCGCGCCCAGGCGACGGAGCCGATGCTGGCGACCTCGGGCGTCGTTCCGGCAATGCCGGCCAGCAAAATATACGATGTCCGCATATCGAGCCGGCCGCTCGCGCCCGCTAGGACGATCGATGCGGCGGCATTGACTTTGCCCATGCCGGTCGTCAGCAAGCATTCCGTCTGCGCATCGTTGCAGGCGAGCGGCGCCGGCAAGCCCGCGATCGGAATCCGCCGGCTCAAACGGTCGCGCGCAATCCAGCGTTCGGCCTCGAACGGAAACGTTGCGACGATCAGCACCCGCGGTGCGATGGCCGCGGATGATACGGGCGCGACGGTCACCAGCGCCAACAACGCCAGGAGCATTGGTGCGAGCGTTCGGACCTAGCCGTGGGCCGCCTGCGCGTGAAGCCGCTAATATGTGGACCGCGATTCGCCCCTGGCTCTTCCCGGTGTGGTGTATCGGCTGCGGCGTGCCCGATACGGGCTTGTGCCCCGCGTGCTGCGCGTCCGCCCGTTCGTCGACCGTCGTGCTCGACCAACTGCCGGTGCGCGCCGCCGGCGATTACGCGGGCGCCGTACGCGATGCGATCCTGGCCGTCAAGCGCGGGGAACGCGCCTGTCTCGATCCGCTGGCGGCACTCCTGGCCCCGCTCGTTCCGGCGGGAACGGTGCTCGTTCCACTGACCACAACGCGCCGCCGGGCAGCCGAGCGCGGCTTCGACCAGGCGCGCGAGCTGGCCCGGCGCGTCGCGCTGCGCGCCGGCGGCACGTGCGCCGACATCGTGCGCAAACACGGCTCGGCCCAGCGCGGCCTCGGGCGGAACGAACGGCTGGTCGCGCGCGGGCGTTTCGCGTTCCGGCCGGGGGTGACGATTCCGCCGCGCGTGATGCTCCTCGATGACGTGATGACCACCGGTGCGACGCTGCGCGATGCGGCCGCGCTGCTCGCGTCCGCCGGATGCAGCGTCGCCGGCGCGGTGGTGGTGGCGCGCACGCTGCCCGGCCGCGAAACCCCGCGCCGCGGCGGACGGTTGGTCGAAGCGTGAAAGCGATTTGGAACGGCACCGTGCTGGCCGAAAGCAACAGCACCGAAGTCGTCGAGGGCAATCAATACTTCCCGCCCGACTCCGTCAAACGCGAATACTTCAAGGACAGCTCGACGCATAGCGTCTGTCCGTGGAAGGGCACCGCTTCCTATTACACGGTCGACGTGAACGGCAAGCAGAACCCCGACGCCGCCTGGTACTATCCCCAGGCGAAAGATGCGGCGAAAAATATCGAGGGCTACATCGCGTTCTGGAAGGGCGTCGAGGTCACGCCGTAAACCAACTCGACGCGACGTATCTGGCGCGCGCGGTTGAGTTAGCCGCGCGCGCGCTGGCGGACACGGCGCCGAACCCGCCGGTCGGTGCCGTCATCGTGCGCGGAGAACGCACGCTCGGCGAAGGCTGGCACCATCGCAAGGGGCAGCCGCACGCCGAGGCCGAGGCGCTGCGCATCGCCCGCGAAGCCGGCGAAGACGTTCGCGGCGCCACGATGTACGTCACGCTCGAGCCGCACGATCACGAATCGACGATGCCGCGCTGCAGCGTCGCGATCATCGACGCCGGTATCGAGCGCGTCGTCGTGGGCGCGTTGGATCCGAACCAGCTGACGCACGGCAAGGGCGTCGCGCGGATGCGTTCGGCGGGTGTCGCGGTAGAGGTCGCCGACGATGCGCCGTGCCGCGCCCTGATCGAGCGTTTCGCGTTCACGATCGGCTCGACGCTGCCGTACGTGACGCTCAAGATGGCGATGTCGCTCGATGGCTTCATCGCACCGTATCCCGGAACGTATCGCGTCACCGGCGAGGCGGCGCGCGAACGCGTCTACGATCTGCGCGCCGAACACGACGCGGTGATGGTGGGTGCGGGAACCGTGCGCGCCGACGATCCGCTGCTGACCGTACGGCCCCACCGCTCGCGCGCAAAGCCCTACGCGCGGGTCGTCGTCTCCGGCAGCGCGCCGCTCGCTCCGACGTACCGGGTGTTCGCGGAACCGGCCGGCGCGCCACCGGGTAGCTATGCCCCGACGATCGTGTTGGCGCCCGAACGCGGCGCGCGCGACGTCGATTTGCGCGGGGCGCTGGCCGGGCTGCGAGCGGCCGGCATCACGAGCGTGCTGTGCGAAGGCGGCCCGGCGTTGGCCGGAAACCTGCTGGCCGCCGGACTGGTTGAACGCGTCGTGTGGTTCGTCGCGCCGGCTTTTCTCCGCACGCCCGAGGCCGTACCGGTGCTCGCCGGCGCCGATCTGCGCGCGATGTTAACCGGGTGGACGTTCGATGAGGTCGAACGGGTCGGCGACGATCTTATGATTACCGCCAAGCTGCCGCATGTTTAGCGGCCTCATCGCACATCTCGGCCGCGTGGCGTCGCTGCGCGGCGACCTGCGCAACGGCATGGTCCTCACCGTCGAAGCGCCGGATGCGATTGCCGAAGGCGTCGCCGAGAAGGATTCGATCGCGATCAACGGCGTGTGCTTGACCGTGATCGCTCACGATGCGCGCACGATGACCTTCGACGTCGTTCCGGAAAGTATCATCCGGGCCGGGTTCGATGAGTTACACGAAGGCGATCCGGTGAACGTCGAGCTATCGCTGCGCGTCGGCGATCGTTTGGGCGGGCATCTCGTCTACGGCCACGTCGACGCCAACGCCGCCATCGTGGGCAAACCGGTCGAAGGCCAGGGGCACCGTCTCACGATCGAGTTGCCGGGCAACGTGGAGCGGTTTATCGTCGAGAAAGGCTACGTCGCGATCGACGGGGTTAGCTTGACGGTGGCCTCGGTGACGCAAGGGTACTTCACGATCGCGCTGATTCCGGAAACCGCGCGCCGAACGACGCTGGGTTCGAAAGGCGTCGGCGGACGGGTGAACATCGAGGTCGACCCGGTTGCGCGCTACGCGCTCGCAGCGGTAGATGCGTATCGCCGGGCCGAAGACGCGGGCGGTGCAACCGATGACGAATTGGCCTGGGCCTACGAAATTTAGCCGTCGCGCCGTCGTCGGCGGCGCGCTCGCCGCGGCTGCCGCCACACGGATTGCCCCGGCGCGCGCCCAGAGCGATCCGATGAAGGCGCTCGTTACGGGCGCGCAAGCTGAAGGGGCGGTCGTTGTCGATGGCCCGGCGGTCGACGTGGTCCGTGAATACGTCAGCCAAGAATTTCAGCGCGCTTACGGCATTCCGGTGACCTACATCCCGACGACGAATTCGACCAGCGGTGCGCGCGTGCGCGCCGAACGGTCAGCGGGAAAATTTCTGCTCGACGTTCTGGTCGCGGGCGGTGACACGCCGACGATGACGTATCTTCCGTCCGGTTGGCTCGATCGCGTCGAGCCGATCCTCATCGCGCCCGACGTGCTCGACAAAACGAAGTGGCGCGACGGTCACCTCTGGTATGAGGACGAGGCGCACACGATCCTGCGGACGCAGTCGGGAGTGACGCCGATGCTGGTCGTCAACGTCAAACTGGTCAAGCCCGGCGAAGTGACGACGTGGAAGTCGTTGCTCGATCCCAAGTGGCAAGGAAAGATCGTGGCGAAGGATCCGGCGGTCTCCGGCGCCGGCACATCCCTAATCGCCCTGCTCTATTTGCAGTTCGGTCCGGACTACGTGAAGCGGCTCTACAAAGACCAGCAGCCGGTGGTCTCGCGCGACGCGCGTCAAGCCATGCAGTTTATCGCCAACGGAACGTATCCGATCCTGATCGGTCCGGAGCCGACCGAGATCGTGCGCTTTCAGAAGCTCGGCTATCCGATCGTGCCGGTGTTCCCAGCCGACGCTCCGGGTATACTCTCCGGCAGCAACGGGCTCATCTCGCTCGTCAACAAAGCGCCGCATCCGAACGCCGCGAAACTCTTTATCAACTGGATCGCCGGTCGCGGACCGCAGAAGAAGCTCGCCGAAGCGCGCTTGACGGTTAGCTTGCGCACCGACGTGAAGTACGCCGACGATCTGCCGGCTTGGGTGTTTCCGCAAAAGGGAGCGAAATATGTCGATACCTACGACTACGCGTTCGTGACGACGCAACGCGATGCGGCGATGACCAAGGCGCGCGCCCTCCTGGGCGAATGAAAGAGGACACCATGCCGAACCATCCCACTCTGAGCCGTCGCGCGGCAATCGCCGGGACGTTGGCGACGGCCGCCGCCGCGCAGTTTGCTCCGGCGAGCGCGCAATCCGATGCGATGAAGGCGCTCATCGATGCGGCCAAAGCAGAAGGATCGGTCGCGGTCGACGGCCCACCGATCGACGCGGCGCGCGAGCTGCTCACGCAAGGCTTCCAGCGCGCCTACGGCATCCCGGTGTCGTATATCGGCACGACCAATTCCGCCAGCAGCGCGCGCGTGCGCGCCGAACGCGCGGCCGGCAAGTATCTGCTCGACGTGCTCGTCGCCGGCGGCGACACGCCGACCATGACCTACCTTCCCTCGGGCTGGCTCGATAAAGTCGAACCGATTCTGGTCGCGCCCGACGTCGTCGACAAGCGGCGCTGGAAAGACGGCCATCTCTGGTTCGTGGACGACGGCCACTACATTCTGCGCACGCAGGCGTACGTGACGCCGCAACTCGTCGTTAACACGAAAATCGTCAAGCCGCGCGAGGTGTCGACGTGGAAGTCGCTGCTCGACCCGAAGTGGCAGGGCAAAATCGTCGCCAAGGATCCGGGCGTGTCGGGCGCGGGCACGTCGTTGATCGCGATGTTCTACATGCACTTCGGCGCCGATTTCGTGAAGCGGCTCTATCAGGGACAGAAGCCGACGATTTCGCGCGATGGGCGCCAAGCCGCGCAGTTTCTGGCGCAGGAGACGTATCCGATTCTGATCGGACCGGAGCCGACGTACATCGATCAGTTCAAAGCCCAAGGCTACCCGCTCGAATATATTTTTCCGACCGATGGACCATCGATCATTTCGGGCGGCTACGGACTCCTGTCGCTCGTCAACAAAGCGCCGCATCCCAATGCGGCCAAGCTGTATATCAACTGGCTCGCGGGACACGATGCGCAAGAGAAGTTTGCCGAGGTGATGCGGGCGGTCAGCTTGCGCACCGATGAACACTACGTAGGCCTTCCGTACTGGGTGTTCCCGCAGAAGGGCACCACCTATCTGGACACCTACGAGTACAAGTTCGTCTCCGAATATCGCGACGCGGCGATGGCCAAGGCTCGCGAGCTCCTGGGAGAATGAACCGGCGCGCTGTCATCGGCGGAGCCCTCGCGCTCGCCGTTGCAGCGCGAACCACTCCCGCGCACGCGCAGAGCGACGCGATGAAAGTGCTCGTCGACGCGGCGCGGGCCGAAGGCGCCGTGGCCGTGGATGGTCCGCCGGTCGACACCGTCCGCCAAGCGCTGACGGACGGCTTTCAGCGCGCGTACGGCATTTCGGTGTCCTACATCGGCACCACCAACTCGGCGAGCGGAGCGCGCGTCCGCGCCGAACGCGCAGCCGGCAAATATTTGCTCGACGTCCTTGTTGCCGGCGGCGACACCCCGGCCGTGACGTATCTTCCGGCCGGTTGGCTCGATCGCGTCGAGCCGATTTTGATCGCGCCCGACGTAGTCGACAAGCGCAAATGGAGCGGCGGACACTTGTGGTACATGGACGACGCGCACACGATTTTGCGGACGCTGCGCTACGTCACGCCGGAGCTGCTCGTGAACACGAAGCTCGTCAAGCCCGGCGAGGTGACGACGTGGAAGGCGTTGCTCGATCCGAAATGGCGCGGAGCGATCGTCGCCAAGGACCCGGGCGTATCCGGGGCCGGCACCTCGGCGATGGCGCTCCTCTACACGCAGTTCGGACCCGACTTCGTGCGAGCGCTGTACGTCGATCAGAAGCCCATCATCTCGCGTGACGGGCGCCAAGCCGCGCAATTCCTTGCCCAAGGCACCTATCCGATTCTCGTCGGGCCGGAAGCGGCGTTCGTCGACCAATTCCGCGCTCAAGGTTATCCGCTCGACTATGTCTTTCCGACCGACGCGCCGTCGACGCTCTCAGCCGGTTACGGCATGATTTCGTTGATCAACAAAGCGCCGCACCCCAACGCCGCCAAGCTCTACATCAACTGGCTCGCCGGCCGCGACGGGCAACGGCGATTAGCCGAAACGCTGCGCGCGGTCAGCCTGCGCACCGACGAGAAGTACGACGATCTGCCGCCCTGGATGTTCCCGCAAAAAAACGGCAAGTATCTGGACACCTACGACTACAAATTCGTCACCGAAGTGCGCGACAAACTGATGGCCCAGGCCCGCGCCCTCCTCGGCGAGTAGCGCTCCGCGCAAGCGTTACTTTCGATGTCATCCTGAGCGAAGCGCCGCAGGCGCGCAGTCGAAGGACCGCCACCAAGGTTCAAGGTCGAGGTGGTCCTTCGACTCCGCTTCGCTACGCTCAGGATGACGCGGGTGGCCGTACCCGTTTTGCACGTCGTCCGTCAGTGAAGTTTGCCTCCAAAGAAGGCTTCGATTTGAACCTCTCCGGTCTTGCTGTTTATCTGCCGAACGCATACGGTGCTTGCAGCGAAATCGGGGTAATGAGCGCGAGGGTTGCCCACGTAGCCGATTGCGCCGGCTTCGGTCGAATAAGGCGCTATTTCGGTAGCCGATGCTAGCAAAATAAATTCATATGCTGCAACGCGGTGAACGTCCGTGCCCGTAGTGAGGCTCAG
>DASYOE010000012.1:0-17557 GCA_036008105.1 Candidatus Lustribacter sp. | reverse complement strand
GCGCACTACGATCTCGCCGTGGTGGAAGTCCGGGCCGGCGACTATGCGGCCGCGCAAAACGAATTGCAAGCGGCGCTGGCCTTGAGCCCCAGCTATGCACGTGCGCGCTTTGCCCTGGCGACGTTGATGGTGCGTGCCGACCGCCGCGCCGAAGCGAGCGCGAATCTTGCCCGCGTGATGCAAGACGCGGACGATCCCACGTTGCGCGCGCTGGCCGGCAGCCTGCGCCAGCGCCTGGACGCGAGTCCGCAGTGACGTTCCTGCCACTTACCCTGCCACCGATGGAGAAAACGTGCGCGTCTTAGTGATCGAAGATGATGTCGAAATCGCGGAGGGCGTGCGCGCCATTCTCGAACGGCGCAAGTTTGCCGTCCACGTCACCCACAACGGCGATGACGGCTTCGAAGCTCTCGCGCACGACCGGTTCGACGTCGCGATCGTCGACATCGGGCTGCCGAAGCGCGACGGCTTCACGGTTGCAAAACAGGCGCGCGCGGCCGGCATTTTAACGCCCATGCTCATGCTCACTGCGCGCGACGCCGTCGAAGACCGGGTGCGCGGGCTCGATGCGGGCGCCGACGACTACTTGATCAAGCCGTTCGTGGAAGAAGAGCTGCACGCGCGGCTGCGCGCGCTCTTGCGCCGCGGCCCGCTGCCGGTGCGCGACCGTTTCGTCGTGGGCAATCTGGTCATCGATTCGAGCGGCCGCAGCGTCTCGGTCGACGGCAAGCCGGTGAAGCTCGCCTCGACCGAATTCCGGGTCCTCGAATACCTGGCGGCGAATGCCGGGATCGTCCTGTCCCGGGATCAGATCCTGGATTTCGTGTGGGGAACGTCGTTTGACGGCTCGCGCAACGTCGTGGAAGTCTATGTCAGCGCAATTCGGCGCAAGCTGCGCGCGGTCGGCGCGGCCGAGCGACTCGTAACGGTGTGGGGGATCGGCTACAAATTGACCGCGTAGTTCTCCGCGTCGCGGCGGCTTATACCGCGGTCGTGGCGATCGTGCTGCTCGCGCTGGGCGGCGCTGCGTTTGCATTTCTGGCGCACGTCGACGCCGATGCGCTGCGCCCGATCATCGATCTGCCCGAAGGCGCGGACGTCTACCGCCACGCCCTGGTGCAGGCTGCGCTGACGATCGGGGCCGCGGAAGTGGTGCTCTTGCTGATCGTCGCGTTTGCCGCGTACGCGTTAGCACAGATCTCGACCCGCCCGCTCTCCGAGGCGCGCGAACGCGAGCGGCGTTTTGCGAGCGAGGCGGCACACGAGCTGCGCACGCCGCTGGCCCGCATCGCGACGACCGCCCAAGCCGCGCGCAACGGCAGCGAAGCGGAGCAAGACTACGCGCTCGGCGCCATCGCGAAGATGGCGATAGAGGCGTCCTCCTTGATCGGCGACCTGCTGACGCTGGCGCGCGTCGAGCACGTGCCCTCATCACTGATCGAGCCGGTCGATCTGGCCACGCTCGTGCGTGACGTTGCGGCGGAGTACGACACGACGCGGCCCGACGTGAGCATTGCCGTCACCGACGGCGCCGGCACGTTCGTCGGCGGCGACGCGTTGCGCCTGCGCCGGCTGCTGGCGAACGTCGTGGAGAATGCGGTCCGCCACGCGCGCGCCAACGTGTCGATCGAGGTTGGTCGCGACGGCGAGCGTGCGACGATTGCGGTCGAAGACGACGGCGCCGGCGTCGCCCCGGAGATTCAAGAGAAGATTTTCGAGCGCTTCGTCACCACCACCGGCGGCACGGGACTGGGTCTGCCGATCTGCCGCTGGATCGCGCGCGCGCACGGCGGCGACATCCGCGTCGTGGCGGGCTCGCGCTTTGTCGTCGACTTACCGCTGCTCGGCGAAGACTAGAACTCCAGCGTGTTGGCCGAGAACATCTCGTCGAGGCCGACCTGCCGTTTCGCCAAACCCACCTCGACGTTCGAGCGCGTGATCGTTTCGAGAATATGGCGGTTCGCCTTGATGCCGTAGGGCATCACGTCTTTGTGCAGCGTCTTCTTGGCGTTGCCGTCGAGTAGCCCCGATTCGAAGTAGGGCTCGAGATTGGTGTCGAGATCGCGGGCGCTGTAGCCCTTGGCGTCGACGAACATGCTGTAGAGGTTGAGTACGACCCACGGATACTTCTCGACGATGGAGCGGCGCACGACCACGGTGTGGTTGATCGGGTAGATGTTCGTCTTGTCGTAGTAGCGCTTGGCCTCGGCGTCCGGATCGGGGAAGAGGTAGCGCACCTTGGGGCTCGAGAGCGGATCGACGGTGCTGCGGTCGATGAGATTACGCGCATCGATCCAACGCGTCGCGTCGAGCTCGCCGTCGATGATCATCTGGCCGAGATTCTTCTCTTTGGGAACGTACTGCAAGTCGATGCCCGGCGGCGGGGTGAACCCGGTCGAGCCGCCGTGACTCTGGTCGGGATTGCGCTCCATGTACCAGTGCAGCGACTTCGGATCGACGCCGTACTCGCTGCTGAGCGCAGCGCGCGTCCACACGGCGGCGGTTTGCTGAAACTCGGGAACACCGAAACGCTTGCCGGCGAGATCCGCCGGTTTGTCGATGCCGCGGTCGGTGCGCACCAGCACGCGCGTGTGGAAGAACTGGCGCGAGGTGAAGATCGGCAACGCGACCCACTGCGTCTGCGCCTGCGAGGTCGCGATCGACAGCGATGAGATCGACATTTCCGAGACGTCGAACTCGGCGTATTTCAGCTGCCGGAAAAACATCTCCGACGCGTGCATCTGGGAGATCTCGAGGTCGATCCCCTCGGCGTGGACGTGGCCGTCGGCGACCGGTTTCGTGCGGGGGTTCTCGGTCAGGGCGCAGGTGAGTTTCAGTTTTGCCATGTCTTAGGGCGCGTTGGAGGCGGGTGTCGGGGTCTCCTAGGGATCGCCGGAAGAAGGAGCGTCGACGAAGCGCGGCTGCCCCGCGACCGCGCCGGCGATCATCGTGGCGACCGCCATCGTCGCCAGCCAGATCGCCGATGCAAGCCGCGCGTCGTTGCCGCGATTGACGAGCCCTAAGACCAGCGGGCCGACCGAGGCGATCAAGTAACCGACGCACTGCGCCATCGACGCGAGCCGGGCCGCACTGTCGTGCGTGCGCGCGCGCAGCACCTGAAAGGTGAGCGCGACGCCGAAGAGCGCTCCGCTCGCGAGTCCCAGCAGGCCGCAGAACGCGAAGATCGCGCTAACGGGAGCATAGAGGATCGCGACCACGATCGCGCCGACCAACGCGGCACTGGCCACCGCAATGATCTCCTGGCGCCGCGCTTTCGTGAGCAGAATGGGCATGCCGAGCGCCAAGATGAACTGGGTAAAGTAGAAGACGGAGAAGTCCGCCGCGACATCGTGCAACGACACACCGCGTGCCGCGATCAACACGCCCAGCCACAGGCCGATCGAATAGAACATCGCCGATTGCAAGCCCATATAACACGCGACGGCCCACGCCAGCGGGTTGCGCCACAAGCCCGTCCCCGCGGTGCGCTCACCGGGGCGCAGATTGTCGGCCAAGAGCGGTAACGCGAGCAGTGCGGCGCCCAATGCCGGCAACCCCCACACAGCGAGCGTCGGACGCCAATCAGCGAAGCGCGCGACGAACAACGGCGTGAGCAAAATCGCGATCAGCGCACCGATCGTGAGCATCATCGTGTAGACGCCCATCGCGACGCCGATGCGCGCCGCGAGCCGCGCCTTCACGAGCGTCGGCACGTAGACGTTGCCCAAGCCGATCCCGATGCCGAGGATGAGCGCCCCGCCGTAGAGCGCCACCTCGCTGCCGGCACTGCGCAACAGCGTTCCGGCGCCGATGAGTGCGAGCGCGAAGACGAGCGCGCCGCTCCAGCCCAGGCGCCGGCCCAGCGGCACCGCCAGCGCGGAGGCGGCGCCGAGCGCGAAGATCGGCAGCGCGGTCAGCGCGCCCGCGCCGAACGGCGAGAGCGCAAGCGAATGCTGCACGGCCGGCAGCACGAGCCCGAGCGTCAACAGCGCGGGGCGCAAATTCAAGGTGGCCGCAACGATGACGAGCGGCAGATACCAGCGGAGCGCGGCCTTCACGGATGGCGAAGCGCCGCTTGCACCTGCGGTTCACGTTGATGGGCGAGCCAGTCGATCACGCCCTCGCGCGTTACGAAACCGAGAAACATTCCCTCATCATCTACGACCGGCAACTGATGGAACCCCGTTTTGCCCAAGATCGCGAGCGCTTGCGCGGCGTCGGCCGACGGCGCGATCGTCGTCACGTCGTCCGCGCGTTTCATCACGGCGGTGACGTACGTGTTTTCGAGCGCGTGGCCGTCGAACTGGGCGAAGTCACCCAGCGTCACGAGCCCGACGAAGCGTTCCCCGAGGACGACCGGTAAGGCGCGCACGCCCTTGTTCAGCATCAGCTTCAGCGCGGTGTCGGCGTGCGTGTCGGCGGCCAGCGTCGCCGCGGCCGGTGCGGCGAGTTGAACCGCGGAGTGACCGCGCAGTGCAACTTGCAGCCGAGCCTGGCGCTCTTCCCCCTGCGCGGAGAGCAGCAAGAACCAGCCGATGAACGTGAACCACAGCCCGCCGCCGAAGCCTTGCAGCAACACGTCGGTGATCCCGTAGGCGATCGTGAGCCACGCGAACACCATGCCGATGCGTCCGGCGATGCGCGTCGCGCGCATCCGGTCGTGCGTGATCGCCCAAATCACGCTTTGCAATATGCGGCCGCCGTCCATTGGGAATGCCGGCAAGAGATTGAAGACGCCGACGATCGCATTGGCGGAGGCGAGGTAGGCGAACACGATGCCGGCCGCCGAGGTCATCCCGAGTTGCGCCGCGACCAACGCGCACAACACGGCCAGAACGAGGCTCATCAGCGGACCCGCGAACGCCAGCCACGCGCCGGCGCCCGGCGACTTCGGCTCCGCGGTGAGGTTTGACGCGCCGCCGAAGATGAAGAGCCGGATCTCGCGCACCGGAATGCCTTGCGCGCGGGCGACCAGCGAGTGCGCGAGCTCGTGCAAGAGCACGCTGACGAAGAACAGCAGCGCGGTGACGATCGCGAGCAGCGCGCGTACGCCCGGCGTCACCTGGACGGCGTGGAACGGCCCGGCCGAACTGCCCAGCGCCCACGAAACGATCGCGAAGATGAACAGCCACGACACGTCGACCACGATGGTGACGCCGAAGATTTGCCCGATCCGCATCTAGGTCAGGCCGGAAACTCGGTCGTTACGGTGTGACGCGGTACGCGGTCGGCGCGTCGGCGACGATCGGATTGCGCAGCACGCCGAGGCCCGTGATCTCGACTTCGCACACGCTGCCGGGCTTCATGTAAACTTTGCCGGGATACTTGCGGTCGCCGACTTGCGACGCGAGATCGTTCCCCTCTTTGTCGTCGGGTGCCGGCGGCAGCGCGCCGCTGGTGCCCATGGCGATCACGTCGCCGGGCCGCAGCGCGTAGCCGGTCGAGAGATAGTTGATGACTTGGCCCACCGAGAACATCATCTCGCTGAGTTTCGCCTGCTGGCGCACGACGCCGTTCAGGCGCGTGATCAGCGAGTGGTTGGCCGGGTCGCCGAATTCGTCGGCCGTCATCATCCACGGGCCGTACGAGCCCGACTGTTCGAAGTTCTTGCCCAACCCGAACTGGCGGTTGTGGCGCTGGAATTCGCGCACCGAGCCTTCGTTGACCGCACAGTATCCGGCGACGTGCTCGAGCGCGCGTTCGACCGGGATGTGACGTCCGCCGCGACCGATGATGACGCCGAGCTCACCTTCGTAATCGAAGGCGCGCCCGAGGTCGAACGGCGGCGCCAAGAGCGGCGCCCCCGGCGCGACGAACGATGCCGGCACGCGCAAGAAGATCTGCGGGTATTTATCCGACGTCGTCAACTGCGTCTCGGCGATGTGATCGCGAAAGTTCAGCGCGAGCGCCCAGAAGCCGTGCGGTTGCGCTAACAGCGGCGCAAACGTCACGTCGTTCAGGCGATGCTTGCCCTTGACGCCTGCGACCTTGCTGCGGAGCCGGTCGAGGCCGTCGCGTACGCCGAGCAACCCGTCGAGGGTGTGCGGGAGATTCTTGTCGAGTTCGTAGACCGACGCGAACTCCGTGTCGCTCGTGAGAACGCCGAGTCCCGGCGTGCCGCCGTCGAGATAAGATATGATGCGCATGCTAACCGGGCAAATCGACCCCCGGGGTGGCGGGCACCTGCTCGTCGGTCAGCGCAAAACGCTCGCGAACAAGACGCGCTTGAAGCGTTCGATCGGTTCCGGGCTGCGGTGGGCCTTCGACAGCAGAATCGCACCTTGTACCGAGGAGACGATGAAACCGGCGACGTCGTTGACGTCGAGGTCGGGCCTGAGCTCACCGGCCGCGACCGCTGCCCGCAGGCAATACGCGTATGCATCGCGCGTTTCCGCATATGCCGTCAGCAGCCGGGCACGAATCGGTTCGCTGTTTTCGCTCGCCTCGGCCGTAAAGTTGCCGACCAAACAGCCGTTGCGCATGCTGTCGTCGTTGAGCCGCTCTTTGGTCCCGTCGATGTAGGCGGCCAGCCGCTCGAGCGGCGGCAGCGCGTCGTTGCGGAGCGTCGCGGCGATCGCGCGGGTGCTGCGCTCGCAGTACAGGTCGAGGATCTCGAGCCCGAAGGCCTCCTTCGAGGCAAAGTGATTGGTGAACGAGCCCTGGGGAACGCCGGCCGCCCCCACGATATCCCGTACGCTCGCGTTCGCGAACCCGCGCTCGTGGACGACCCGCAGCCCCTCGGTCAGGATCCGGTCTCGATTTGACACCTTCGTCATGCCCCTCATAACTACAGACGTACATATTCGGTTCCCCTGCTTGGGGGCTTGACAATATGTACGTACGTATTATATCGTGGCGAACATGAATACGCAAGCCGTGGTCGCCGCCCTCGCGATCGTCATCCTGGTCTCCGGGTCGACCTCCATCAGTTCTCTGTTCGTCAGCTACCGGGCCCAGTGGGGGATCTCGAGCGCGGATATCGCGATCGTCTTCTCGGTCTACGTGGGGTCGTTGCTCCCAACGCTCGTCTTCTTTGGAGGGTTAGCCGAGCGCTTCGGACGACGCCGGGTCGTCACCGCCGGGGTCGTTGCGATGGCCGCCGGCATGGCCATCCTCACCGCCGCGCACGGTCTCGGGTGGCTGATCGCCGCACGCCTGTTCCAAGGCGTGGCGATCGGCTTGGCCGCCGGCGCGCTGACGGCGGCCCTGTCGGAGTCGTACCGCGGCAAGTTGCCGATCGGAAACGTGCTGCAGGCGGTCGCCGCGGTGGCATTGTTCACCGGGCCGGTGATCAGCGCGATCGCGTTCAACCTCGGCGGCGGCATCCACCTATCGTACGTGCCGCAGTTCGTGCTCGTTCTCGCGCTCTTCGCGCTCGTGCCGTTTCTCGCCGAGCGCGTAACGAATCCGGTGACGGCGCAGCCCGTCGATCAGCCGTTTTCGCCCGCGGCCGTCCGCGGCGCGCTGCGCTTCGCGCTGCCGGTCGCGTTCGTCAGTTGGGCCGGACTCTCGCTCTTTCTCTCGCTCGTGCCGGCGTTTCTCGCCAACACGCTGCATGCGACGAATCCACTCGTTGGCGCCGCCGCCGTCGTGGCCGCGCAGTTGGCGTCGCTCACAGTCGCGTTCGCGCTGCGTAACATCGCTCCCGAACGCGCCGGCATCGGCGGGGCGGTGGTGAGCATCGCCGGTTTGGTGCTCCTCGTGATCGGCACGACGATGATTTCGTGGCCGTTCGTGATCCTGGCAACGTTGCTCGTCGGCGGCGGTTGCGGGCTGGCCTCGGCGGCGAGCTTCGGGATCGCCGGCCGCATCGGTCGCGGACATCGCGCGCTGGTCTTCTCGCGCTGGTACATCGCGGCGTATGCCGGCTATAGCATCCCGGCGCTCGCGATCGGTCTGATCGCCGCGCACACGTCGTTCGCGTTCGCGTTCAGCGTCGTGACCGCGGCCCTCGCCGCGATCGTCGCCGCGTTGCCGGCGTTACGTTCCGGGCAGAACCGGCACTTGGTGGCGGAGTTGAACTTCATGGCCTGTGCGGCCTGATTCGATCGTCGCGACGCACACTTCGAGATTGGCGCGCGCCCAGCGGCCGTCGTGCAGCGCGCGCCGGCGCCCGGCGACCGTGTCGACGAACTCCTCGATCACCGGATCGCGCGTGGTGCGATCGAGTCGCAGCGGGCGCTCTTCGCGTCCGCGTTCGGTGTAGATGTAGAGCCCCGTTTGTGACTGGCGAATGTCGCCGCCTTCGCAACTGACGATCGTCCAGCCGAAGAAGGGCTGGTAGGGTGCCGGCTTCGGATCGGCCGGCGCGGTAGCGCGCGTGCGCTTGAGTTTCGCTTCCCGCTCCGGCGAAGCGGCTTTCATTTCGGCGCGGCTCTTGCCGGGCGTGACGATCTGCGGGCTGCCGATTTCGGCCGCGTCGAACGTCAGCTCCGACGACATGAACGCGCCGTAGCCGTTGTAGATCGCGGTCGCCGCCGTGCCGTCTTCGAACGTGAGGAACGCGCTGTGCGCGCCGATCACCGGCCGCTGCGGATCCCAATCGAACGTTTGCGCGCGCACGCTCTTCACCATGCCGCCGCCGAGCAAGCGCAGGATGTCGAACTGATGGGCGCCTTGTCGAAACGTGACGCCGCCGCCGAGGTTCGTGTCCAACTCTTCGGGGAGGCGCGGACGGTAGACCCAATCGCTGTAGTACATGCTGTGCATCTGCCGGGCGCGGCCCAGTTCACCGCTGACGATCAGTTCGCGCATCGCGCGATACGGCTCGTCGTAGCTGTGCGAGTGGCCGACGTTGAACACGACCCCGGCGCGGTCGGCGGCATCGATCATCGCTTGCGCTTCGGCCATCGTCGTGGCCATCGGCTTTTCGCATAGCACGTGCTTCCCCGCTTTAACCGCAGCGATGACGTGCTGCGCGTGCAACGTGGTCGGGGTTGCGATATACACGGCGTCGACGTCGTCGAGCGCGAGCAGCGCTTCGATGCTCGCGATGCTGCGAACGCCGTACCGCTGTGCGACCGGGTCGCGCGCCTCCGCCAATGGGTCGCAGATCGCGGCGAGGCGGATGCCGGCCGCCTTTTCGACCGCCGGCACGATCGACCGCGCTGCGGTACCCATTCCGACGACTCCCAAGCGTATATCCATCGCCCTGGGGATTCTCACTCGGGGCGCGAAAACATCGGTCATGCTGACCGTCCAGGAAAACGATCGTCTCACGCGCGTGGGCGCGGGAACCCCGATGGGCGAGTTGCAGCGCCGCTACTGGCATCCGATCGGAGCGACCGAAGAGCTCGCAAGCGCCTTCACCAAGCGCGTGCGCTTGCTCGGCGAAGACCTCGTGCTCTATCGCGACCGCAGCGGCAACGTTGGTTTGGTCGGCGAGTTTTGCCCGCATCGCCACGCCTCGCTGTTCAATGGCATTCCTGAAGCCGACGGCATTCGCTGCTCGTATCATGGCTGGAAGTTCAGCGGCAGCGGCTCTTGTCTCGAGCAGCCGAACGAACCCGACGAGAGCACGTTCAAAGACAAGGTTCGCGTGCCGGGCTATCCGGTCGAGGCGATGGGCGGCATGATCTTCGCCTACCTCGGGCCGTTGCCGGCACCGCTGCTCCCGCGCTGGGACGGCTTCGACGACGCGAATGCGATCCGTACGATCGGCTGGGCGCACGTTCCGTGTAACTGGCTGCAGATCATGGAGAACTCGCTCGATCCGGTGCACAGCGAGTGGCAGCACGGCAAGTTTCAGGAGTTCTCGGAAGAACAGCGCGGCGCGAAGTACGCCATCTCGCGCCACCATCTCAAGATCGACTTTGCCGAATTCGAACACGGGATCTACAAGCGCCGGCTGCTCGAAGGGGCGCGCGAAGACTCCGACGATTGGACTGTTGGCCATCCGGTGCTTTTTCCGAACATCCTCGCGGTCGGCAGCGGCGGCGGGAAGTTGTGGAAGATGCACACCTACCAGATGCGTGCGCCGATCGACGACGAGAACACGATGCACTACTGGTACACGTCCTACGACGCGCCCGACGGGCTCGACGTTCCGGCCAAGCTGCGCGAGCGCATCCCGTACTTCGAGGTGCGCTACCGCGACGATAACGGCGATTTCATCCGCGAGAACATCGAAGCGCAAGACATCATGGCGTGGACCTCGCAAGGCCGGATTTACGACCGCACGACCGAGGCTCTGGGCACGACCGACCGCGGCGTGATCATGCTCCGCAAGATGCTCGAGCGCGAGATGAAGAAGGTCGAGGCCGGTGCGGACCCGATCAACGTCTTCCGCACGCCGGGCGCGCCGCCGGCGTTCCAACTCGAGCGCGACAAAGCGCACTTCACCGACGGCTTCGAGAACCTGCAGTTCCGGCAGTACGCTCGCTGGTCACCGTTCTTCCGCGACCTCGCCGATCTGTTCGCTTCTTATAACGAGAAGCGGCTGCGCGAAGCGATGCCCGCCTTTCCGTTGGAACACGGAGCAGCGACGACGGGCGAATAGTGTCATGGCGGGTCACGTTCTGGTCGATCGTTGCGATTCAGGCCGTCAGTGCTGCATCGTTTTCGATTGCGTTGCCGTTCATGCCGCTGTTCCTCCAGCAGATCGGAGTCCATCCGCTCTCGGAGGTTGAGCGCTGGTCGGGGATCATCGGGTCGGCGAATTTTCTCACCGCCGCGTTGTTCGCGCCGCTCTGGGGCACGCTGGCCGACAAGTTCGGCCGGCGCGCGATGGTCATCCGCTCCAGCGTCGGCGGCGCGATCACGACCGCGCTGATCGGACTTTCCGGCAACGTCTGGCAACTCGTCGGGACGCGCGCGCTCATGGGCGCGTTCGGCGGCTTCAGCAGCGCCGCGACCGCGCTCGTGGCGGCGACCGTTCCGGGCTCCATGCTCGGCTTCGCGCTCGGCTGGATGGCGACCGCGCAGATGACCGGGATCATGATCGGTCCGATCGTCGGCGGCTTCATCGCCGACGTCGCGCACAGTTACCGCGCGGTGTTCTTTTACTCGGCCGCCGGCATCGTGGTGGCGGCGATCGTCACGACGCTGTTCGTGCGCGAGGACTTCGTACCCAAGCCGCGCGACGACAAGATGCCGTCCAGCCGCCGCCAGCTGCTCGAGATCTTGCGGCATCCGGAACTGCTGCCGCTGTTGATCCTGCTCGGGCTCTCGCAGATGACGGCCGTCGCGCTCTCACCGATCGTGCCATTGTTCGTGCAGAACATGGTCGGCGCGTCGCCGTACCTCGCCACCTTTGCCGGCGCCGCGTTCGCGGTGACCGGCATTGGCGATCTCGTCGCGTCGCCGTTTCTCGGCAAGCGCAGCGACCAGATCGGCTACCGCAAGATCGTGCTGATTTGTCTCGTCGGCGCGGGCGCGTTCACGATTCCGCAAGCGTTCGTGCACAACGTGTGGGTGTTCTTGGCGCTGCGCTTCGGCGTCGGCGTGTTTCTGGGCGGCATCGTGCCGACCGCGAACGCCTGGATCGGCCGGTTGTTTCCGTCGGAGAAGCGCGGCATGGTGTACGGCCTCAGCTTTAGCGCGTCGTTCATGGGGATGTTCGTCGGGCCGCTGTTCGGCGGCTTTCTAGCGGCCTCACTGGGATTCGGTTCGGTCTTCCTCGTAACCGGTGGTTTGATGCTGGCCAACGTCTTTTGGGTGCTCTTCGGTATTCGGCCGGTTGACGTGAAGCGCGGTTGGGGCTGATGCCGCGCCGTACGTATCCGATCGTCATCGCGGCGGTCGCGTTTCTCGTCTTGCTCGTCGTGGCCGGCATTCGTTCCGCATCGGGCGTGCTGCTGGTGCCGCTCGAGCAGGCCATGGGCTGGTCGGTCGCCGCGATCTCGGTCGCGGTGGCGATCAACGTCACGCTCTACGGCGCGATGGGCCCGTTTGCGGCGGCCTTCATGGAAGGCGTCGGCGTTCGCAAGATGATCCTCATCGCGCTCGGCCTGATGGCGGTGTCGACGACGCTGTCGACGTTCGTGATGACGCCGGCGCAGCTCGCGTTGACGTGGGGCATCGGCGTCGGCCTCGGCATCGGCGTGGTGTCGATGGTGTTCGCGGCCGTCATTGCGACGCGCTGGTTTGCGAAAGGCCGCGGCCTCGTGTACGGTGCGCTGACCGGTTCAGCCGCCGCCGGACAACTCGTCTTTCTGCCGCTGCTCGCGTGGAGCGCGCAAACCTACGGCTGGCGCAGCGTCGGCCTCGTGTGTTCGGGTGCGGCAGTGCTCGTGGCCATTCCGGTGGCGCTGTTGATGCGCGACCGGCCGGAGTCACTCGGCATCACGCGCTGGGGCGAGGATGCGTCGACCGTCGTCGCGGCGGCGTCGCTGCGCCACGGTGCGAATCCGTTGCGCAACACCTTCGCGGTACTCGGCCGCGCGTCGCGCTCGCGCGACTTCTGGCTCGTGGCCGGCACGTTCTTCATCTGCGGCGCGACGACCAACGGGTACATCGGCACGCACTTCATGGCGATGTGCGGCGACGTCGGCATCCCCCAGGTTCGCGCCGCGGGCTTGGTCGCGACGATCGGCATCTTCAGCATGGTCGGTTCGACCGCAGCCGGTTGGCTGTCGGATCGTTTCGCCAGCCGCTACTTGCTATTCACGTTTTACGGTTTGCGCGGGCTCTCGCTGTTTCTGCTGCCGCTCGCGATCACCGGCGCCAACACGGCCTACATCCTGCCGGCGTTCATCGTCTTCTACGGCCTCGACTGGCTCGCGACCGGCGCTCCCAATGTGCGCGCCCTGAGTGAAGCGCTGGGCAAAGAAGACGTGCCGATCGCGTTCGGGTGGATCGGTGTGGCGCACCAAATCGGCGCCGGTGCAAGCACGATGGTCGCCGGCATCATCCGCACGACCACCGGCAGCTACGCCTCAACGTTCGACCTCTTCGGCGGCCTCTGCATCGTAGCCGCACTCGCATCCCTAGCCATCGGCACAACCCGCCGCACCCGCCAATCCCGCATCTCGTTCGCGCACCCCGTGTCATCGTGAGCGAAGGTTTGCGTAGCAAACCGTAGTCGAACGACCGCTTGTGATCGCGGTATAACGAGCACTGCTTCGGAGCGGATCCGCACTGCTATACCTATATGCGCCGGCCATTGCGGCTCGTCTACGTTGGCGAGTTCCAGCGCGTCGCTGACGCGATCGCCTTCGAGAAGCAGCTTAAGGGCTGGACTCACATCAAGAAGCGCGCCTTCGCACAAGGAGACTTCGCGCTGGTAAACCGCCTCTCGCGCGCCCACCCTTGTCATCCTGAGCGGAGCGAAGCGCAGTCGAAGGACCGCCAATAATCCTGGCGATCGAGAAGCGGACGCCGCAGGGCGGACGCGTTTACTCCCCACTTCCAAGGGCTCGATTGAAGTGGTCCTTCGACTGCGCGCCTGCGGCGCTTCGCTCAGGATGACAGCGGGAAGACGGCGCTCCGCTCGGGGTTTACATCTCGGTTCGCAGGCTGAAGAGTTCGGGGAAGAAGCCTTTTTCTAGGCGTGTCGCGAGGTAGGCGGCGCCGGCGGTGCCGCCGGTTCCGCGACGGAAGCCGATCACCCGCTCGACCGTTTTCAGGTGCGCGTAGCGCCATTTCTGGAAGCGGTATTCTAAGTCGACGAGTTTTTCGGCGAGCTCGTAGAGATCCCAGTAGCGGTCGACGTCGTGATAGATCACGAGCCACGCTGCTTCGACCGCCGGGTTGGCGACATAGGGCAGGTTCCAGTCGCGCGCCGTTACCGCCGCCGGAATGTCGAAGCCGCGCCGCGCGAGCAGCTGCAGCGTTTCATCGTAGAGACTGGGTGCCGCCGCTGCCGCCGCCAGCTCGGGGTACGCCGGTTCGCCGCGATGCATCGCGAGCATGGCCGGGTCTTTCGCGCCGAGCAGAAACTCGATCAAGCGGTACTGGTGCGACTGCAATCCCGACGCCGTGCCCAGCGTGTGGCGGAAGCGCAAGTAGTCGGCCGGCGTCATCGTCGCCAGCGTCTCCCACGCTTCGGTCAGGTGCGACTGCACGCGGCCCACGCGCGAGAGCATCTTGAACGCCGGCGGCAGATCGTCGTCGTGCACGTGCTGCACGACCGCGCGCAGCTCGTGGATGCAGAGCTTCATCCAGAGCTCGGTCGTCTGGTGGATGATGACGAAGAGCAATTCGTCGTGCTCGTTCGAGCGCGGCTGTTGGCAGGCGAGGAGCGCGTCCAGCTGCAGGTACTCGTTGTAGTTCATTCGCGCACGATTGCCCGGCGAATCACGATCGGAGGTGCGAGCGTCTGTTCCCGGTGCGGGGCGTCATGAATCGCGCGCACGACGTCCATGCCGCGCACGACGGCCCCGAACGCGGCGAAGCCGCGATGGTCGGCCGAACGGTGCCCGCCGTCGTCGAGACCCGGCTGATCGCCTATGCAGATGAAGAAGTCCGTCCGGGCGCTGTTCAACGCCGGATCGCGGGCCATCGAAACGGTCCCGTCGCGATGGTGCAAGCCGGTCGTGCTGGTTGCCTCGAACGCTACCGGTGTGCCGGGTGTGAAGCCGGGCCGGTTCGTTGCCTGGATCACGTCGATCTTGACGCGATTGTGCGGCTGATTGTCGGGCCGCGTCAGCACGGTGCGGAAAAACGTCCCGCCGTCGAAAGCGCCGCGGCGGACGTAGCGGAGGAAATTCGCCGCCGTTCGTGGCGCGTGCACCCGATCGACGCTGATGTCGATCTCGCCGGAGGTCGTAAGCAGTGCAACGATGAGGGCGGCGAGCATTCACCTCTTGCGTTGGTGCAGGGTGACCGTATTTCCCTCGCTGTCGCTGATCAGCGCCATCGTGCAGAACGGCGTTTCCGTTTGGTAATGCACCGGGATGCCGCGGGCGGCGAGATTTGCGAGTGCCGCTTGCAGGTCGTCGACCGCGAACAGGATCCCATTGCTCGGCTGGAACGGCATCACTTTTCCGCCCCCGCCCCACAAGCCGAACGTCGTCCCGTCGGGCAACGCGTATTCCGCCCCGCGGTCTTCGGGATACACGAACGCGGGCTCGAGGCCGAAGACGTCGCGATAGAAGGCCATGGCGCGGCCGGCGTTCACGCACATGTAGCCGCTCAGATCGATGCCGCGGATCGGGATCGCTCCGGCCGCGACCGAAGTATTGTTAACCATATGGTTATATATTATTTTAGCCGGCGCCGGCTGTCAAGCGGTCGGACCCGGGGGCGACGCAAGGTAAAGGGCTCCCTGTGGGGGTCTGGGAAAACGCTGGGCCGGAGGTCACCACTGTGACTCGTTCTCTTGTCGCGCGCGGCGCCGTCGCGCTTCTCGGAATCACGCTCCTGTTCGCCGGGAGCACGCGCAGCGCGCAAACCGCGGGTCCGGATGAGATCCACGTCGGACGGGCGGTGAGCACCGCCTTTGCGTTCGCCGCGCTCGAGGTCGGCGTCGACGCCCACATTTGGGACAAGGTCGGCTTGAAGCTCGACATCTCGTCCTTCAACGGCGACGCGCAGGTGCAGCAAGCGATGACGGCCGGCCAAATCGACTTCGGGCTCGGCGGCGGTCCGGCCATGGGGTATCACGCCAAGGGCGTGCCGGGGATTGCCGTCGCCTCGATGTACGGCCCGCCCACCGACATGGCGATCGTCATTTCGTCGAACGGCGGCATCAAGAACGTCAACGATTTCAAAGGGAAGAAGCTGGGCGTCACCACCGCGGGCTCGCTGACCGATTGGCTCGTGCACGCGATGGCGAGCCGTCAGGGCTGGGGTCCGGACGGGATCGACTCGATTGCGATGGGCGCCACCGAGACGCGCATCGCCGCGCTGCAATCAGGTCAGATCCAGGGCAGCGTGCAAGATATCGGCGTCGGCTACGAACTCGAGTCGCAGGGCAAGGGCAAAGTCTTTTCGACCTTCGGGAACTTCGTGCCGAAGTTCGAGACGCACGTGATCTTCGCGACCGACAACATGATCTCGAAGCATCCCGACATCGTGGCGCGCTTCCTCAAGGGCTGGTTCATGACCGTCGCCTACATGCGCTCGCACAAGGCCGAGACCGTGCACTCGATCGCGCCGGTGCTGGGTGAGTCCGAAGCGATCGTCGGGCGCTTGTACGACAACGACATGCCGGCGATGTCGAGCAACGGGGCCTGGGATCCGGCCGCCGTCGCGGTCGTGGCGCAATCGTTGGTCGGGCTGGGCTTGGCCGAAACCGCACCCGACCCGAAGACGATGCTGAACTCGCAGTTCGTCCCCGTCAAGCTCTGAGCTCCGCCATGCCGCCGGCGATCGCGGTCGATCGCGTCTCGCAGCGCTTCGCCGGTTCGAAGGGTGCGCCCGACGCGCTCGCGCTCGATGACGTGTCGTTGGAAGTCAAGCGCGGGGAGTTCGTCAGCCTGCTCGGCCCGTCGGGCTGCGGGAAGAGCACGCTGCTCAACATCATCGGCGGTCTGCTGACGCCGACGTCGGGCGGCGTGACGGTCGGTGACGTTGCGGTGCGCGGTCCGCTGCCGAAGAACGTCGCGTTCGTCTTTCAAGAGAGCACGCTGCTGCCGTGGTACACGGTGCTCGAGAACTTCCGCGTGTCGCTAGAATTCCAGGGCCGCACCGAGGGTTGGCGCGATCACTCGCTGGCCGCGCTCTCGACCGTCGGCATGGAAGGCTTCGCGAATTTCTATCCGAGCCAACTCTCGATCGGGATGAAGCAGCGCATCAATATGGCGCGCGGCATCGCGCTCGAAACCGAGATCCTGTTGATGGACGAACCGTTCGCGGCGCTCGACGAGCAAACGCGGCTCGTGCTGGGCGAAGATCTCTCGGTCTTGCTTGCGCGCACGGGGAAGACCATCGTGTTCGTCACGCACTCGCTCTCCGAGGCGGTAATGCTGGCCGACCGCATCGTCGTGATGACGGCGCGGCCGGGGAAGATCAAGTCGATCATTTCGGTTGACGAACCGCACCCGCGCTCGCCCGACTTCATGCTCGCGCCGCGTTTCTCGGACGTACGCAACCAGTGCTACGAGCTACTGCGCGACGAGATCCGGCAGACGGTCGACGCGATGCGCGAGGCGCGCGATGCTCGCCCAAGCTAGCGCCGAACTCCGGCAGACCTCGCTCGTCCGCGCGATCCAACTCGGCGTCGTTGTCGCGGTGTTCGGCGGCTGGGTACTGGTCACGGCGACCCGCACGATCAACCCGCTGTTCTTGCCCTCGCCGTTCGCCGTTGCGGCCGCGCTCGGGCGTCTCTTTACGGCGCCGGTGTTTTGGGGCGCGGTCGGCGTCACCACCTTCACGACCGCGGTCGCCTACCTGATCGCCGTGGGCGCCGGCATTATCATGGGCTTTCTGATCGGCCGCTCGCCGACGCTCACGGCCGCCTACCGTCCGGTGCTCTCCGGGTTGTTTGCCATTCCGCTAACGTTGATCTTTCCGCTGTTCGTGGTGATCTTCGGGCTCGGACCGCCCTCGAAGATCGCGTTCGGGGCGCTGTACGGTTTCTTCCCGATCGTGCTGAACACGATTGCCGGCTTCTCGGGCATCGATCCGCTCTTTCTGCGCGCGGCGCGCTCGCAAGGCGCCACGCGGCCGCAGTTGT
>DASYOE010000011.1:0-27814 GCA_036008105.1 Candidatus Lustribacter sp. | reverse complement strand
GTTCGAATAATACATCGGACAGCGGGCGTTGTAGCAGTGCTTGAGCCCCATCGCGTGGCCGATCTCGTGCACCGCCTCCTTGAGCAATCGCTGGAACAGCTGATTCTCATCGGCCGGTTCGCCGTAAAACTCGGGCCGCAGGCGGTGCAGCGACACGACCGCGCACCGATGCGACTCGCTCGAGCCGCCGAAAATAAAGTGATGCGAGGTCTTGTAGAGATCGAACTCGGTGATCCCGAGGATGGCGCCCTCGCGACTCTCGTGGGCCGCCGCGAGCTTGGTGGCGACCGAGCCGAAGAACAGCTGTTTGCGAACGCTGTTGAGGGCCGTCTTGGGGATGGCCAGCGACGCCCGGACTATGCACGTCGCGAGGAATCGCTCCTCGAGGCACAAGCTCAGACGCGTCAGCACTTGGTGGTCGATCATGTTGATCGGGACGACGCTGATCTCGCTCATCGGCGACCGCTGTTTTCGTGCTCGTGGGAAAGGCTGCCTGCGAACCGAACGATCCTTAATGATCATTGGGATCGGCATCGATCTCGCCGAGGTCGAGCGCTACCGGTTCGGCGACGCCGAACGCGAGCGTTTCGCCCGCAAAGTCTACACCGACGAAGAGATGCGTTATGCCATGCGCAAGCGTCACTGGGCAGAGCGGCTGGCCGGATTCTTTGCCGCCAAAGAGGCGACGCGGAAGGCCTTCGGACACGCGATCCCATGGCGCGACGTCGGCGTCACCCACGAACGCTCCGGCCGGCCCACCATCGCGCTCTACGGAAAGGCGGCCGAACTGATCGAACGGCGCGGTGTGCGGGCGATTCATCTGACGATCACGCATACCGCGACGACCGCGGCCGCCGTCGTGGTGCTGGAGGGCTGATGCGCGCGGTGACGGCGGCGCAGATGCGGGCCATCGACGCGGCCGCCGTCGCTCGTGAGGGTGAGGTCGAACTGATGCGGCGCGCCGGTGCCGCGATCGCCCGCGTCGCGCGCCGCTACCGTCAGGACGGACCGGTCATCGCGCTGGCCGGAAGCGGGAACAACGGCGGCGACGCATTCGCCGCCCTGGCTCGCCTCGAGGGACGGCGCATCGCGTATTACGACCCCGCCGCGAGTTGGGGCGCGGCCCGCATGTTCGCCTTTCAACGCGCGCGTGCGAGCGGCGTTGAACTGCGCCGCTATCCGGTCGGCGCCGACGATCTGCGCGAGGCCGGGCTGCTGCTGGACGGACTGCTCGGCGTGAACGCGCGTTTACCGCTCGACGCCGCTACCGCCGAACGCGTGCGCGCGATGAACGACGCGGGCGTCCCGATTCTGGCCCTCGATGTTGCGACCGGCTGCGATCCCACCACCGGCGCCTTGGGCGACGCGCACGTGCGCGCCACTGCGACCGTGGCCTTGGGCCGCCCGAAGCTCGGTTCGTTTCTCGAGCCGGGTTGCAACGCGACGGGCGATCTGTGGTGCGCGCCGATCGGCATGCGCGACGCCGACGCGCACGGCATCGACGCGGCCGCGTTCGTCCTCACCAACGACGGCTTCGATGCGCTGCGTCCGCGGCGCGCCGTCGAGGCGGAGAAACGCAGTGCCGGCGCGCCGCTCGTCATCGCGGGGTCGGAACAGTTCCCGGGCGCCGCGATCCTGTGCGCGTTGGGTGCGGCCCGCGCTGGCGCGGGGTACGTGACCGTCGCGGCGCCCGCGGCTGCGGCCGCCGCACTGCGCGCCCACCTGATCGAACAAGTCGTCGTCACCTACGACGAAGCCGATCCGGCGGCGGCGATCGCGACGATTCTCGATCTGTGCAATCACAGCAACGCGCTGGCTATCGGTCCGGGGCTCGGGCTGTCGGACGCCATGGGCGAGATCGTGCGGGGCGTGATGGCGGCAACGCAGTTACCGATCGTCGCCGACGCGAGCGCGCTCTTCCATCTAGCCAAACATTTGCCGGAGTTTGCGCACAAGCCGCTGATCCTGACCCCGCATGCCGGTGAATTCGCGCGCTTGTCCGGCCAGGGCACGGTGGCGCCGAACGAACGTCTCGCGCGCGTGCGGGCGTTCACCGCCGAGTTCGGGATCACGACATTGCTCAAAGGCCGCACGACGCTGATCGCCGACCGCACCAGCGTGCACCTCAACCCGACCGGAACGCCGGCGCTGGCGACGGCCGGAACCGGCGACGTGTTGACCGGCATCATCGGCACGTTGCTCTCGCAAGGGCTCTCACCGCTCGACGCGGGTCGCGTCGGCGCCTACTGGCACGGCCTGGCCGGTCAATGCGCGGCAGACGCGCGGCCCGTCGGCGTCATTGCCGGCGACGTCGCGGACGCGCTCGGCCGCGCGGCCGACGTCGCGCTCGACGACGACCCAATCCGTCTCTGCTAACGCTCAGCGCGCGATACCGAACCCCGCCGCCTTGACCTTCGGATCGCCCGACGCTTCCAGATGATCGCGCAAGGTGCGCAGGAAGATGCCGAACGCGGTGGAGCCGAGCAGCCAGACCTGACGTTCGTCGCTGCTCTCCTCGGGGCGCGCGTGCATGCGATCGAGCGCATACATCACCCGCAGATCTTCGACCGCAAAGCGAATGAACGGCAACAGCTCGACATCGGCCGGACGGCCGGCGAAATCGCTTTCGTCACCGGACGCATAGCGCGCGAGCCAGCGCGCCAGCGCGCTGAAGTCTTTCGGGTCGACGCGGCTCAAACCAATCTTCGGGTGTGCATCCGCGCGTTGCAGCATGCGGTCGCGCATGGCCTCGACCTCGGCGACGAAATCGATCGTGCGAGCCTGCGCTTCGACCTCAACGCCCGACGCCTGGATAGGCGCCGCACGTTCGGGGCGATTCGCCGCGACGAAATCCAGCAGCACGGGACCGTCCGGCGCCGTCAGGGTCGAGAACGCGAGATCGAGGACGGCGCGCTGCTCGCGCACGTCGTTACGGTGACCGACGGAGATGCCGAAGGGAAACGGCACCCAGACCGCGCGCGGCGCCTTGATCCGCACCGAATGCTCGCGCACCAAACTCAACGCAACCGTCGTGAGTCCCCGTCCTTCCAAGACACGTGCGATCACACCGACCGTGTGAGTGCAGAGCGGTCAAGTCGGGGTGAGCAAGACGACGTCGACGCCGTCCTCGAGCAGATGCGCCGCCACTTCAGGTGCCATCACGTTCTTGATCGGCGCAACATCGCGTTGGGCGCCCATGAACGAGTAGAAACGCGGCGCGAGTTCGCCGATCACGCCCTCCGCCACCATTTCGCGTAAGCGGTCGATCGGATAGACGACGTTGGGATCCGCCATGATCCCGGTGCGGTCGAAGCCGAGACTGGTGTGGCTCTGCAACAGATCGGCACCGTCCGTCGCCGAAGGAATCATCCGGTAGGTGGGATCCCCGGCCACGAACGGTTTGTCGCCGGGGAGGTGGACGCCGGCCGTCGTGACGATCGCGACGCGCGATTGCGCGAGCGGTTTCGCCGGCCGATGGAACGGCGTCGAGGTGACCTCCTCGATCGCAAGCGATAGGATCCCCGCTCGCGCGGCTTCGGGAAGACGGTCGAGCGACGGCATCAGGACGCGAACGAATATGCCGGCTGCGGCATAGCCTCGCGCATTTCCATCTCGTGCATCATCTCGAGCGGAATCGCAACCTCGCTGTGACGCGCATCGACCGGCCGCATCGCGATGCGCCAGGTCGCCGGCGGAACGCCGTGCGCGCGGCGGAACGCGCGTGAGAAATACGCCGGATCTTCGTAGCCGCAGGTCGCGCCGATTTCGGCCACCGGCAGATCGGTGTGCTCGAGCGCGGCGCGCGCACGCGCCATGCGCATATCGGTGATCCAGCTGCCGATGGGCCGTCCCGTGTGTTCGCGCGTGAGATCGTTGAGGTAGTTCGCCGTGTAACCGACATCGGCGGCGAGGCCGTCGAGGGTCAACGGTTCCGCGAGCCGCGGCCAAATCGACGTGAACAAATTCAGCAGCGTGTCGCGGGCACCGTTCGGTTCGCGATGCCACACGTACGGCATGAACGCGTCCTTCAAGCGCTCGATGTCGCCTGCGCCGACCCGGCCGGCAGCGGCCCGGTCGGTAAATTCCGCCATCCGGTCTTTCCAGCGGCGGCCCTCCAACTCCGAGAACCGGTGCTCGATGAACGGACTGAATGAGTGCTTGTCCTCGATCGCGCGCTCCGGTTCGCGAATGGCAACGACGTATAACTCGCGATCGTCGCTCAGTTCGCAGGCAAACGCGCCGGCCGGTGCAACCAGCAGCGTGTTCGGGAGCAAGAGTCCGCTCCGGTTGTGGACGCGGTACGTCCCCTCGCCGCGCGCGACATAGAGCAGCATCGACTGGCCCGCGATCAGTTCCTTGCCGGGCGAATGATGCGGCACGCGGCCGTTGATCACCGCTCCAGTGGCAAGCGCGCCCGGCTGCATCACGACGATCCGCCGATCGGTCGATTCCATATCCCGTAATACCGCGCCGGCGCCGAAAAGGTGTCGCTTGCGGGGCACACGATCAGTGGATAGTCCAAGTGCCGCTCGGGGCGATCCGTGCCCAGTCCTACCGCCCGGGTTATGGCTGCACCGTATCATCGCGAACATGGACGCGAGACGCGATGTTGTCGAACACGGATTACGGCGCTGGGTTATCGTGCTCGGCGTGATGCTGGCCCCGTTGATGGAGACGATCGACTCGTCGATCACCAACGTCGCGCTGCCGACGATCCAGGGCAACCTCGGCGCGACCCTCGACGAAGCGGCCTGGGTCATCACCGGTTACTTGGTAGCCAACGTGATCGTCATTCCCCTCACGCCGTGGTTAGCGACCCGTTTCGGGCGGCGGCAGTATCTCACGGCAACGATCATCGGCTTCACCGTCGCATCGATGCTGTGCGGGTTCGCGGGTTCGATCGAAACGCTGATCCTGCTGCGTATTCTTCAGGGCCTCTTCGGCGGCGGCCTGATTGCGACCGCGCAAGCGACGCTGCGCGACACGTTCACGCTGGCGGAAGTCGGCTTGGGTCAAGGCATCTTTGCGGTCATCATCCTGATCGGACCGATCATCGCGCCGGTCCTCGGCGGATACATCGTCGATGCTGCGTCATGGCAATGGATCTTCTTCATCAACGTGCTGCCGGGCGTGATCTCGGCGGTCGTCGTCGGCACGATGCTGCGCAACCCGACCGAACCGGTCGCGGCGAAGGTCGATACGACCGGGATCGCTCTGCTCACGGTCGCGCTCGGCAGCCTGCAGTTCATGCTCGAGGAAGGCGAACGCCGCGACTGGTTCAGCAGCCCGAGCATCGCCATCGCTCTCTGCCTTGCCGTGGCCGGGTCGATCGCGTTCGTTTCGTGGGAACTGTTCGGTTCGCGCGCCCCGATCGTCGATTTGCGCATCCTGCGCTATCGCACGGTGGCCGTCGGCGTGGTGCTGGCCGCGGGAATCGCCGCCACGCTGTTCGGCACGGTGCTGATCCTGCCGCAGTACGCCCAAGGCGTGCTCGGCTTTACCGCACTCGGCAGCGGCCAGCTCGTGCTCTTCCGCGCGTTGCCGATCATGCTGATCGCACCGCTGGTCGCCGGTTTGGTCGGCGCCGGACGCCTCGACGTCCGCGCGGCGATGAGCACCGGATATCTCCTCGTCGGGCTCGGCGCGTTCCTCATCGCCGGCGCGACGACCAGCTCGACGTCGTTCACCCAACTCTTGCCGGGCCTCGTGTCCGGCGGGCTCGGCACGGCGATGCTCTTCATCCCGCTCTTGATCGCGGTGCAGACGTCGACGTCGGCCGACGATGCGCCGACGGCCAGCTCGTTCATCACCTTGGCCTTTCAGCTCGGCGGCTCGGTCTCGAGCGCGCTGCTGGTCACGCTGCTCGACCGCCGCATCGACTTCCACGCGGCGATCATCGACGGCGGCGTTACCTTGGCCAGCCCGGCGGTTCGCAGCGCGCTCACCTCGATCTCACCGGCACAGTTGGCCGCGCTGGCGATGACGCAAGCGCAAACGCTGGCCTTCGCCGACGTGAGCCTCGCCGCGGCGGCGCTCGCCGCCGTCCTCATCCCGATCGTCTTTCTCTTGAAGCGCTCGCAGCACCACCGGATCACGGAGATTTCGTTCGAATGATCGCCCTCATACCAACCGAACACGAAGCCGCGCTCGCGCGCATGGATGCCGATCTCACGATCGCGGCGTCACACATGCCGGCGAACGTTCGCGAAGTACACTTCCTGCGCCGGCGCGTGCTCGCCGCCTACCGGGATGCGCTGGGCGAAGCAGCCGGCGTGCCGCTCGATCCGCGCTGGAACGTTCTTGCGCTCACGATCGCCGCGTTCGTCACGCGGATTGCGGAGGGTCCACGTTCGAGCGCGGCCGCAGCCGCCGTCGAACGCCTGCGCTCACTCCGCTTCGAGTTGTTGCCGGAACTCTTTGAGCTGCCCGGCAGCCTCGCCGGTGAGGTGCGGGTAGTGCAATCCTAGCGAGTCGAGTTTCTCGATGATGACGCTTGCAACGGCCGCGCGCACGAACCATTTCTTGTCGGCCGGAATCACGTACCACGGTGCCCAGGCGGTCGTCGTGGCGCCGAGCATCCGTTCGTAGGCAACCTGATACTCGTCCCAATACCGGCGCTCGCGAATGTCGTTCACCGAGAACTTCCAGTTCTTATCCTCGTCGTCGAGGCGCGCCAGCAACCGTTTGCGCTGTTCGTCCTTCGAGAGGTGCAGGAAAAATTTGAGGACGATGGTGCCGTTGCGCGCCAGATGGTGTTCGAAGGCGTTGATGTCCTCGAAACGCTCGGCCCAAATATCTTTCTCCGGCGTAGCCGATTCGCGGGCAAGCAAGTCCTCGTGCACTCGCACGACGATGACCTCCTCGTAGTACGACCGGTTAAAGATCGCAATCCGGCCGCGCTCGGGCAACACGCGTTCGCAACGCCAGAGGAAGTCGTGCGCCACTTCCACGTCGGTGGGTGCCTTGAAACCGTACACATCGACGCCTTGCGGATTGACGCCCGACATCACGTGCTTGATCGCGCCGTCTTTGCCGGCCGAATCCATCCCCTGAAGCACGATCAGCAACGAGCGACTGCGTGCGGCCGCAAATATCTCTTGCAGCTCGGTCAGGCGCGAACAGTCGCTCGCGAGTTCGGCGATGCCGGCGGACTTCTTATCGAGCCCAAACGTCGAACGAGGGTCGATCGCGGCCAGCCGGACGTCTTTTCCGGGGACGAGCCGGAGTTCGTCCGTTTTCATTCCAGCAACTCGCGCAAGCCGGCCTCGTCGATGATCGCGATGCCGAGCGACTCCGCTTTGGTCAATTTCGATCCCGCTTCTTCGCCGGCCACGACATAGGCGGTCTTTTTGCTGACCGCCGACGACACTTTCCCGCCCGCCAAGGCAATCAATTCGGCGGCTTCCTCGCGAGTGAGGTTGGGCAGCGTCCCGGTGAGCACGAACGTCTTCCCGGCCAGCGGTCCGGCGGCCGCGCGCTCGCGTTTGGGTGCGGTCAGGTCGACGCCGGCCGCGCGCAGGCGTTCGATCAGCTCGCGATTCGCCTTTTGCTGAAAAAACAGCACGACGCTGGCGGCGATCTGCGCGCCGATGCCCTCGCTCAGGATCAGGTCGGCTTCGCTGGCCGCCATCAGCGCGTCGATCGTGCCGAAGTCCCCGGCCAGAATCGCTGCATTCTGTGCGCCGACCATCCGGATCCCGAGCCCGAAGAGCAGCCGTGCCAGTCCGCGCGGCTTCGATCCGGCGATCTCAGCCAAGACGTTGGCAATCGTTTTGTCGCCCATGCGCGGCAGCGTCGCGAGTTTTTCGGCGGTCAGCGTATAGAGATCGCTGACGTCGTCGACCAGTCCGGTGTCGACCAGCGCAAACGCCAGAACGTCACCGACGCCTTCGATGTCCATCGCACCGCGCGAGACGAAGTGCCGCACGCGCTCGCGGCGCTGCGCGGGGCACGTGGCGTTGGTGCAGCGCGCCATCGCTTCGCCCTCGGGATGGTCGACGGCGAACCCGCACACCGGACAGTGCGTCGGCATCGTGAACGCTTTGAGCCGCTTGCCCTTGCGCTCGGCGAGCACGGGCCCGACGACCTGCGGGATCACGTCCCCGGCCCGCCGCACGATGACGACGTCGCCTTCGCGAATATCCTTGCGCCGGATGTCGTCCTCATTGTGCAGCGTGGCGTTGCTGACCGTGACGCCGCCGATCTGCACCGGCTCGAGCTCGGCGTACGGATTGAGCGTGCCGGTGCGGCCGACGTCGATGCCGATGCGTAAGAGTTTGGTCGTCGCCTCGCGCGCCCGAAACTTGTAGGCGATCGCCCAACGCGGGTCCTTGCCCGTATAGCCGAGCTTCTCTTGGAGCGCGAGGTCGTCAACTTTGATCACGATCCCGTCGATCTCGTAGTCGAGCGTGTCGCGCTCGCCGTCCCACTTCTCGGTAAACGCGATCACGTCGTCGATCGTGGGCGCGCGGCGCACGTGCGGGTTCGTCGCGAACCCCAGGTCGCGCAGGAACGCGAGCAGGCCGAACTGCGTGGGCGGAAAGCCGTCGGCATCAACCGCGCCGACCGCGTAGGCGAAGAACGACAGCCGCCGTTCCGCGGTCAGCCGCGCGTCCAGCTGGCGCAGCGCGCCCGCGGCCGTGTTGCGCGGGTTGGCGAACAGCGGTTGCCCGGCCGCTTCGCGCCGCGCGTTGAGCGCATCGAAATCGCTGCGCTTGAAGTACACCTCGCCGCGCACGTCGATGGCCCGCACGCCTTTGCCGCGCAGCTTGAGCGGGATCGAGCGGATCGTGCGCAAGTTGCCGCTGACGTCCTCACCGGTCGTGCCGTCCCCGCGCGTCCCGCCGCGCACGAACGACCCGTTCTCGTAGTGCAGCGAGATCGCCAGGCCGTCGATCTTCAACTCGCACGTATAGGCGACGCTCTCCAGTCCGGAGAGCTTGCGCACGCGCTCGTCGAACGCGCGCAATTCGGCGGCGTCGAAGGCGTTGCCCAGCGAGAGCATCGGCTTGCCGTGCGGATAGGGCGCGAACGCGCCGGCCACGGACGATCCGACGCGCACGGTCGGTGAGTCGGGCGTGCGTAAGCTGGGATCGGCTTCTTCGAGATCGATCAGCTCGCGCAGCAGCGCGTCGTAGTCGGCGTCCGAGATCTGCGGGTCGTCGAGGACGTGATAGCGGTAGTTCGCCTCGTCGAGCTGTTTCCGCAGAGCGGCGGCGCGCTCAGCGGCGCGCGGCACCGGCATGTTTGGGCGAGAACACCTGGATCACGTACCCGTCGGGATCGGTGATGACCGCGACGCGGCCGAAACTTTGGTCGTAGGGGTCTTGCAGGATCCGCACCCCGGCCATCCGCGCGTCGGTGATGAACGCGTCGACGTTATCGACGTTGAACCCCAGCTGCAGCGAACCGGGGCGCACCATCAGCGTTTCGCTGTCGGGATGGAGGCCGAGGCGCTGGCCGTCGCCGAGATCGAAATCTACCCAATCCGGCGACGCATCGGTCCCGATGCGCAAATTCAGCACGTTGCTATAGAACGCGCGAGAACGCGCCAAGTCCGAGCACACGAGCATCGCCATCGCGAACGCCGCCATGCGGAAAGCCTTCGTTACGCTTCGACGGGAACCCGGCCGTCGGCGATCAGATCGTCCAGCGTTTGCAGATTGGCCTGCTCGCGCGCCGCGACCGCCGCGTCGTCGACGTGGATGCCGTGGGCCCGTTCGTCGGCTAGGACCGCCTTCAGATACTGGCCGGTATAGGAGTTGGGGTTCGCCGAAAGCTCCTCGGGCGTCCCGGTGCCGACGATCGTGCCGCCCCGGTCGCCGCCTTCGGGCCCCATGTCGATCACGTAGTCGGCGGTCTTGATCACGTCGAGGTTGTGCTCGATGACGAGCACGGTATTGCCCACCGCGACCAGCCGCTGTAAGACGTCGAGCAGCTTGTGGATGTCGGCGAAGTGCAATCCGGTCGTCGGCTCGTCGAGCACGTAGAACGTGCGCCCGGTCGCGCGCTTCGACAGCTCGGTCGCCAATTTGATGCGCTGCGCCTCGCCGCCCGAGAGCTGGGTCGCGGGCTGACCCATCTTGATGTAGCCCAAACCGACCTCGGCGATCGTCTTGAGCTTGTTGGCGATGCGGGGAATCGCGGCAAACAGCACCGCGGCCTCATCGACGCGCATCTCGAGGATGTCGGCGATCGACTTGCCCTTGTACTTCACCTCGAGCGTCTGCGCGTTGTAGCGCTTGCCCTTACACACCTCGCACGGCACGTACACGTCGGGCAGGAAGTGCATCTCGATCTTGATGATGCCGTCGCCTTGACACGCTTCGCAGCGGCCGCCCTTGACGTTGAACGAGAAGCGGCCCGGCGTGTAGCCGCGCAGCTTCGCCTCCGGCGTCATCGAGAACAGCTCGCGCACCAGATCGAACGCGCCGGTGTAGGTCGCCGGATTGGACCGCGGCGTGCGGCCGATCGGCGACTGATCGATCACGACCATCTTGTCGAGCTCGGCGGCGCCCTTGACGCTGCCGTACGTGCCGCCCGCCGGCTGGTGGTGGAGGTGCTGGTTGAGCGCCTTCACGACGACCTCGTTGACCAGCGTCGATTTGCCACTGCCGCTCACGCCCGTCACGCAGGTGAACGTCCCGAGCGGAATGTCGACGTCGAGGCCCTTGAGGTTGTTCGCCTTCGCGTTCTTGACCGCGAGCGTGGAGCGCCCCGCGCGCCGCTTTTTCGGAATCGAGATGAATTGCCGGCCCGACAAGTACGCGCCGGTCAGGGATTCCGGATTCGCGAGGATGTCCTCGATGGGTCCGACCGAGAGGATGTACCCGCCCTCGGCGCCGGCGCCCGGACCGATGTCGACGATCACGTCGGCATGGCGCATGGTGTCCTCGTCGTGTTCGATGATGATCAGCGTGTTGCCGATGTCGCGCAGCGTTTGCAACGTCGCGAGCAGCCGGTCGTTGTCGCGCTGGTGGAGCCCGATCGACGGTTCGTCGAGGATGTAGAGCACGCCGACCAGCGACGAGCCGATCTGCGTCGCCAGACGGATGCGCTGCGACTCACCGCCCGACAGCGTCGTGGCGGACCGCGAGAGGTTCAAATAGCCGAGCCCGACGTTCGCCAGGAAGCCCAGCCGGGCGCGGATCTCCTTGAGGATCTGGTGGGCGATCCGGTATTCGCGTTCGGTCGGCTCGAGCGTCGCGAAGAAATGCTGCGCGACCTCAACCGACATCGTCGTGACGTCGTTGATGTTCTTCCCGGCGACGGTGACGGCCAGAACCTCCGGCTTGAGCCGGGCCCCGTTGCAGACTTTGCAGATCGAGGAGGACATGTATTTCTCGATGTCTTCCTTGACGTAGTCGCTCGAGGTCTCGTTGAACCGCCGCTGCAGGTTGTTGATGACGCCTTCGAACGACGCTTTATAGTCCCACGTGTGGCCGCTGCGCGATTCGTAGGAGAAGTTTTGCTCCTTATCGCTGCCGTAGAGGATCGTGTCGACGAGATCGTCGGGCATGTTCTCGATCGGCGTCGTGGTCTTGACGCGCCGCGAGCGCAATACCCGTTCGACCTGCTGCAGATAGTACGGGTTCATCGACGGGAAGCGGCCGCCCCCGATCGCCTTGGACCACGGCACGATCGCGCCTTCGGCGATCGACTTCGTGCGATCCGGGATCACTTTCCAGGGATCGATCTCGACCTTGACGCCGAGACCGCTGCAGGACGGGCACGCGCCGAACGGTGCGTTGAATGAAAACAGCCGCGGCTCCAGTTCCTGGAACGAGAGTCCGCAACTCGCGCAAGCAAAGGCTTCGCTGAACGTCAGCTCTTTTTGCTTCTTCGAACCGGGTTCTTCATAGAGCACGGCAACGATGCCGCTGGAAAGCCGGAGCGTCGTCTCGATCGAGTCGGTGAGGCGCTGGCGGATGTCCGATTTCATCACCAGCCGGTCGACGACGACCTCGATCGTGTGTTTCTTCTTCTTATCGAGGTCGATCTTCTCACGCAGTTCGCGGATGACGCCGTCGATGCGGACGCGCGCGAAGCCCTCTTTCCCGATCTCCTCGAACAGCTTGGCGTATTCGCCCTTGCGGTCGCGGATGACGGGCGCCAGCAGCTGCAGGCGCGTGCCTTCGGTCAGCTCCATGACCTGGTCGACGATCTGCTGGCTCGATTGCGCGCTGACTTCACGCCCGCACTTGTAACAGTGCGGCACGCCGACGCGCGCAAACAACAGCCGCAGGTAGTCGTAGATTTCGGTAACGGTGCCGACCGTCGAGCGCGGGTTGCGCGAGGTCGATTTCTGGTCGATCGAAATCGCCGGCGAGAGCCCCTCGATGTAATCGACGTCGGGCTTCTCCATCTGTCCCAAGAACTGCCGGGCGTACGACGAGAGCGACTCGACGTACCGGCGCTGACCCTCGGCGTAAATCGTGTCGAAGGCGAGCGAGCTCTTGCCCGAGCCCGAGAGGCCGGTGATCACGATGAGCCGGTTGCGCGGCAGCGTGAGGTCGATGTTCTTGAGGTTGTGTTCGCGCGCGCCCTTGATGACGATCGAATCAAGGGCGTGCGTGGATGCCGGCGCCATGCTTTCGTTCAACCCGCCCGGGGGTCCGAGCGTTGCATCCTTCGACCCGGCGCAGGACAGGCTCCTACGGCGGTGCGGTTGCTCCGGAAGGCCGGAGGACGAGGTACTCGCCGACCACGACCAAGACGGCATAGGCGACCACGATCTGCGCGATGATCGCCGAGATGATCGGTCCGAGCAGCGGCGCGAACCCGAACACCGCCGCGATCACCTTGCCGATGATCTGCAGCACCGCGAGCACGACGCCGATGATAAGCGTCGTGGCGAAGCGCGAACGCGTGATGCTGAACGATTCGCGCAGCGCGTCCGCGCCGCGGCGGTTGCCGACGACGGCCGCCGCAATCGTGTAGAGCGTAAACAGATAGAATGCAAAGACCGACAGAAAGAACGTGAACGGCGCGAGAATCAGCGCCACGACCGCGGTCAGCAGCAGGTAGATTCCGGCGACCAGCACGTTGCCGGCGTCGTCGTGCACGGCCTGCGATCCATCGCTCAGCGTCGTCGTTCCGCGCGCCCAAGCCGCGCCGGCCATGCCGACGGTGTAACACTGGGTGATGATGTACCCGGCGATGCCCACCACGGCGGCGATCAAGCCGACCACGAAGTGCCCGAATCCGAAGGTGACCGTCATCGCGGTCGTCGTCGGATCGCCGTACGCGTCCGGCATCCCGACATAGAAGAGATCCAAGATGATCCCGACCAGCAAGCCGACGACGACACCGGGCACGATGATCACCCAGTTACGCGTCAACAGATCCCACGAGCGAGCGAAGACGTTCTCGACGGTCGGAGCTTGCATAGCATCCTCCTCTTAAGGGGCGAGGCGAGCCTACAACGGGAGGACCGCGAGCACCTCGCCGATCGAGTCGACCACCACGTCTGGGGGTCGCGCCCCCTCGGGGAGCGGGATCGCGTGGATGTCGATCAGCACCGTGAACAGGCCGACCGAGGCGGCGCCGATGATGTCGCGGTCGTAGCGGTCGCCGACCATCGCCGTGTGGGCCGGTTCGCTCCCGAGCGTGCGGCAGGCCAGCAGAAAGATCTCGGGATTCGGCTTGACCATGCCGATCTCGTCGGCCAGAAAGAGGGCGTCGACGTGCCGGCGCAAGTCGAGCCGGTCGATCTTCTCGTGATGCGTGGCGGCGAAGCCGTTCGAGACGATGCCGAGTTTGCAGCCCCGCGCGCGCAGCGCCAGCACGAGGTCCAACGCCCCGGGGAACAACTCCAGCACGTCGGCGCGGTAGCGCGTGTACGTGTCGGCGCACCGTTGCGCCAGGGCCGCATCGAACGGCACGCCGCCCGCAACGAGCGCGTCGCTCCACAACTGCGTGCGCGCGTCGTGAATCGGCTGCGTGAGCGTTTCTTGCGAGAGTTTCTTCCAGAACCCGTTGGCTTCGGCGACGAACGCATTGGTCAAACGTTCCGCATCGACGCCGCGTTCGGCGGCGACGTCGTCGGCGACCCGGCGCGCGGCGCGCTTGTACGCGGTCGAATCGTCGAGCAACGTGTCGTCCAGGTCGAACAGGATCGTGTCGAGCGTGCGCACGAGAACGGACTCAGGGACGAACGCGGAACGTGCGCAGGGCGAAGGCGGGTAACACGAAGCACAGCAGTTCGCCGTCGACGCGCGCCTCGCCCGCGATCGGACGCTCGCACGCGTCGACCGCGCTCGCAGCGCTCATCCGGCCACCGCAGCGCAGGTCGACGCGCCGCGTTTCGCCGTCGCACTCGCGCACGCGCACGATGATGCCGTCGCCGTCGTCGGCCGGTTTCGTCGCCACGACCAGCACGGCCGGATCGTCGCAGGTGAACAAGCGCACGCGTTCGGGTTCGGCATAGTCGCGCCAAGCGGCCTCGAGCGCACCGATCGTCGCACCCGCCGTCGGCGCGAGCGCATAGGCGATGTGGTGTTCGCCACGGTCGGCCTGCGGATCGGGCCAAACCGGAGCGCGCAGCAGCGACGTGCCGATGCGCACCCCGCCGCCGCGTAGCGCGAGCGCGCTCCAGCCGTACGTGTCGGCGGCGAAGATCGCGACGCCCGACGCGGTATCGCCGGCATGCACCCAGCGCTGCGCCGGAATTTCGAAGCGCGCGCGTTCGGCGGGTGTGCGCGGTTTCGCGGTGCGCACGAGCGAACCGTGCGGCATGCCGAAGCGCACCTCATCGGTATGCATGGCAAAGCGGTGTTCGGCGCGCAAGATGCGGTGCTTCGCCTGCCAGCCCACGTTGAGTTCGATGCGCAGGTACGGTTCGCCGGAACCGAGCGCGACGCGCATCGCGATCGCGGTGCCGTCGCCGCGCAATTTGACGATCAACGCGCCGTCCTCGACGTGCGCGCCGCCCGGACGCAGTTTTCGCGGTCGCCGCTCGTAGGCAACATCGAGGTTCCAGGCATCCCAGCTGCGCGGACGGTCGATGTAGAGCATCAGGCCGTTCGCGAGTGCCGCGAGATTGCGTCCGTCGACGCCGGCCAGCTCGACCACCGTGCCGTCTTTCCGCACGCGCGCGCGCAGGTAGTCGTTGGCGAACACGAACTCGTTGCCGTCGGCCACCGGCGCGACGAGGGCGGCCGGTGCCGGTACGATATCGGCCCGCGGCAAGATCGAGCGCGCGCTCGCGATGATGCGCGCGACGATGCGGTCGGCTTTTTCGTACCCCTCCAGCGCATCCGCATACACGGCGCCGATCGAGCTGCCGGCGATGACGTCGTGAAACTGGTTGCGCAGCACCAGCGTCCAGGCGGTGCGCAGATCGTCGAGCAGCGGCGCGATCGCACTGCGCGGCACGCGCACCGCAACGCACCACGCGCACAACTCTTCCGCTTCTCCGAGCGCCCGCTCGAGCGCGGCGTTGCGCGACTTGACGTCGCGGTGCGTCGTGTAGGTCCCACGATGCGTTTCGAGATAGAGCTCGCCGGTAAATTGCGGCAACGTGCGCCGGTCGACGTCGCCGAACCACGCCGTTGCGCTCTGCCAGGGCCGGGTCGCGCGGTCTTCGGCCGCCAGCTCGCCGTCGAGGACGCCGCCCCCGCCGTCGCCGTACCCGTGGACGAGGATCTCGCGCCGCTCGCGCGCGATCGCCTTGCGAATCGGTGTCGCCTCACCGTCATAGCGGTCGATGACCGCCGCGACGAGGTGCGAGCCGTCGTCGCCGTACCAGCAGAACTGCGGATGCGGCCAGCGCGTCGTCTCGTTCCACTGCAGCTTCGTCGTTGCGAAATAGCGCATCCCGGCGTGCGCGGCGAGCGTCGGCAACGTGTTCGGAAACCCGAACGTGTCGGGCAACCACACGACGTCGGGAACGACGCCCAGCTTCTCGGTCGTGTACCGCACGCCGTACGCGAACTGCCGCAGGATCGATTCACCCGACGGTGCGTGCAGGTCGGGTTCGACCCACATCGTTGCGACGCTCGCGTCCCAGCCGCGGCCGGCGTGCTCGCGCATGCGCGCGAAGAGCTCGGCGTCGTCCGCTTCGACCCAGGCGTAGAGCTGCGGTTGGCTCTGAGCGTACGTGAAGCGGTCGTCCAGCGTCAGCTGGCGCACCGCGGTGGCAAACGTGCGCAACGCTTTGCGCCGCGTGTCCGCGTACGTCCACAACCAGGCCACATCGAGGTGCGCGTGACCGAGCATCGGCGGATCACCCGGGCCGGCGCCGGGGAGCGCACCGTACGCGTCGGGCGCCGGTCCGACACCGAGCTCTTCGTGCGGCCGTTGCTTGGCCAGCGCGAGCAATCGGCGCCAGCGCAGACCGTCGCCGGACGGCAGGCCCGACGTCGGCAAAGAGCGCTGCTCGACGGTCAGCGTAAGCTCGCGCGTTCCGTCGAGCGGCGGCAGATCGAGGGTCGCGTGTTTCCCGTCGAAGGCGCCCGCGACCGTACCGTCGATGCGCAGCAGCGCACCGGTGCGCGTCGGATAGGTCAGCCGGGTCATGCGGCCGTCGAAGGTCACGCTCGCGCGCATCGTCACGGTGCGGTCGTCGGCGCCGCACCGCTCGAGGCGCACGCGCATCAGAACGTCTTCGTCAGGCTGTCGTTGGAACGCGCACAGTTGTTGCGCGACGCGCGCTTGGGATCGTCGAGAACGTAGCGCACCAGCACTTCGATCGGATCGGTGCGCTGCGAGGTCTCGCGAAAAATCCGGAATTGCAACGGATACACGACGCCGGCGCCCAGCGCCGGCAGCGTTTGCTTCGCGACCACGTTGCCGTCGCGCAAAAGTTCGGCGTGCTGCGCGACGTGCGGCTCTTGCGGCAGCGCACCGATGTTCGAGAACACGCCGGTAATCAGCAGCCGATCCGCGGTTGCGGCTTTGGCCGAGCCCTTAATGACCTTAATCTGCAGATCGGTGACCGAAATGTCGCTGCCCGGGCAAGGCGGCGCGGGCGAAGCCATCGCGAGGACACCGGCGAGAAAAGCCGCGATCATACCGGGGGTGTTGGCCTAATGTCATCCCGAGCCTGTCAGGGCGTGGCAAGTGCGGCGAACGAGGCCAGCCCGGCATCGCGCGCGATGCGACGCCGCGGCAGGGTGTACGGCCGGTCGAGCGATGACACCACGCCGGGCCGCTCGGTCAGCGCCGCCTTCATTCCCCACTGCCGCATCAGTTCGAGCGTGGCCGCGTTCCAGCGGCCGGCCGGATAGGCGTACGTCGTCGGGCGCGCCAGATACCGCGCGAGCGTGTCGACGCACGTGGCGACCTCGTGCTCGGCGGAGACGTGGCCGACCTTGGAGAGGTCGAGGTGACGCGTGCCGTGGCAACCGATTTCCATCCCGGCCGCGCGCATCACCCGCAACTGCTGCCAGCCCGCGTGGTGCCCGTCACCGATGAACCCGGCGCTCACGTAGAAGCTCGCGCGGTCGCCGTATTTTTGCAGCAGCGGCGTGACGACGGTGGCGCCGTCCGTGTATCCGTCGTCGAAGGTCAGCACGACGGCGTGGATCGGATGCTCGCCGCGGCGGAGCGCGTCGGCGAGATCGTTCATCGTCAGCGTGCGGATCCCGTGCGCCCGCAGCCACGCCAGTTGGGCTTCGAACGCGGCCGGTTCGAGCGTCAGCGACCGGCCCACCGGGCCGGGCGGCGTGTTCGGGTCGACCATGTGGTACATCAGCACCGGCACGCCGGGGACCGCCGTCGCGGCGGCGGCCGAAGCGGGAGCCAATCCGGCGAGAAGCGCGAGCAGCCACATGAGACGCATCAGGAACTCCCCGGAATGACGACCGTAAGGCCGCGGAAACGCAACGTGCCTGCCGCACTGACCGGTGGCCCGCCGAGCGAACGCACGACGTAGACCGCCGTCAACCGCACCGGCGGGTTGAGGTCGGGCGGCAACGCGATTGCGATGCGCCGCCAACCGGTCCAGTCGACGCTCTTGGCCAGCGTCAGCGCCTGCTTCTCGCCGTAGCGGTTGACGAACGACGCGCGCAGCGGCACCCCGTTGCCGTCGCCGTCGACCTCGAGGCTCAGCCGCACCGGTTCGTCCGGCAGCGCGATGATCGCGTTCGCGTATGCCGCTTTTGCGGTGCCGGTAAAATCGTATGGCAGTGCCGTTTCGGCGTACGCCGGGACGGCGACGGTGTGGTCGCCGACGCGAATCAACGTCGTAGCGGTCGCCGCACCGAGCTGGGCCGTGACCGTCGCGTCGCCGCCCTGCGTATCGTACGCGACGTGCGCGCCGAGCGCAGCGCGCGTGCCCAGCAGCCAGCGCACCGGCGCGTCGCCGAGGAAGATCGGCGCGCCGCGCGCATCGGCCGCCGATGCCGTCAGCGCGAGCATCACGCCGCGCGCGGGATTTGGGCGATCGGGAGCGATGCTCAAGGCCGCCACGCGATCGACGGTTTGATACGGCACCGCCGCCGTCAACGTGTCGCCGTTACCGTCGGGGACGCGCACGTTCGCGACGTGCGGACCGAGCTCCAAGCTCGTATCGAGCGGCGCGACGGTGGCCGCGCGCAACAGATGATCGCCGTCGTCGACGATCGCGCCGCGCAGCGCAACGCGGGCGCCGCGATAGGCGACGAACGCGGCGGGCCGCACGACGAGCCGCGGGTGCAGCCCGCTCGGCGCGTCGCTGTAGGCCAGCAGCGCGTCGGCCACCGGGCGCTCGCGTCCGTCGCTCGGATCGTTGAGCACGCTCGCGCCCGCGGTACCGAGCTCGCGCGCAACCAGCGTGGCCGAACCGCCCGAATCGAACGCCATTCCGCTCGTCGCGCCGAAGCCGCGCATCAGCGCACCGAACTCCGGTCGCGTGAGGCCGATCGAGACCGCCGCTTTGCGCCCGTCGACGACGATCAGCAACAGCGTGCCGTCCGGCTCGAGCGCGGCGCCCGCGACCGGAAAACGCACGTCGCGTTCTTCGGGCGCGGGGCTGAACGGATCGTCGGCCGGCGCGCCGCCGGCCACCAGCAGCGGTCCGCCGCCCACGGCGGCGTTCAACGCCGCGGCGCCGGGCGTCGTATCGAACGCGAGCGTCACGGTATCACCGGCGTTCGGCGGCGGCGCGAGCGCCTGCGCGGCCGGACCGAATCCGAGCAGATACCCGGTGACCGGTCCCGGCGGCGGCGCTCCGACCGCACTGACGCGATACGTTCCCGGCGTTCCGGCGACGGTGTCGACGGGTTCGAGTGCCGCGACGACGACGTTCGGCGTCGCCGCGAGCGCGCCGTAGGCCGGCGTGAGCAGGGTCGCGCCGCCGTTCGGCGGCCACTCGTTCACACCGGTCAGCGGAATTTGCGCCGTTCCGTACGCCACGTTGCCGGTGAAGCCGAAATACCCGATGCCGACGTCGCCGCTGTTGCTCACGTCGATGGCGACGCGCTTCGAGGGCGTGCGCAACACCGCGCCGTCGCGCACGACGACGTTGAGCGGTTGATTCGTGTTGCCGATGTCGAAGTAGTCGGCATTGATGCCGGCGACCGCACCGGTGCGCGCCGCCATCGACGACACCGTCTCACCGCTCGAGATCATGCGATCGCGCGCGACGGCGGCGCCCAAGCGCACGGTCGGATCGTGCGTGTCGATCGCGACGACGTGGATTACGAGCGGTCCGGCGTTCGTCGTGAGCCGGTAGTCGGTGCGGCGAATTCCCGGCGCCACGTCTTCGGGCACCGACCACTGCGCGACGACGAGCGGAAACGGCGGCGGCGGCGCTAGCTGCAGCGGTAACGCAATCATGGCCGGCCGAGCGGGGTCGGTTCGACGTGCGGGCGCGGCGCGGTAACGATCGTGCCCAGCGGGGCCGAGCTGTAGACGAATAGCGCGTCGGTGACGTAGCGCTCAGCATCGAAGTCCGACGGCACGTTGCGCACGGTGGTCGCGCTGTTACCCGGCGCGCGCGAGACCAGCGTGACCGATCCACCTGAGTCGAGCGCCATCGCATCGATCATGCCGTAGCCGCGCAACAGCTCGGCGAACTCGGGGCGCGTCATGCCGATCGAGCGCTCCGGGTGACGGCCGTCGACGGCGGCGAACATCAGCGTGCCGTCGGGCATCGTGCCGATCGCGATCACCGGCCATTGCACGTTGCGTTCATCCGGTGCGGGCGCATGGGTATCTTCGTACCAGGCGCCGTCTTTCAGCAGCAGCGGACCGGAGCCGATTCCGGCGACCGCACCGGGCACCGGCGGATCGAGCGCGTAGCTCACGTCGAGGACGTCGCCCACGCGCGGCAACGGTTCGCGCTCTAGATCGCTGAACCCGATGCCCCAGGTGACCGGAACGGCGCTCGTCGCGCGCTGCAACGAGCGGACGCGATACTTTCCGGCGCCCAGTGGTTGCAGGGCGGCGAACGTGACGCTCGGCGCGGCCGGCAAGAGCTTGCCGTAGTCGGGCGTGATCAACGTGGCATCGCGCGTCGGCCACGAATTGAAGAGCGAGACCGCATAGCTGCGTGTGCCGTCGGTGACCCCGGCGCGCAAGTGAAAGCGCGCGAACGTCGGGTGGTTGCTGCGATCAAAAACGACCGCTTCGTGATCGGTCGGTCCGTGAAAGAGCACGCCCGACTTCATCAGCAAGCCCTGCGGTTCGTACGTGCGGCCGATATCGAAGTAGTCGCCGTTTGCGCCGGCCACGGCTTTCGTGCGCAGCGCCAGATCCGACGTGCGTTCGCCGCCGGAGATCACGTGGTCGTGGGAGAGCGCGGTGTCGAAGTGCAGCGTCGGTTCGTTCGGATCCACGCCGATCAACTGCACGACGTGCGGGATGGCCTGCGTCGTCATCGCGTACTGCCCGAAGGTGATCCCCGGCGCGGTCGTCTCGACGTTCATCCAGCGCAGGTTCGGCTGCGCGGCGATCAGCGCGAACATCCGCGTGAGCGCATGCAGATCGCGCGTTCCCGAGCGCAGGATCCGGCCCCAATCGACGCCGTCATGCACTTCGCCGACGGCAGCCACCGGCGTGCCGTCGTCGAGCTGCGCGTCGAGTCCGCTGCTGCCCACGCCGTCACCGACGATCGTCACCGGACCCGCGAGCGCGCGTACGTCGTGCCCGGCAATCGCGGCGCGCACGCCGTCGAGGGTGAACGTGCCGCGCGCTCCGGCGGCAAAACTGAATGCAACGTTGCGCGCGACGCCGTCGCTCACGGTCAGATCGGACGAACCGAGCAGTGCGGCAAACGGCGCGGCCGGCAGCGCGGGCGCGGTCCAATGATCGTCGACACCGGACGTGTCGGCGACGGCGTTGGCGCGGAACGGATACGCACCGGTCGCGGCGATCACGTTGCCTTGCAGATCGTAGGTGACGCGCTGGGCCGCTTCGAGCGTACCGTCGAGGCCGGCGACTTCGAGCTTCGGCCCCTCACCCGCACCGCGCGTTAACGTGACGGATGCATTCGTCAGGTGCAACTGCAGCCGGCCCACGCCTAGGACGTGCGCGGCGTTCGCCGCCCCGGCAAGCTCGTCGCCCAGCACGCGGTCGACCGCGATCGTCAGATGCAGTCCGGTTGGGCGAACGTCCCACACGTCGCCGGTCACCGCATAGGCGATCCGTTCGGCCGTGAGCGTCGCCGAGCCGGCGGCCGTTTGCACGCTTACGCCTTCGGCAATCGTCAGGCCGTCTTCGCGGCGCAGGCTCGCGATCGAAGCGTCGCCGCCGAAGGCGCCGGCGAGCGCGCGTTCGAGCACGATCTTCTCGATCGTATCGTACGCGGCGACGAACAACGCGATCGCGAACAACAGGACGCAACCGGCGATGAGCAGGACGCGGCGCAACGTGGGCCGAGGGAACGCCGGCCTCGCCGAAGCAACACCGCTCTTGATGGTCACCCGCTTCCTCGCCTGGATTGCTTTCGTTTGCTTCATGGTGGCCGCAGTACCGGTGTGGGGAGCGAACGATGGGCTCCCGCAAGTCGCTTCCGCTGGTCGAACGCCGTACGTCGCCGTCATCGTATGGCACGACGTCGTTCCGGCGAAAGAACTTTGGTTCGACACGCCGCTCGATACCTTCAAAACGCAGCTCGCGGCGATCGCGCACGGCGGCTACCACGTGGTCACGCTCGAAGCGCTGCGCGAACATCTCGAGCACGGTGCGCCGCTACCGAGCAAGCCGCTCGCCTTAACCTTCGACGACAACGGACACGGCATCTACGAAAACGCCTTCCCCTTGCTGCGGCAGTATCGTTTTCCGGCCACGATGTTCGTGCACTCGAACTTCGTCGGCACGACGACGCACGGGAAGCGCCACACGACCTGGCCGCAGCTGCTCGAGATGTCGCGCAGCGGCCTCATGACGATCCAAAGCCTAACCGCGAACCATCCGCCCGACCTGCGCGTGTTAAGCGACCGGGACGTCGTTCACGAGCTGACGCTCTCGCGCTCGTCGCTGCAGTACCACCTCGGTCACACCATCTACGCGCTCGTCTATCCCGAGGACAATTACGACGCGCGGCTGGAGCGGCTCGCCGCCGCCAACGGCTACGAGCTCGCGTTCATCGAAGACTGGGGCAGCGCCGGCGACTCGGCCAACTTGCTCGAAATCCACCGCTACTCCGCATTAACGAGATTTAATCAAGCCTTGAGCAACGTCGCGGCCGGACACAGCTAGCGCCAGATATCGGTGATCGGCGCGACGCGGGCGGCGCGACCGGTGGGGGTGAGGCCGTAGAGGTCTTCGAGGGTGCGCAACACGCGGAAGTGATCGATGCGTTCCGCGTACGTTCCGGCGCGCACCATCGGTCCGACGAACATCGTCGGGATCGAGTTGACGGCGTCGAACCCTTCGTCCCAGGTAAACACGACCAGCGTGTTGTGGGTCGCGGCCCAGCGCAATAACGGTGTCAGGTGGAGCTGCGCCCAGTCGTCGCCTTCCTTGACGGTTCCGTCGTGCATGTCGTCGTCGACGTCGGGCACGATGAACGCCAACGTCGGCAGCGCGTCGAACGCGGTCAGCGCGTCCAACGGCGCGTGCGACCGCTGCGGGATGTTCGTGAAGTGCGTCCACGGCGCGTGCTTTTGGGCATACGTTCCGGCCGCGCACCCCATGAAGCCGCGCACCGGCAACGCTTCGGAATACGCGCCGAACGTGAACCCGGCAGCGAGCAGCTCGCTCGCGAGGTTCGGCGCGCCGGCCGGAACGCCGCGCGCCGGACAGCCGTCGCCGTTGTCGTTCGTGCGGCCGGATAGCAGCGCGAAGTAGTTGGGTTGACTCGGATGCGTCACGCCGTAGGCGTGCGTGAACAGCGCCCCGCTGCGCGCCACGGTGGCGAGGTACGGCGCGTTGCCGCTCGCGACGATCTGCGCCAGCGTGTGGTTCTCTTCGATCACCACCACGACGTGCGTTGGGCGCGGCAGCGCCGCAGCCGAAACCGGTGACGCGAGCGCGAGGCACAGCAGTGCCGCGAGCGCAACGCGCACGCGCGCGCTATTCGCCATCGTAGTAATCGAGCTGTGGTTCAGCGCGCACGAGCACGCGCTCGTCGCCGAGTTCCACCAGCACCTTGCGCGAGTCCGGATAGAAGCACGCTTCCGCTTCCTCGCGGCTCGTGTTGGAAAACATCAGCACGGTCGACGTCTCGGGGCCGTCGTTGTGCAGCCGGTGAGCGCCGGCTGACCCGACCGGAAACGCGACGACGTCGCCCCTTCGCAGCACGAAGGTGCCGCTCGGCGTGCGCAGCGTCGGCGTGCCGTCCCACACGATGTAGGCTTCCTCTTCGACGATATGCGAGTGATACGGGCAGAACGCTTCGCCGGGCGCAAGCCGCGCGACGCGATAGCCGAGTTTGCTCGCACCGATCAGCCGGCCGATCTCGGCATCCTCGCACGTGTACGTGCCGGGGCCGATCTCACGCCGGTACCGCAGCTCGTCGAGGTTGACGCGCCGCGTCAACACGCCGTCGCGCGCGTCGAGCATCGCGTTGAGCGCCTCCCAGCCCCGGTGAAATACCGGCATGCCGTCGCCGACGAGCAGATGCCGCACGTTCACGCTCAGCAGCGCGCGTATGGAGAGCGCGGCGCGGGCCGGATCGGCGAGCTTCTCGTCGGGCATCAAACGTACGGCGCCGGCCGGCACGCCCCACAACGCGTCGCCGGTGATCGCGCTGCCGCTGGCCGAATGGTACAACGCGAACTCACCCGCCGTCTTGAGGCCGTCGAAGCCGATCACGCGCCAGCCGAACACCTTCTCGCCGTGGGCGACGGTTTTCGTCACCGCGACGCTCATCTCGGTCGCATCCGGCTTCGATGCGATGACCGGCACGCCGTAGCGCTGCGCGAACGTGGTCGCGGCGCGTTCGTGGTCGCGGTTGGTGACGACGACGGCGGCGAGCCCGCGCTCGTCGACGAACGCCAGGTCATCGGCATCCGGCTCCAGCGGATCGACGACGAAGTTGCCGCCGTCGCCGGCGACAAACCAGGCGTTGAAGAACATCGCGCGATCCGCTTGCCAACGCGACCACGTCGCCACGCCGGGAACGATCGTCGGCTGCATCAGGGCGTCCCGTATCCGCCGCCGCCGGCCGTTTGCACGATCAACGTTTCGCCGGCGTTCAAGCGCAGCGTCACCTTGGCCGGTACCGGGCGCGTTTCGCCGTCGTTTGTCACCAACGTGTGCCGGCCCGTCGCGCCGTCGCCGCCACCGGCGCTACCGTGCGGGTGGACGGTGTGGCGCTCGGCCAGCAGCGAGATTGTGACGTTGTCGCAGCGCGCTTGAAGCGCGCGAATGAGTCCCATGCCACCACGATACCGCCCGCGCCCTGCGCTCCCCTCGGCGAACTCGTACCGCGTGACGCGCAGCGGAAACGTTCGCTCGAGCACTTCGATCGGCGTGTTGAGCGTGTTGGTCATGTGCGCCTGGATCGCATCGACGCCGTCGGCATCGGGCCGCGCACCCATACCGCAGCCGTTCGTTTCGTAGAACGCCCACGGCGCGCCGCGCTCGTCGATCCCGCCCATCATCACGTTGTTCATCGAACCGCCGCTTTGCGCCGGCACGCGTTCCGGCGCCAGCACGCCCAGCGCCGCGAGCACCAGGTCGGCGTTGCGCATCGAGGTCTCGACGTTGCCCGCGGAGACCGCCGCCGGCCGGTGCGGGTTGAGCAGCGTGCCTTCGGGCACGTTGACCTCGATCGGCCGGAAGACACCGTCGTTCATCGGGATGTCGGGCGCCAGCAACGCGCGGATCGCGTAGTACACCCCCGAGAGCGTCACGCCGTACACCGCGTTGAGCGGCAGCGGCAGCTGCGGCGACGTGCCGCTGTAATCGAGCACCATCCGGTCGCCGCGCTTTTCCAACCGTAAACGGAGCACGATCGTCGGCGCGCCGGCTTGGTCTTCCATCACGTCGCTCGCGTCGACGATTCCATCGGGAAAGGCGCGCAGCGCGGCACGCATCCGGGCCTCGCCGTCGGCGATCGCTTTAGCGATAGCCGCGGCCACGGTCGGGGCACCGTAACGCTCGACCAGCTCGCGCACGCGCCGCTCGCCGGTGACGTTGCCCGCCAGTTGCGCGCGCAGATCGCCGCTGCGCGTCGCGGGCGTGCGCGAATTGTTGCGAAAGAAGTCCACCGTCTCGCTCACCACGACATCGTCGCGCATCAGCCGCGTCGGCGGCATGACGAACCCTTCGGCGAACAGGTCGCGCGCTTCGGGCGGCATCGAGCCGGGGACCATCCCGCCCACGTCGGCGTGGTGCGCTTTGTTCGCGGCGTACGCGAAGATCACGCCGTCGACGAAGATCGGCCGGATCACGGTCACGTCGTTGAGGTGGGTGCCCGAGAGATACGGATCGTTGACGACCCATTGGTCGCCCGGATGCATCGCTTCACCGCTCGCCGCGAGCCATTCCAAGGTGCGCCGCAAACCCCACGGCAGCGAGCCAAGATGCACCGGAATGTGTTCGGCCTGCGCGACCAGCTGAAGTTGCGCGTCGAAGATCGCGCACGAGTGATCCAGCCGCTCCTTGATGTTCGGCGAGTACGCGGCGTTGCGCACCGCGATCCCCATCTCTTCGCTCGCGTACAACAGTCCGGAGACGATGATCTCCGCGGTGATCGGATCGACGTCGCTCACGCCAGAAGGTCCCGTTCCGCGAAGAGCAGCGCGAACGTGACGCCGATCGCCGAGTACACCAACGGAACGACGACATTCAACAGCACCAGCAGCGGCAAGTTCACCGCTTGCGCCAGCCACGCGATCGCGCTCTCGGTCAGCACCGGCAGGCCCAGCAGCAGCACCCCGTACATGACCGCAGCCGAGATCCCGGCACCGGCGTTGCGCACGAGCAGCAGATCGAACGCCTTGACGAACGCCGCGGCCGGTGCGGTTTCCTCAACCGCGACAAACGATGCCGCGAGCGTGCCGAGAAACGCCAGCACCGCCGACCCGGCATAGCACAGCACGACCAGAATGAGGCCGATCGTTTCCAGTACCGGTTTGCCGGCGGGGACAACGGTCGTCACCCACACCGCCTGGCCGATGACGAGGACGACGCCGGACGCGAAAAATGACGGAATCACGACTTTGGCCTGCTCGGGCCATAAACCAATCGAGATCGAAAAGCTCGCCGGAAACGGAACCTCTTCCCACAGCGCGTTCGCGACGGCCAGCAGCAGCGACGTAACGACCAGCGGCGCGATCAGCGCTCCACCGATTGCGCCGAGGACGAAGGCGATCAACGTGAGGTTCTGCCGCGACGCCTCGGCGACCACGCTGAGCACGAGATATGCCGCGCCGAAAACGCCGATCGCGAGACCCAGCGGCGCCAGATACGCTCGCGCGATGGCCGTCCAATGCGCGCCGAAGATCTGAAACGACCGCAGTGCGAGCATGCTGCGCTATTGCCGCTCCAAGACCAGGTCCCCGCCGCCGCTCGCGCTCGCGCGCCAGCCGTTCGGGATCCACGTCGTCGTGTCGTACTGTTCGACGATGGCGGGGCCGTCGAACGTTGCGTTCGCCGGCAGTCGTTCGCGTTCGTACAACGCCGCGCCGGCGAACGCCCCGTTATCCCAAGCGCGGCGCGTGCCGATGCGCGCGGCGGAAAGATCGGCGTTCGCCGCGGCGCGTTCCGCGGGGCCGCTGCCCGGCATGGCGACCGCCGTCACCCGCACCGTCGCGATCTCGACGCGTTCCTCGGGCACGGCGTAGCCGTAGCGGCGTTGGTGGCGCGCGTGAAAGGCGTCCGCCAGCGAAGTCGCGTCGCCGGTGAAGGGGATCGTGAGATCGAACGACTGCCCCGTATAGCGCAAATCGGCTTCGACGATCGTGCGCAGACCGCCAAGGTCCGTGCCGTGTTCGCGCAATTCGGCGCTCGCAGCCGCACCGAGTTCCGCCGCGACCGCGCGTGCCCGCGCGAACGTATCGGCATCCAGCGGCGCGACCAGCGACCGCGAGAGCGACACGCGAACGTCCGCGGCCAGCAGCCCGATCGCGCTAAAGAGGCCCGGGCGGCTGGGGACGATCACCCGCCACATCCCGAGATCGGCGCCGAGGGCGCACGCGTGCAAGGGCCCGCCGCCGCCGAACGCCATCAGCGTGAAGTCGCGCGGATCGAGGCCGCGCTCGACCGACACGATGCGCAGTACCTTGGCCATCTCGGCGTCGGCCAACGCGACGATTCCGGCCGCCGTTCGCTCGACGTCGCCGCCGAGCGGCGCCGACACGCTCGCCACGGCCGCGTGCGACCGCGCGGCGTCGATCGGAAACGTCCCGCCCAAGAGCGCCTGCGGGTTGAGCCGGCCGAGCACGACGTTGGCATCGGTGACCGTCGGTTTGTCGCCGCGGCCGTAGCATGCCGGTCCGGG
>DASYOE010000010.1:0-2851 GCA_036008105.1 Candidatus Lustribacter sp. | reverse complement strand
GGCGAGCGCAACGGCAGGTGACGCGTCGGTGAGATCCACGGCCTTCGCGGCGCTGCGGATGAGATCGCCCAAATCGGTTGCCGCTTGTTGCACGATCTTCGTCGCGACGCGATTGCCCGAGCCCGCCAGCGCGATGATGTCCGGCGCGAGTGCGGCGATCGTCGCCGGCACCAGCGGCACGTCGTACAGCGCCGCGATATACGCATCGCGATCCGGTGCGTCGAGCGCATGCCGCACCACTTCGGTCGTCTCGTCGGCGCGGGCTCGGCCGTCGAGCACCCGCCCGTACAAACGCACCGCGGCCATCCCGATCGAGAATGCCGAGCCCTCATCGCCGGCCAGGGAGCCGAGCCCCCCGACGCGCGCTTGACGCTCACCGTTTTCCGCATATGCAATCGACCCGGTGCCGCCGATCACGACGATCCCCGGTCCCTGCGGGATGGCTGCGCGCAAGGCGATCGCGGCGTCGTCGCCCGCCAGCACCCGGCAATCGGCGAACGCGCTGCCCACCAGCGACTCCAGCGTGCCGGCGACGCTCGAACGGCCGGCACCGGCCGCGCCGATGACGATCGCGGCGGGCCGGCGGTGCTCGAGGGCCTTGCGGACCACGCTGACGATCGCGTCGGCCGCGTCGTCGACGCCGAGGGTGGTGGCATTCGCCCCGGGGCCCTCCGCGCTTCCGGCGGCCGCGCCGTTCTCCGAAACGGCCGCGCGTGTCGTCGTTCCGCCGGCGTCGACGCCGACCGCCACTACATCACTCATTGTCACTCATCTCGGGTCTCTTCCGCACGCACCTGGGCGATCAATGCCGCGAGCCCCGCCGGAGCGATGGCGCCCAGCACTCGCGGTCCGCGCGCGCCGGTGACATGCGGCAGGCCGGCGGGCCGCTCGCGCAACGTCTCGTACCCCAAGAGCGCGAACGCGATCGCTTCCTTCGCGTCGGGATCGATGCCGTATGCCGCCGACGTCTCGACCGCGCCGGGCAATGCGGCACGCAATCCGTCGATGATCGCGAGGTTGTGCGCGCCGCCGCCGCTGACGATCGTGCGTGCCGCCGCGGGTGCGGCGCGGCGGATCGCCGCCGCGACCGTGCGAATCGTCAATTCGGTCAGCGTGCGCACCGCGTCGGGAAACGTCAGCGCGTCCAGCACCGCGCGGTGGCGCGCGACGAACGCCGCGCCGAACTGTTCGCGACCGGTCGTCTTGGGTGGCCGCCGCGCGAAGTAGGGATCGGCGATGAGCTCGCCGAGCAGCATCTCGTCCGGCACGCCCTCGCGCGCGAACGCGCCGGCCCGGTCGAAGCGTACCTTCCCCGCCGTGCGCAGATCGACGTAGATATCGATCGGCAAATTGGCCGGACCGCAATCGAACGCCGTCACGTCGTCGGGCGCCGCACCCGGCGGCAAGACGGTGAGGTTGGCGATCCCGCCGAGGTTGAGCGCGACGCGCGTCTCCGCCGGATGCGCGAGCAGCAGCGCGTCGACGTACGGAACCAGCGGCGCGCCGCTCCCGCCGGCGGCGGTGTCGGCGCTGCGAAAGTCATAGATCACGGTGCGTCCGGTGGATTCGCGAATGCGAAACGCATCGCCGATCTGCAGCGTGTGGTGCGCGTCGCCGGCGTGCGCGAGCGTCAAGCCGTGCGAGGCGACGAAGGCCGCTTCGCCCGCGCCGGCGGCGAGTGCGGCGCGTGCGAGCGCGCTGCCGACGTCGGCGTGCAAGGCCGAGACAGCGAGGGCGTCGAGCTGCGCAGGCGGATACGCCGCGATGATCCGGGTCCGCAGCGCTGCGTCGAACGGTAGCGTCTTGAACGCGAGCGTTTCGACGCCGTAACCGCGCTCTCGCGGATGCAGCGCGACGCGCACGGCATCGATGCCGTCGAGCGACGTGCCCGACATCAGACCGACGGCGATCACGCCGGCACCCCCTCGGGAGCGAACGCCGCAATCGCGGCATCGCACAGGCTCGCCCGCACGTCGCGCAGGTCGTGCCGCCCGTAATGGACGGCGTTGGTCAGCACGACGACGTTGAGATCGCGCACCGGATCGACCCACATGCACGTGCCGGTGAAACCGGTGTGACCGAACGCGTCAAGCGACATCCGCGCGCCGCACGAGTTCTCGTCGCTGGTCTTCAGTGCCCAGCCCAAACCGCGGCGCAACACCGGATCGGGCGCCGCTTCGGACGTGGCCAGTGCGGCGAGCGCCGCGGGCAACGGGGAGGGCCGGCCGAACCGCGGACCGAGATACCACTCGCCGAGGCGAGCGACGTCCTGCGCGTCTCCAAACAGCCCCGCGTGGCCGGCGACGCCGCCCGCGAGTGCGGCCTTCTCGTCGTGCACACGGCCTTGGACGAGCCCGCGCCACGCATCGCGTTCGGTTGCGGGAACCGCTTCGCCGCGCACACGCCGCGCGAACGTGACACGGCGGCTGCCGAGCGCGCGTAATTCGCGCTCGACCAGCGTTTCCAGCGGCGTGCCGGTGCGTTGCGCGAGCAGCGCGCCGAGCGCGAGAAAGCCGAGATCGCTGTACACCACCCGCTCGCCCGGTGCAGCCACCAGCGGCTCGCGCAGCGCGAACGTCTCGATGTGCTCGTCGAACAGCGTGCGAAAGTCGGCGCCGCTGCGAAAGCCGCCGTTGTGTGCGAGAATCATCCGCAGCGTGATCGATCCATGCAACGGCTCGTCGAGCGTCAGCTCGCCGCGCGCCACCAATGCCAGCGCCACCGTCGCAACGAACACCTTCGTGAGCGACGCCAGATCGAAGCGCGTGTCGACGTAGACGGGGCCGCCGCCGTCATCGCGCAGCGTGCCGGCGGCGCGCTCGTAGACGACCCGGCCGCCGCGTTCGACGCG
>DASYOE010000009.1:0-1800 GCA_036008105.1 Candidatus Lustribacter sp. | reverse complement strand
AACGTCTGATTGGGCCGGCGATCGTAGGCGTGTTCGATCGCGTTGGCAACCGCTTCGCCGGCCGCGACGAGCGCGTCGAAACTGCGGCGCTCGCCGAGACCGGTGGTCGCGAGATAGCGCCGCAGCGCGGTGCGCGCCAGCGCCGCGCTCGCGCCCTCGGCCGGCAGCCGGACGTCGAGATGCGCGAGTTGCGCTTCGGGCGTGATCGTGATGATCGTCGCGTCGTCGCCCCGCTCTTGTTCGCCGAAGATCGCGCGGTCGATGATCAGGGCCGGCTTGCTCGGCGCGAGCATGCGCGCTTGCACGAGCGCTTCGGCCAGCACGCTCGCACCGCCGGCATCGCCCGCACCGGAGTGCAGGCAGCCGTCGGTGTAGAGCGCGAGGACCGCATCGACCGGGATCGCGACGACGTGTTCGCTCGTCACGTGATGCGGCACGACGCCCAGCGCGATGCCCGAACCTTCACCGGGTAACGGCGAACAGGTTTCGTCGGCGATGGCGAGCAGCGGTTCGGGGTGGCCGGCCGACGCGTAGCGGAACTGTAGCGTGGACGGATCGATGAGGCCGACGAGTGCGGTGACGACGCCGGGGTGTTCGCTACGCAGTAAGACGCGGTTGGCGCGACGCAGCGCATCGGCCGGTTTGGCGCCGTCGATCAGCGATCCGCGAATCGCTTGGCGCACCACGTTCATCGTGACCGTGGCGGTGAGGCCGTGCCCGTCGGCATCGCCGATCGCGACGGCGAGCGTGCCGTCGTCGAGATAGAAGGCATCGTAGAAGTCGCCGCCGCCCATGCCGGGCAGCGTTGCGGCGACGTACGACCACGATAAGCGTAAGCCGTCGACGATCGGCGGATTCGCCGGCAGCAGGGCGCCTTGCAACACCGGCACCGCCGGCCGCGCCGGCGCGGCGGGTTCGAGTGCGGGCGCATGGCGCGCGCGCATCGCCCGGATGCCGAAAAACACCGCCACGGCGACGGCGATCGGCACCAACATCAGGAGAACGGTGGCGGCCTCCATGTGCCCAATGTTCGGCACGTGAAAAGGCCGCCGCCTTCCCCTATATGGCTAGCGGCTAGTGGACGAGGAAGCCGACCAGCAGCAGCGCGACGATGTTCAGGACCTTGATCATCGGGTTGATGGCCGGTCCGGCCGTATCTTTGTACGGATCGCCGACCGTGTCGCCGGTGACGGCCGCGGCGTGCGCGGGGGAACCCTTACCGCCGTAGTGACCGTCCTCGATGTACTTCTTGGCGTTATCCCACGCGCCGCCGCCGCTGGTCATCGACAAGGCGAGGAACAGGCCGGTGACGATCGCGCCGAGCAACACGCCGCCCATCATCTTCGCGCCGCCGTTGTTCGGCAGCACGAATCCGAGCAGCACGACCAGAATCGGAACGCCGACCGGAATGAGGGCCGGTATGACCATTTCCTTGAGCGCCGCTTTGGTGACGATGTCGACGGTGGTGCCGTAGTCGGGCTTCTGCGTGCCGTCCATGATGCCGGGCATCTCGCGGAACTGGCGCCGCACTTCCTCGACGACCGAGCCGGCCGCGCGGCCGACCGATTCCATCGAGAGCGAGGAGAACAGATACGGCAGCATGCCGCCGATCAAGAGGCCGCACAGCACGTACGGGTCTTGCAAACCGAACGTGATCGCGGTGGTCGAGCACGCGAGGCTGGTATCGGCCTTGCACCGGTCGCTGAGCTCGGTGACGAACGAGGCGAACAGCACGACGGCCGCGAGTCCGGCCGAGCCGATCGCGTAGCCTTTGGTGACGGCTTTTGTCGTGTTGCCGAC
>DASYOE010000008.1:0-3048 GCA_036008105.1 Candidatus Lustribacter sp. | reverse complement strand
ATCAGCGCGCTCGAGATCACGCTGCGGTCGCTGGCGGCGCAGACGTACGGCGATTGGGATGCGATCGTGCTGCAGGACACGAGCCAATCGCTGGCCCCGCTGGGCGCATTTCTCGATCCGCAGGGACGCATTCACGGAATGCGCCTGATCGGCATGCTCGGCGAAGCACACGCCATCAACACGGCCCTGCGCGTCGCATCCGGCGACTGCTTCATCGTGCTGCGCGCCGGCACCGAACTGCTGCCCCAACATTTCGAACGCGCGGTGGCCGCGTTGAACGACACCGCGGCGCTGGTCGTGCGGACGCCGTCCGTGGTGGTGATCCACGGCGCGACCGAACCCGGCGCGCCGCCGTTCGTGCGCCACGACAACCTCTTCATGCCGCCGACCGAGACGCGGCTGTCGTTCATCGCGCCGTTCGGGCCGCCCGAAGCGCTGGTCTTCACGCGCACCGCCGTCGACCGCGCGCAGCCGTTCAACGAGCGGTTGCCGGCGTTCTCGGTCTGGGAGTTTCTGCTGCGGATCCAGCTGCAGTTTCCGTTCGTCGCCGCCGATTCGCCGGTGGTGCTGCACCTCGCCGCGGGAACGGGCGAGGTGTACGACCAGTACGCGGTGCTCCCCGGCGTGGCGAACGCGGTCTACGCCGCGTTTCAGACCTCCGATCCGGCAGTGCGCATCGAGCGCGATGCGTATCTGCGGAATTTGCTGGCGGCCCTCGAGCGCGGTCGCGACGCGGCCATGACGCCGGCCGGGATGGCCCAGCTGCTGCAGGCGGCGAACGGACTGGAATTGCTTGCCGGCACCTAAACGCAAAGACTTTCGGCGCTCGCTCGATGGGCCGGCACTGACGGCGTACGTTCGGGCGCAGCTCCAAGCGCTCTTTCCCGACGGCACGCCGGTCGACGCGGGCGATGTCGTGGCGGCCGCCGCGGAGCGCGCCCGGCACTGCTTCGCGCACATCCGGCATCCCGCGTTCGGCGACGCGGACACCACGGTCTTCGATCACCTGCACGGCGATCAGTACACGATGTTCCTCTACTACGCGTCCAACAGCGCGTTCGTCGCCGGCGACGTCACGCTGGCGAAGAAGCTGTTTCTCTTGAACAAGGCGCTCAACGGGTTCTTTTGTCTCTACGATACCGTGCTGCCGCCGGTGATGTTCCTCAACCACGCGCTGGGTACGGTGATCGGTCGCGGTACCTACGGCAACTACTTGCTCGTCACCCAGAACGTCACGTTCGGCGTGGACGGCGACCGCACGCCGGTGATCGGCGAGGGCGTCATCGTCTACGGCGGCGCGCTGATCGCCGGCGCCACGACGATCGGCGACCGCACCGTCGTGGCGGCCAACGCCGCGCTGCGCAACGCCGATATTCCGGCCGAGAGCGTCGTTGCCGGCACGTCGCCCGATCTGATCGTCCGGCCGCGCAAGCGCCGGTTGAGCGAAACGTTCTTCGACCTGCCATGACGATGACGTTCGCGCCGACGGCGCTCGCGGGCGTGCTCTCGATCGGCTACGATCCGGTCGCCGACGAGCGCGGCTGGTTCGTGCGCGTGTACGACGAGGATGCGTTCGCCGCGCGCGGTTTGTGTACGGCGTTTCCGCATCACGCGCAAGCACGCAACGCGCGCCGCGGGACCATTCGCGGATTGCACTGGCAGAGCGAACCGTACGCCGAAACCAAAGTCATCCGCTGCATTCGCGGCGCGGCCTTCGACGTGCTGGTCGACGTGCGCCCCGAATCGGCGACCTTCGGGCAATGGGCGGGCTTCGATTTGTCGGACGAGGCGTCTGCCGGCCTGTACGTGCCGGCGGGCATCGCGCACGGCTATCAAACGCTGGCCGACGATACCGAATTCCACTACCTGCTCTCCGAGCGCTATCATCCGGAAGCGGCGCGCGGCATCGCCTTCGACAGCCCGGAGCTGGCGATCGCGTGGCCGGCTGCGCCGGCCGTCATCTCCGAACGCGACCGCGCGTTGCCGCCGTTCACCAAGCGTGGAAACCCAGGAGGTCCGCGATGAGAATCCTGACGATCGCCGCGGCGTTCGTGCTCTTTCCGTTGCTCGCGTTTGCAGCAGAGTCGTTTCCCTGGGCCTATCCGACACCGCCGCCGCCGGGAATTGCGCCGAGTGCTGCGGACCGCGCGCTCGTGCGCGTCCCGGGAAGCGCGAAGGCCTACACGCCGGCGCAAATCGAGAACGCGTTCAGCGCCGTCGATTGGTTTCCGGCCGAGCATCCCCCGATGCCCGCGATCGTCCAATACGGAAATCGCCCCACCGTCCGGGCGTGCGCATTTTGCCATCTCGCAAACGGGCTCGGTCATCCCGAATCGGCCAGCCTCGCCGGACTCCCGACGAAGTATATCGTGCAACAGATTTCGGCCTATAAAAACGGTACACGTATCGGTTTCTCGGCGAGCATGGCGAGCATCGCAAAAGGCCTGTCCGACCGCGAGACGCGCCAGGCGGCGGGATGGTTCAGCCGGTTGCCGCGGCGTCCGTGGGTGCGCGTTGCCGAGACGAAGGACGTCGCCAAAACCGTGGTCCTCAACGGCAACCTGCGCGTCCCCGCTCCGGGAACCGCGACCGAACCACTGGCAAATCGCATCATCGAGTTGCCGCTCAATGTGGCGCGAACGAAGAACCGCGACCCGCACTCGGGTACGGTTGCCTACGTCCCGATGGGCAGCATTGCGCGCGGCAAGCTTCTCGTCACTACGGGTGCCGGCGTTACGATCGAATGCGCGGCGTGCCATGGCGCCGCGTTACAAGGGATCGTCGACGTCCCGTCGATTTCCGGTCGCTCGCCGATCTATATCTTTCGCCAGTTGAACGACATTCGGTCAGGCCGGCGGCGCGGTCCGGACGTGGGATCGATGCGAGGTGTGGTCGCGCGGATGACGACCAACGATATGATTGCGATCGCCGCTTACCTCGCGTCCCGTCAACCGTAAACCTCAGGCGTCGACGGTGAGCGTGGGGATGGCGGTCACGAAGCGACCGCCCCAGCCGCGCACGCCGGCAAGTTCGGCCCGAATCTCCGCC
>DASYOE010000007.1:0-6117 GCA_036008105.1 Candidatus Lustribacter sp. | reverse complement strand
GCAGCGCTTGCCCCGACGTGATGGCGCGCAAATATGCGAAGCTGTCACTCAATTTGCTCAACGTTCTCGAGGCCGCCTCCGGAAGCGAGGCGTATGCGAGCGATCTCGGCCGGCGGGCGCGCGCGGAAGCCGACGCCGCGTTCGCGGCCGCCGGCATTCAACCGGCCACCGCGGAGTCGCTGCGGACGGGCATGCGATTTGCCGATGTCGAGGGCACCTCGCGTCCCGGCGGCTCGACGTTCCAAAGCCTCGCGCGTGGCGCAACGTCGCTCGAGGCGGACGATCTCAACGGCGAGATCGTGTTGCTCGGACGCTTACACGGAGTCCCGACACCGGTGAACGCGATGCTGCAGCGGCTTGCGCTGCGGCTGGTTGCCGAACGCATCGCGCCCGGTTCGCTACCGCTCGCGGATCTCGAAGAGGCCGCGACCGCTTAGCGGTCGCGGTGCTCGTCGCGGTTGTGGGTTGCGTGCGGTTGCGGACGCGCGGCCGGGTGGACGTACTGCGGCCGCGCGTACGACGGTGACGCGGGATGGTAGTACTGCGCCGGCGGCCGGGCGTACGCCGGCGCCAGCGGACGGCGATATTGCGGCTGCGCGTACGACGCTTGCGAAAAGCTGCGCCCGGCAAACGCGGCGTTCATCATCTGCGGACGGACCGCCAGTGACGGCAAGGGCGCATGTTGCGTGAAGCGCAGGTTGGCCCGCGTTGGAGCGAGCGGCAGCGCGCCCTGCACGGCCACCGGGTGGAGACTCCGCAACTGTTCGGTCGTCACGACGGTCGCGGTGCCGAAGCGCCCGTTCTGGAAGTTCGCGCGCGTGACCGCGGTTAGCGCGCCGTTCACTTGGATATTCCGATACTGCGCGGCATGCACCGCTTCGTACGGCGCCAGCGGCACCCAGCCGATGTTGCCGAACCCGACGCCGACATTCACCGCGCCGATGTTGAAGCCGACGAAACCGACCAGCGCGGGGCTCCACGCCGGTGCGATGCGCGCCGGCGGCGGCGGATACCACGCCCAGCGCTGATAGGCGGTGCTGAAATACCAGCGCCCGTAGTGGAACGGCGCCCAGCCCCACGGCTCGGCAGCCACCCACGTCCAGCCGAATGCGCCTTCCCACACCCAATTGCCGTTGCGATACGGCGCCCAATTCGCGGCGACCGCCGTCGGGATCCACACGTTGCCGTAGGTTCCATCGGCGACCCAGTGTCCGTTGCCGTTGAGGTCGCCGATGCCGGCAACGTTGGTGTTGACGTATTGGCTTGAGGCCGTCGCGGCGACGTAGATGCGGTCGCGGTCGCCGTTGTATGAATCGAAGTCATCCAGCGCGAGCGCCGGCTGCACGTGAATCGCCGGGTTCGCGGCCGGACCGTCGGCGATCAGCGTCGTGCCCGGTTGCAGCGACTGGTTTCCCTGGGGCGTGACGATGTCGGCGCGTCCGGCGCGCACGGTGACCGCCGTCTCGCCGTTCGCGTCGACCTCGACGCGATAGCTTCCGGCCGTGCGCGGTACGACGGAAATCGACGGCGTGTCGATGGTCGATTGACCGTCGGTGTCGCCGAACAAGCGCAGATCGATCGCGCCGGCCGCAAGTTGCACCTGTCGGTTCGCCGGATCGACGCCGACGAAACGCATCTGCACGTTTTCACCGAGCCGTACCGCTGAGCGGCCATCGAAGCCGACTTCGGCCCGGCTTTGGGCGCCGGTCGTAACGTAGTCGCCGGCGATAACGGGGGCATTCGTCACCGCGGCGAGGGGCTCGTTATCGTCGCCGCGCTGGATTGCGACGTCGCCGCCGATCGCATCGATGCGCGCGGCAAACCCGGAGGCACTTGCAGCGCCGTCGTCCTGTGCCGAGACCGGCGGCGGCAGCGCGAGCGGCAAAACGAACGAAAGAATGATAGCCGCTATCGGAGGCAGCGCCCAACGCTGCCGCGGAGATGAGAATTGCATGAGAGCCTCCGGGTATCGTGTACCCAGAAACGGCTGCTTCCCTCGCTGGGTTCCGCGGCCGTCAGGGTCCGTCAGAAGCTTAATCCGAACCCAATCTGCGAGCCTTATGCCGGCCGCAAACCGCGCCGATACTCTTCATTAGAGACAATCTTTAGAGACATTCTTTCGAGACACTCTTTGTGAGGGGACGATCGTGAACGCTCGTTTGGCACTCTGTACTGCCGCTATTTTTGCACTTCTTACTTCCGTTCTGACCCCGGCGATGGCCCAAGATTCGACGCGCGGCCTAGCGCCGGCCGACGAGTATTTCGGCCAATATAAACTGAGCGTGCTGGGGATCGCCAACACGATTCGCGACGCCGGCACGCGCATCGACAACGGCACCGATCCGCACGCGCTGATCGACGGCCCGCTGAAGTACGTGAGCGACGCCCTGCACGACTGGGAGGGCCGGTATCCGTCGGATCCGTGGATCGCGAAGGATCTGCTGGCGCTCGAAGTCGTGTACCTGCGCGTGCCCACGGACGACGGCTTCCGTCTCGCTTCGAAAACCGAAGCGTGGCTGATCGCCGATTACCCGGACTCCGACCAAGCGGCGCAAGGCCGTTCGGAGCTCGCCGACAATCACATTCCGTACATGCCGCAGCAGACCGTCGCACAGCGCATGATGCCGCCGCCGGCACCGCCGCAACAGCCTGAAGTGTTTTCCACCTACTCAACTCAACCGCAGTACGCCGTGCAACCGCAGTACGTCCAACCGCAGTACGCCGTCCAACCGGCGCCGCGGGCCATCCCATCGTATGCGATTCCGTGGGCGCGTTACATGGCGATGCGCGGCTACCGCTACCCGTGAGAAATTCGGCCGGCGGGGTATCAGTACGGCGTGCTACGAACGCTTGCCGCGCTGACGGTCCTGCTGGCCGGAAGCTTCGCCTTCGCCGATAGCGGGGCGCAAGCCGCCGATCCGCCGCAAACGCTCGGCGTCGTACTTCACCATAACCGGGCAGCAACCGAACGGTTGCCGCATTACCGGACGGCCGCGCCGATCGCGATTAACGTCGGCGGCCGTTATGCGCGGCGTTTGCACACGCTCACGCTCACCGCGCGCGGCCCGCGCGGCGAATCGTTCGACGCGCCGCTGACGCGCAGCGGCGACACGTTCTCCGGGAACCTTACGCTGACGGCACCGGGAACGTGGACGGTGGCGTTCTCAACGAAGCTCGGTACGGTGCCCGCCGCGCTCACCAACTTCACGCTCGACGCGGTTTCCGCCGACGCGGCCGATCTCGCGATCCGCCTCACGCTGGCAATAGCGGCGCTGTCGATTCTCGCCGGCCTCGCGCTCGTGTTGCGCGTCGACGGGCGCCCGCTCGCCTTTGTCTTGAGCGCTACGAAACGTAGCTGACGTTGACGCTGTAGCCGCCGGCCTCGGCCTGGTGCAGCACGTTCAACACCGAATCGATGTCGGAATCGACGTCGATCATTTCGCCGGCACTGATGCCCACCGGACCGGCGTTAGCCCACAGTAACCGGCGCGCGGTTTGGAACGCGGCCCGCAGCCGCTGCGGCGTCGCCTCGAGCACCGGCCAGTCGTCGTACGAGGCCGCCGGGACGATGCGCCAACCGTCACCCGAGCACTCGACCTCGTCGGCGTAGGCGTGGGGGACGTTCGCCAGCACGTCGAGATTCGCTCGATCTTGGAGCGTGGTTGCGACATCGGCTTCCGCCAAGCGGATCACGTAGCGGTAAAACGATGCGTTCGCTACCGAACACATCCCCGCCGGCGAACCGACGCTTACGCTGACCATTCCGGCACGCCTTCGCGTGCGGTCGCGCCTCACCCCTCTTGAACGATCCCGCGCGCCGAAACCGCGAGATCCAACACGCGCGAAGCCACGCCGTGCTTGGCAAAAATCGCTTGCACCCGCTCGCCTGCGTCGCAGCCGTCGCGCGCGAACGCGATCACCGAGGGTCCGGCGCCCGACAGCGCCACGCCGAGGAGCCCCGGCGTTTCGAGCGCCAGCATTTCCGGCAACCCGGGCACGAACGACGCGCGATAGGGTTGGTGCAGACGGTCGTGCATCGCGGCGCGCAGCAGATCGATCTGACCGCTCGCGAACGCCGCCGCGAGTAACGCGGCGTGGCCGACGTTGTAGACCGCATCGCGCCGCGGATACGCGTCGGGCAAGATCGCGCGCGCTTCACGCGTCGGCATCGAAAAGTCGGGCACGATCACGTGCACGCGCAGCTCGGGCGGCGCATCGAAACGCGCGTAGACGACGTCCTCGCCTTCAGCGACCGCGACCACGATGCCGCCGGCAATCGCCGGCACGCCGTTGTCGGGATGTCCCTCAAGCACCGTGACGGTGCGGACGAGCTCCTCGATCGCCGGCTTCGGATCGCGTAAGGCCGCGGCGATCGCGAGGCCCAACGCGGCGCCGGCGGCGCTGCCGCCGAGTCCGCGGCCCAAGGGGATCGGGTTGTCGACCGCGATCGCCAACGGCGGCGGCGCTTGTCCGACGCTCGCGAACAGCGTGCGCATCGCGCGCAACATCTCGTCGCGCAAGCCGCCGTGGGTCGGCGCTTCGCTGCCGGAAAACGACCAGCTCGGTTCGGTACCCGCATCGAGCACGGTCACGTCGGCGCGGATGCGCAATTCCAGCGCGATACCGATCGTATCGAACCCCGGGCCCAAATTTGCGCTCGTCGCCGGAACGCTGACCGCGAACCGCTTCACGCGGGGGCGTTGAGGCGGTCGATGACCTCGGCGAGATCGACGCCGCGCAGGATCGGGTTGGCAAACGCCGCGGCGCTTTCGTGATAGTTCGCGGCGTACGCGCCGTCTTTGAGCACGTGGCCCGTCAGCAGCAGCACGACGTCGTCACCCGCACCGATCGTGCCGTCCGCGACGAGCCGGCGCAAACCGGCCAGCGTCGCCGCCGAAGCCGGCTCGCTGCCGACGCCGTCGCGGCCCACGATCGCGCGCGCGTCGGCGATTTCATCGTCCTCGACGGCGAGCACCGTTCCGTTGGACGCCGCCACTTCGGCGCGGGCTTTCTTCCACGAAGCCGGCGCGCCGATCTTGATGGCCGTTGCGGTCGTCTCGGCATGGACGGGGATGAGGTCGGCTTTGTCGCGGAAGGCGCGCGCGAACGGCGCCGCACCGGCGGCTTGCACGACCGCGAGCCGCGGCAACCGATCGATCCAGCCCAGCGCCAGCATTTCGCGCAAACCCTTGCCGATCGCGCTCGTATTGCCGAGATTGCCGCCCGGTAAGACGATCCAGTCCGGCACGCGCCAACTGCGCGCTTCGAGTAATATGAAGGCCGCGGTCTTTTGGCCTTCGATCCGGTAGGGGTTGACCGAGTTCACGATCGCCACGCGTTGCGGATCCATCGCGCGCACCGCGACCAGCGCCGCGTCGAAGTCGCCGTCGATCGCGACGACCGTGGCGCCGTAATCCAACGTTTGCGCGACCTTCGATGCGCTGATCCCCGTGGACGGCACGAGCACGACCGCGGCGATGCGCGCGCGGGCCGCATACGCGGCCAGCGACGCCGACGTGTTACCGGTGCTGGCGCAAATCGCTACCGCCGAGCCGGTGGCGCGGGCGCGCGAAATCGCCACGGTCATGCCGGCGTCCTTGAACGACGCGGTCGGGTTCATGCCGAGGTGCAGGTACGCGAGCCGGCGCATCCCGGCGTACTCGGCGGCGCGCGGCGCACCGTAGAGCGGAACGTCGCCTTCGCGCAGCGTGACGATCGCTTCGCGCGGGATGTCCGGCAGCAGTTCGCGATAGCGCCACACCCCGCTGCGGTCGCGCGGATCCGACGAGTTGCGGCGCGCGGCGATGCGGTCGCGATCCGGTGCGTCGTTCGGCGCGGCAGCGAACGTCTCGAAGGCCAGCAAGCCTTCGCACGAAGCACAGAACATCGCGTCCTCGGCAGCCGGACGGCCGCATTCGCTGCAAACGAGGTTCACGCGGTCGTCACCGCCCCTTCGGCGGCGGAACCGACCAAACGCGCGTACTTCGCCATCACGCTGCTGTTCGTGTAACGCGGGGCCGGCCGTTTGAACGACGCCAGACGCTGCGCCATCTCGGCTGAGGGAATGTCGAGGTCGAGCCGGCGGTTGGCAATGTCGATCGTGATCGTATAGCCGTC
>DASYOE010000006.1:0-8585 GCA_036008105.1 Candidatus Lustribacter sp. | reverse complement strand
GCGCTCGCCGCGACGTCGCGCGCGGGATCGCGCAGCCGGATCGCTTCGCGCGCAAAATACAGGCGAAATTTGCTGTTTCCGCGCGTGCCGACGAACGTATACGACGCGATTGCGAACCCGTCGGCGAGAAAGCCGCTGGCGAAATTCCGCGCGGAGCGAAAGTACGCGCGCGCCGCCGGATCGAGCAGCGCGAACGCGGCCGCGTAACGTTGCGCGGCCAACGCGTCGACGTAGCGGCGCACGAGCGCCGTCTGCGAACCGGCCGGCACCGCATCGAGCGCCGGCGGTGCGGCGGCGAGCAGCACCACGGCCGCACCGGCGGCGGCGATGCTGCGGAACGTCACGCCGAATCGCCCAGCAATATGTCGACGATGCGCAGCAGTTCGTCCTCGTCGGAGAAGCGGATCTCGATCGAGCCGCCGCGTTCGCGCCGCACGAGCCCGATGTGGGTCGCCAACTTGTAACGGAGCCGGTCGACCACGGCCGCGGTTTCGGGGTCGACGGCTTTTGGCGCGGCCGGGCTCGGCTTGCTCGCCGGCGTGTGCGCCAGCGCCTCCAGCGCGCGCACCGTCATGCCTTCGGCGGCGGCGCGGCGCGCGATCTCTTCGCGGCGCGCTGCGGGGATCGAGAGCAGGGCACGGGCTGCGTGCGCGCTCAGCTTGCCTTCGCGCACCAGCGCCTTGATGGCATCGGATAAACCCAAGAGGCGTAAGGCATTGGCGATCGCCGGACGGCTGCGACCGACCCGCTGCGCGACCGCTTCTTGCGTGAACGAATACGTTTCGATCAAGTGCGCGAAACCCATCGCCTCTTCGAGCGGATCGAGATTTTCGCGCTGCAGATTTTCGATGATCGCGATCTCGAGCGATTCGCGATCGTCGGCGCTACGCACGAGCGCGGGAATCGTGGCGAGGCCCGCCGCGACGGCCGCGCGCCAGCGCCGCTCGCCGGCAATCAATTCGAAGCGCTCGCCCGCGAGCCGCCGCACGATAATCGGCACCAGCACGCCCAACTCGACGATCGAGGCTTGCAATTCCGCCAGCGCCGCCGCATCGAACGTCGTGCGCGGCTGATGCGGATTCGGTGCGATCGCCGCCACCGGAACGTTGATGAGCCCGCGCTGTGCGGGGCTTTGCGTCGCATCGGGCGATCCGAGCAAGGCGCCCAAACCGCGCCCCAAGCCGCGCTTTGGCGCGCTCATAGCGCGCTCACTTCGACCGAACCGATGCCGCCGAGCGTTTCGCGCGCGAGCGAGATATACGCTTGCGCGCCACGGCTTTTTGGATCGAACAACACCGCCGGTTTCCCGTACGACGGTGCTTCGGAAAGCCGTATGTTGCGCGGGATTTGCGTGTGAAACACGCGCTCGGGAAAGAAGCGATGCACTTCATCGAGCACTTCGATCGCCAACCGCGTGCGACCGTCGAACATCGTGATCAGCACGCCCAAAATTGCGAGGTCGGGGTTGAGCGTTTCGCGCGCTCGATTGACGATCGTCGTCAGTTGCGAGAGCCCTTCGAGCGCGTAGTATTCGGCTTGCACCGGGATGATGATCTCCTGGGCGGCGGCGAGCGCGTTGACCGTGAGCAGTCCGAGCGAGGGCGGACAATCGATCAGGATGATGTCGTACGCAGCCTCGGTCGCGGCCAGTGCGTCTTTGAGGCGATGCTCGCGCCGCTCGAGCGCGACCAGTTCGATTTCGGCCCCGGCCAGCGCCAGCGTGGCCGGAAGTATCCACAGGTTTTCCACATCGGTGGGTTGGACGACGTCGGCCACCGCCGCACCGTCGAGCAGCACCGAATACGAGTCGGCGTCGATGGCATTCTTATCAATGCCGACACCTGTCGTGGTATTTCCCTGCGGGTCGATGTCGACCAGCAGGACGCGCCGGCCCATGAGCGCGAGCGAGGCGCCCAGGTTGACCGCGGTCGTGCTCTTGCCGACGCCGCCTTTTTGGTTGACGACCGCAATGATGCGCGTCGTCCCCGGGCCATTATTTGCCAATGCGATAGCGCTCGTCGATGAAGCGCTCGGCGCGCTCGACCAGCAGGTGCCGCTCGTTCCGAGTTGGATCATCGACGACCTCTTCAAACAACTCGGCCAGGGTGGCGCCCACGCGCTCGTCGCCGCGAAAGTCCGCCGGTGCCAAACCGCGCTCGATCAGGATCGCAATCACGTCCTCTCCGGTAATCGCAAGATCGCGCACCGCAAGCGGCGGCTTTTCCTCGAGCACCTGCGCGACGCGCGCTTCGAATAATTCGTTGTAGGGACCGCGTTTGGGCAACCCGCTGCCGATGACGTCCGCGTGGCGCAGCGCAAAGAGCCGGCTCAAGTGCGCGGGCCCGATGCGCTTGATGAAGCGCCGGATCGCTTTCGGCGCCATCTCGGGATCGGCGGCGTACATGTGCGCGCGCACCAGCAACTCGACGGTCGCGATCGTTTCGTTCGGAAACCGCCAGCGCGACAGCATTTCAACCGCCATATCGGCCCCGACGTGCTCGTGACGATAGAAGTGCGGCCCGTCTTTGGTGCGCGGCTTCCCGACGTCGTGCAGCAGCGCGGCGATGCGCAGCGTCGCATCGCCGGCCGGGACCGCGTCGGCGGTCTCGAGGTTGTGGCGGTAGACGTCGTAGGCGTGCCACTCGTTCTGATCGACCCCGATGCCTTCGGCGATTTCAGGCCACAGCTCGACCAGCACGCCGGTCGTACGCAGGATCTCGAGGCCGATCGACGGCCGCCCCGCCGTCCCGAACAGCTTTAGGAGCTCCTCGCACACGCGCTCGGGCGACACGGTGCTCACGAGGTGCGCGGCGGCGGTCATCGCGCTGCGCGCGTCAGCGCTGAGTTCGTAACCGAAGCGCGCCGCGAACTGCGCGGCACGGAGCAGCCGCAGCGGGTCCTCGACGAACGTTTGCGGGGACACGATGTCGATGCGCCGTGCGGCGATGTCGGCGACGCCGCCATACGGATCGACGATCGCATCGTCGCTGATGCGGCGCGCGATCATGTTCATCCGAAAGTCGCGCCGGCCCAGATCCTCTTCGATCGTGATATCGGGTCCGCTCTCGACCGCGAAATCCCGATGGCCGGGACCGGTGGAGTGTTCGCGGCGGGGCAGCGCTAGATCGGCCGTGCCTTCGAGCGCCGACAGTTTGACCACGGCGAACGAGGCGCCGACCACGTTTACCCGTCCGACGCCGCGCAAACGGGCAACCAGCGCCTCGATCGAGAGCCCGGTAACGACGTAGTCGAAGTCTTTCGGGGGCGGGATCGTGGGATCGACGCGGGCCCGAAACTCATCCCGGACGCGCCCACCCACGGCATACAGTGACTTCGCGGGCAGCGCCTCCGCGAGGCGCCGGTCGAGCGGGTGAGCGGTCACGAGCGTCACTCTACGGTATCGCGCCGATGTTTCCCGGGGAACATTTCCCCGTGAGCGGCCCGGGAGTGTTTCCCGGTAAACAATTTGCTCACAGGCAGAGGGGGCGCTTCTCGGGGACGCCGTTGCGGCGCGGGAACCGAGGGCTCGTCGGCTGGAGCTTCTCGAGGACGAAAATGACCCGCTCGCCCTCGGTCCAGCGTGCCTCGACGAGCGCCGCACCGAGCATCGGGGCGGCGTCCTCGAGCGCCTGGCGCTCGCGAGTCTCGGTCCGGCCCCGCTGGAGCAGCGCCCGGCCGCCCAGACGTAGGAACGGCACCGTCAGCTCGGCGACGGTCGGCGCGCTGGCGACGGCCCGGGCCGTGGCGCAGACGAACTGCTCCCGGTAGGCGCCCTCGCGGGCGGCGACCTCGGCGCGTTCGGCGAGCACCTCGCCGTCGACACCGCATTCCTCCAGTGCCCGCTTCAGAAAAGCCGCCTTCTTGGCGGTCGGCTCGATGAGGACCACCCGCGCTCCGGTCGCCAACGCCAGCGGGATCCCCGGCAACCCCCCGCCGGAACCGACATCGACCAGGCTCTCCCGCACGTCGCCGGCGAGCGCCAGCGCGTCGAGCAGGTGCGGAACGAGCGCCTCCGCGTCTTTCGCTCCGGTCAGGTTGACCTTGCGGTTCGCCTCGAGCAGCAGCGCCCCGTAGGCGGCGAGCCGCTGGCCAAGGTCGTCCGCGATGCCGGCCGCGTACAGCGCGGCCGCGAGCGCTTCGTCCTCGCCCGGCATGTCAGCCCGCCGCGACGGGGGTTCGCGTCTCCGCCCGGCGGTGTAAGACGACGCTCAGCACCCCAAGATCCGCCGGGGTGATTCCCGGGACGCGGCCCGCCGCGCCGAGCGTCCGCGGCCGGATCCGCGAGAGCTTGTCGCGCGCCTCGAGCGAGAGCGCCGCCACCGCGTGGTAATCGAAGTCGCCGGGCACCACGCTCGATTCGTCCGCCGCGGCCCGTGCGATCGCCGTTTCCTGACGCCCGACGTAGCCGGCCATCTTGATCTCGGTTTCCAGTCGCTGCCCGATCGCCGGCGGCACCTCCGGCAGCGCATCGGCAACGTCCGCGAACGCCACGTCCGGGCGGCGCAAGACCGCGGCCGCCGTCGAACCCGGCGGCATCACCGCGCCCGCAATCGTGCGTCCACCGACCTTCGTGCGCTCGGCGGCGGACCGAGCCGACGCGATCGCGGCCTGCTCGTCGCAGTAGCCGGCCCAGCGCGCATCGTCCACGAGGCCGATTTCGCGGCCGGTCGGGGTGAGGCGCGTATCCGCGTTGTCGTGCCGGAGGATCACCCGGTGTTCGGCGCGCGAGGTCAGCATGCGGTACGGTTCGTCGACGCCCCGCGTCACGAGGTCGTCGATGAGCGTGCCGATATAGGACGTTTCGCGGCCGAGGCGCAGCGGGGCGCGTCCGGCGGCGCGGCGCGCGGCGTTGATGCCCGCGATCAGCCCCTGCGCCGCGGCTTCCTCGTAGCCCGAGGTCCCGTTGAGCTGCCCGCAGTGGAAGAGCCCGGCCACGCGCCGCGTTTCGAGGCTTGGATCGAGTTCCGTGGGCTGAACAAAATCGTATTCGACGGCATAGCCCGGCCGCAGCATGCGCACGCCGGCGAGCCCGGGCAGCGTCTGCAGCATCGCCAGCTGCACCTCGGCCGGCAGCGAGGTCGAGAACCCGCCGACGTAGAGCGTCGGCTCGTCCCAGCCCTCCGGCTCGATGAAGACCTGATGGGTCGGATTGTGGGCAAATTTCACGACTTTGTCTTCGATCGACGGGCAGTACCGCGGGCCGATGCCGCGGATCAGGTCGAGCCCATACAGCGGCGAGCGGTGCAAGTTCTCCCTGACTATACGGTGCGTATCGTCGTTGGTAAGAACGACCCAGCACGAGAGCTGCGGCCCGGCGAAGCGGGCCTCCCGCCCGAACGAAAATCCCAGCGGCACCGCGCTCGCGCGCTGTTCGGTCATCGCGCCCAGATCCACCGAGGTCCGGTCGATGCGCGGCGGCGTCCCGGTCTTCAGCCGCCCCAGCGGAAACCCGAGCCGCGCCAGGGTCGCCGAGAGACCGAGCGCCGGCGCTTCGCCGAACCGCCCTTCGGAGCGTACCTCGTCGCCGCGGAACGTCTTGCCGCCCAGAAACGTGCCCGTGGCCAGCACGACGTTGGGCGCCCGCAACATGCGGCCGTCGCCCAGCACGACCCCCGCGACCGCGCCGCTCTCGACGAGCAGATCTTCCGCCATCGCGTTCACGACGGTCAGTTGCGGCACGCCGGCCAGCACCTCACGCGCGGCACGTACGTACCCCGGCTTGTCGGCGAGCACGCGCAGCGCGCGTACGGACGGTCCCTTCGATTCGTTGAGAAAGCGGGCGTGCAGCGACGTCGCGTCAGCAACGTGCGCCATCTCGCCGCCGAGCGCGTCGATCTCGCGCACCAGCTGCCCCTTGGCGCTGCCGCCGATCGACGGATTGCAAGCGAGCGTGCAGATGCGTTGCGGATCGCCGGTCACCAGCAGCGTTTCCGCGCCGAGCCGCGCCGCGGCCAACGCCGCCTCAAACCCCGCGTGACCGCCGCCGACGACGATCACGGCCGCATCGCTCGCTGACTTCATTCGTGCATCAACGTTCGCGGGGATCGCACCGACCACTGCATAAAACGCGACGTATGCAACGGGGAGGTTTCGTGTCCGCGTTGGGTGCGCTATGCGCCGCCGGGACACCGTCGCTCGCGCGCGCCGCCGGCGCGCCCGTAACGCTGCGCGCCGCTGCCACGCTCGATGACGATGCGACGCCCTTCATCTGGGCAACGCAGAACGGTCTCTTTCGGCGCAACGGCATCGATGCGAGCATCACGCGCGGAACCAGCGGCGCGGCGATCGCTGCCGGCGTGATCGGCGGCGCGTTCGAGGTCGGCAAGTCGAGCATCACGGCGTTGTGCGCGGCCCACGCGCGCGGGGTCGGGCTGATCTGGCTCGCACCGGCCGGTGAATACGACAGCACGATGCCGATCCGGCTCGCGATGATCGTGCGCAGCGACGGCCCGATCAAAACCGGCGCCGATCTCAACGGCAAAACGGTCGGCGTTTCCGGACTGAACGACATCTTCTCGCTCGGCGTGCGTGCCTGGGCCGATCAACACGGCGGCGACTCGGCCACGATCAAGCTGACCGAAATTCCGATGACGCAAGCCGGGCTCGCGGTCGCCGCCGGCCGGCTCGACGCGGCCGTCGTGATCGAACCGTTCTTGGACGCGGCCCTTGCCGACGGCAAAGTGCGCCAGCTCGCTGATCCGGCCTCCGCGATCAGCACGCATTTCATGCAGGCGGCGTGGTTCACGACCACCGATTTCGCCACGAAGAATCCGGCCACGATCGAGAGCTTCATCCGCGTGATGCGCGATGCGTCGACGTACTGCAACAGCCATCACGCCGAAACGGCGGCGCTGCTGCTGAGCTACCTGAACATCCAAGTCCCGCTGTCGTCGCGCATCTTGCTCGGCGTCCGCTTCAATCCCGACCAAATCCAAACCGTCATCGATTTGCAGGTGCACTACAAAATGCTGCCCGCGCCGATGAACGCCCGCGACCTCATCTATCCCGCCGCGCTGCGCGCCTGACGCCGTAGGAAACACACACGATGCTTTCACCCGCCGATAACGAGCGCCTGACCCGGGTCGGACCCGGAACCCCGATGGGCAACCTATTCCGCCGCTACTGGATTCCGGCGCTGCTCGCGGAAGAAGTGCCCGCGCCCGACAGCGCGCCCGTGCGCGTGCGGTTGTTGGGCGAAGATCTGGTGGCGTTCCGGGACAGCGAGGGCGTGGTCGGGCTCGTGTCGGCCTTTTGCCCGCACCGGCGCGCGCCGATGTTCTTCGGCCGCAACGAAGAGTGCGGCTTGCGGTGCGTGTACCACGGCTGGAAGTTCGACCGCAACGGCGCCTGCGTCGACATGCCCTCCGAACCGCCGGACTCGCTGTTCAAAACGAAGGTCACGATCGCGGCCTATCCGACGTGGGAAGGCGGCGGCATGATCTGGGCCTATCTCGGTCCGGCCGAGTTGCGCCCCGCGCCGCCCGATCACGAGCTCGTTCGCACGCCGCCCGATCGCCGCTACGTTTCGAAGTCGTTCGAAGACTGCAACTTCTTGCAAGCGCTCGAGGGCGGCATCGATCCGACGCACGCCACGATCATGCACAACGGCCATATCGGCGATCGCTCGTTCCTCAACGATTACGACCGGCTCGTGGCCGAACTGAACCTCGACCGCACCGACTACGGCTTCACCTACACCGGCGTGCGCCCGCGCGGCAAGCATACGTGGGTGCGCGGCTACCACTGGATCATGCCGTCGTTTCACATGCGCGCGCGCGTCGAAGGCAGCTTCGCCGGATTCGGCCGGCCCAAGGCCGAGCTCGACGAAATCGCGACCATCGACGGCCACATCTGGATTCCGATCGACGACGAGCACACGTGGGTGTACAACTTCGGCTACGCGCACAACCCGAGCGAAAAGTTGTCGCCGCAACAAGCGAACCTGATCGAAACGCGGCTCGGCCGCGGCGAGTATCTCGACCAGAATTACGTTTCGAAATACAACCGTTCGAACGACTACGGCATCGATCGCCAGGTGCAAAAAACGCAGTCCATGACCGGCATTCCGGGCATCAACACGCAAGACTTCGCGTTGCAAGAAGGCATGGGCGCGACCGTCGACCGCTCGCAAGAACATCTCGGCACGACCGATCGCGCGATCATCACGCTGCGCCAAATCTTGCTCGAATCGCTCGACACGCTCGAACGCGGCGGCCAGTTGCGCGCCATCGATCCGGCCACGTATCGCAACGTGCGCTCGATCGACCGCATGGTGGACAAAGACCTCGATTGGCGCGCCGTCGTGAAGCCAGATTTTGTCGCCAAGTTCTGAGCCGCCGCTGCTGGCGGTCGCGATCGGCGATCCGTCGGGCGTCGGTACCGAGATCACGCTCAAGGCCCTCGCGACCGGCGAACCGCAGCGCCGCAGCCGCGTGATGCTGATCGGCAATCACGACGGCATCATCGAAACCGCGCGTACGACCGGCCTCGACCTGCGCTTCGCGACGGTCGCGAGCCCGGCCGAAGCGCGCACCGTCAACGGCGGCACCGTGCCGGTATACGACGACGGCAGCATCACGCGCCGC
>DASYOE010000005.1:0-22346 GCA_036008105.1 Candidatus Lustribacter sp. | reverse complement strand
CGGCGAAACGGCGCCCTTCTATACATCGAGCCATTCCGTGGTGACGGTGGTCGAAGGCCGCGGCAGCACGCGATCGGATGACGCGACGATCGAGTGGGAACCGAAGGACGTCTTCTCGTTACCGAGCCGGCAGTGGGTGACCCATCGCGCCAAGGAGCGCACGCGCCTCTTCTTCACGACCGATCGCGAAGTGCTGCGCCGCCTCGATCTGCTCGAAGAGAAGTTCCGCTAAACGGTAACGGGTGCGTCGGCGACGACGGGGATCGTCATCTCGCCGACTTTCTCGATTGCGATGCGCACGGTGTCGCCGGGGACGATCGGACCCACGCCCGACATCGTGCCGCCGGCGATGATGTCACCGGGCTGCAGCGTCGTCACCGACGAGCAGAGCACGACGGCCTCGGAAATGCCGACGACCATGTCGCTGACCGGTGCCTCTTGTTTGAGCTTGCCGTTGACCCACAAACGCAAGACGATATCGTCGGTCGCTCCGACTTCATCGGCGGTGGTGATCCATGGCCCCACCGGACAGAATGTATCGAACGATTTGCGCATCACGCGCTCTTCTTTGCCGCGCATCGTCACGTCGATGAGACAGGCGTAGCCGAAGATGTAATCGCGCGCGTCTTCGAGCGCGATCTTGCGCCCGGTTTTTCCGACGATGATGGCGAGTTCGCACTCATAATGGAAGTTGCGGCCGGGCCGCTCGGGCAGCACGATCGCCTCGGCCGGACCGCTGAGCGCCGCGCTGGATTTCATGAAGAAACCCTCGGTGCCGGCGTGCTCGGCGGCATGGCCCATTTCCATCGTGTGCGCGCGAAAATTATTCGGCAACGCCAACAGTTTATGCGGCCACGGAATCGGCGTTTCGAGCCGCACGCCGGACAACGGCTGACCGACGGAGAGCGCCAGCGCGCGTTCGATTCCCGGACGGAGTTCGTCGAATGCGGCGATCGTGGTGATCATTCCCATCGGGGGCCACTCGGCTGGATCGACACCGCACGCGTCGCTGACGTCGTGGATGCGATCGGCGATGACTACGCCGATACGGCCACCGTCGAAGCGTGCGATTTTCATCTCTCGCGCGGTACGACGGAGAAGGCGCGCATCCTCGCTAACAATAATGTTTCGGCGATGCGCGCTCAGGATCAAAATCATGTTCCCGCCGGCCGGCTGGCGGGAAAGACCGCGCTCATTACCGGCACGGCCGGCGGACAGGGTCGCGCGGCCGCGATTCTCTTTGCGGCGCAGGGTGCGCAAGTCGTCGGCTGCGACATCGAGGCGGAGGGCGCGGCCGAAACGGTTGAACTCGTTCGCAACGCGGGCGGAACGATGCATTCTCAACAGCCCGTCGATTTGAGCGATCGCGCGCAAGTCGAAGCGTGGATCGCGTGGGCGGCGAGCACGTGCGGCGGCTTCGACATCCTCTATAACAACGCGGCGGCGATGAAGATCAGTCCGATGGCCAAGATGACCCCCGATGAGTGGACCTTCACGATGCGCAACGAGCTCGACATCGTCTACCACGCTTGCCAGGTTGCATGGCCGCATTTACTCGCGCGTCGCGGGAACATCATCAACACGGCCTCGGCGCTGGCGCTGTACACGCGCGGCGACGGCTACGGTGCCCACGCGGCGGCAAAGGCGGGCGTGATCTCCTTGACGCGCCAGCTCGCGCGCGAAGGTGGCCCGCACGGCATCCGCGCCAACAGCATCTCGCCGGGGCTGGTGGAGACGCCGATCACCATGCGCTGGCTCAAGGATCCAGCCAAGCGGCTCGAGCGGGAGCAGTGGTACCCGCTCGGGCGCCTCGGCAAGGCCGAGGACGTGGCGTATGCCGCGCTCTACCTGGCCTCCGACGAAGCGTCGTGGGTGACCGGCTCCAATCTCGTGATCGACGGCGGCTCGAGCACGATCTGAGCCCGGTGGCTTGGCTCGTTATCAACTTAGAGGGCTGACCACTCGTTTTCTTAGGCGGTTGTCGAATGCGCTCGCCGCCCTTGGACGGTAACCTTGAGGCGACCCATCTGAGGGAGGGATAATTTTTTGTTGACGTTACTAGGCGCGGTAACGCAGCTCGCAGCTGCGACGCCGCCGCCAACCCCCGCTCCGACGATCATCCCCGATCCACCGTGGCTCGACGCCGGGGATACTTCGTGGCAACTCACGGCCGGAACGTTCGTCGGCCTCCAGAGCATTCCAGGTCTGGCTATTCTGTATGCCGGTCTGGTGAAGAAAAAGTGGGCACTCAACTCAGCCGTGATGTGCTTCTACGCTTTTTCGATCTGCTTGGTCACGTGGTCGCTGTTCGGCTACAACATGGGCTTCGGCCCGCAGTGGCTGGCCATCGCAGGACAAGGTTTCCTGGGCACACCGTCGATTGCAGTCGGCGCTGCGCAAGAAATCGGGCAAGCGGTAATTCCTGCGGCTTCCGGCTCGTTGCCGGCGCTGCGCTTCGCGGGATCCGCGATGATCTGGTTCCAGTTCGTGTTCGCAGCGATTACGCCGCTGCTGATCGCGGGCGCGGTTCTCGGACGCATGAACTTCAAAGCCTGGATGGTCTTCGTTCCGATCTGGAGCACGATCGTATATACGGTCGGCGCGTTCAGCCTGTGGGGCGGCGGTTGGCTCGCGCAAGCGGGTGCAGCCGACTACTCGGGCGGTTACGTCATCCACTTGGCGGCCGGTGTTTCCGGTTTCGTCACCGCCGCAATGGTCGGTCCGCGTCTCCTTGCCGATCGTAAGGACTTCGAGCCGAACAACTTGATCATCGCTCTCGCCGGCGCCGGTATACTGTGGCTCGGCTGGAACGGTTTTAACGGCGGCGACCCCTACACGGCAAACCACGACGCCGCCGCTGCGGTGCTCAACACCAACATCACCACCGCCGTCTCGCTCCTCGTGTGGCTCATCCTCGACATGATCGTCACCGGGAAAGCGAACGCCGTCTCGATGATCAACGGCATGATCGTCGGCCTCGTGGCAATCACGCCGGCCGCCGGTTTCGTCAACGGCATCGGCGCGATGATCATCGGCCTCGTTGCCGGTGTGATCGTGTGGTTCTCGCTCAACAAGCTCAACAACACCGCGCTCATGCAGCGCGTCGACGACACCTTCGGGGTCCTGCATACGCACGGCGTTGCCGGTCTCGTCGGCGGTCTCATGGTCGGCATCGTGGCCGATCCGAATATGTGGGAGTACTACAGCGCTCCGGGAACCCCGAATCCGAAGTGGGATCCGACGACGGCACCCGCCTTCTCGGTCGAAGGGCTCTTCGCGCACGGTAACCCGCACCAGTTGATTTTGCAGGCCGAAGCCGCGCTCTTCATCATCATCTGGAACATCGTGGCGACGTTTATCATCCTCAAGCTCATCTCGTTCTTCATCCCGCTGCGTGCAAGCGACGGCGATGTCGAAGGCGGCGACCTTGCGATCCACGGCGTCGACCCCGTCCCGTACCCATCCGCTTAGACAAGAGCTGCCTCCAACAGCAAAGAACCGCCGGGCTCACGCCCGGCGGTTCCTTTTTTTCTGTGGGGTTGGTCTTACGCGGTGACGCTGAAGAAGCGGTTCAGGTAGCCGTTGGTGACGTTCGCGTTGTTGATCGTCTGGATCGAGATCTGCTGCAGCAGCTTCAGCGAGTTGAGCTCGCTCGACACCGAGGCTTCGTTCACGTCGCCGATCGACGACGCCGACTGCGTCAGGTTGACCGAGTACGTGTTGTTGTTGTTGAACTGGTTCTGCAGGGCGTTCGTCTGCGCGCCGAGCTGGGCCTGACCGGCACCGAGATTCGTGATCGCGGTTTGGATCTGGCCGAGCGAGTTCGTCGCGTTGGTGGGCGTCGATAGATCGATGTTCGTGATGCCGAGCCCGCTCGTGGTGGCGTTCGGGATCGTGACCGCGGTCGTCTGACCTTGGTTGGCACCGCTCTGCACGCTGATCGTCGGGTTGACCGAGCCGGCCGTCGCGGCCGCCGTCTGCACCGTTGCAGTCTGATTCGTGTCGTTGGTCGTGAAGTTGCCCAGCGTGACCTGGGTGCCGTTGACGTTGACGACCGAATTCGCCGCAAACTGACCGATGTTGGTGACTTGCTGCGTGGTCGAGTCGGTGAACGTCACGTTCGCCACGGCGCCGGCGCCGGTGTTGGCGATGCTGACGTTGATCGTGCCGCTCGTGGTCGCGGCCGAGGCCGCGGTGCTCGCGATGACGTTGCCGCCCGCCGCGAGATCGTCGTTGTTGGTCGTGGTCGCCGTAGCGGTGGTCGCCGGCGTCGTGCCGGAGTTCGCTCCGGTCAGCAGCGCCGTGCCGTTGAAGTTGACGGTGCTGGCATCGCCGTTGATCTGCGCGACGAGCGCGTTCGCCTGCGTTTGCAGGGCCGCATTGTCGGTCGGCGAGTTGAAGCCGTTGTTCGCTTCGATGGCCAGGTTCTGCAGTTGTCCGAGCGCATCTTGAATGCCGCTGGTCGCACCCTGCGCGACGTTGACCGCGTCGCTGGCCTGGCTGATGTTTTGATTGGCGGTGTCGGAGCCTTCCGCTTGGGAAACCAGGTTATTGTAAATCGCCAGACCCGAGGGGTCGATGGACGCGTTCACAATCCGGTTGCCGCTGGACGCCTGGGCAGTTGCCGTCGCCAGCTGCTGCTGATAGTACGCCAGTGAGTTGAGTGCCGGGCCGGTGTCGATGCTCCCGAGTGGCATGGGGTCCCTCCGCTACCCCTCTACTCTAGCGTATCCCGCCCCCGGGGGCTACCCACAAACGCTTAACCTTGCGTAATAGTGAGCGCTCGCAGGCTTACAAAAGGGTTTCCTTTTCCTTACGTTTCCAACAGCGCCGTGCACAATTCGGCGTGGAGACGGCCGTTTGAGGCGGCCACCGAGCCCCCGGCCAGGTCGAGGGGGCTCCCGTCGATCGCGCTGACCCGGCCGCCCGCCTCTTCGATTAAGAGGGCGCCGGCGGCGATGTCCCACGGCTTCAGGTCCCATTCCCAGAAGCCGTCGAACCGGCCGGCGGCTACCAGCGCCAGGTCGAGCGCGGCCGAACCGTCCCGGCGGACCCCCTGCGCCCGCCGCGACATGGCCGCGAAATAGCGTCCGTTCCGGTCGTAATCGGCGGGGTTGAAGCCGGTGCAGATCAAGGCGGAGCGGACCGTCTCGGTTCCCGAGACGTGCATCGGAACGCCGTTGAGGGTGGCCCCGCCGCCTCGCCGGGCGGCAAAGCGCATGCCCATCAGCGGTGCTTCGATGGCGGCGGCCTCGAGCACGCCGGCGCGCTCGTAGGCGATCGAGACGCAGAACAGCGGGTAGCGGTGCGCGTAGTTGGTCGTCCCGTCGAGGGGGTCGACGATGAACCGCTCGTCGCTCGTGCCGGCATACACGCCGCCTTCTTCACCCAGGATGGCCGCGGCCGGGAACGCCGCGCGCACGGCCGCAACGATGGCCGCCTCGCTGGCCCGGTCCGCTTCGGTCACCAGATCGTGGGGCTTTTTCTCGATCACATCGTGGTGGTCGTCGAACCGCGCGCGCAATAGCTCGGCCGCACGATGGGCAAGGTCGATCACGAAATCGAGCGGGTCCACACTTCTCCTATTCGGAACACGTCGGCTGATGTTTCGAAGAGCGTATCGGACCCGGCTCGATCGAATCCTCGCCGCGGTCGAGATCCCCGCGCTCGGCCTGTGGCTGGGAGCACTGTGCGGTTTCGCGTTCATCTTCGCGCCGGCCGCGTTCGCGCTCGTTCCCAACGGCGCGCAATTCGCAAGCCTCACCACCGCCAACCTGCGCGTGCTCGCCGATGTCGGCGTCGTGTGCGGCGGCATCGCGATCGTGGTGGCGCTCGTGCGCTCGTTCGATGCGGCCGATCGCACCAACGACATCGTGCGCGCGGCCCTCATCGTGGTGGCCTTGCTGCTGGTCGCCTACGAGACGTTCGGCATCGTGCCCGCGATGGCCACGATCGCCGACGTGCACTCGCAAGACTTCGCCGACCTGCACCAGCGGTCGATGGAAGTGTACGGCGGCGTGGTGATTTTCGCGCTGGCGGCCTTGGTCATGGCCGCCATTCGGACGGACGCATAGCGACGCAGCATGGCGTTCCATGACGGCTTCCTCTCGGAGATGATCGGCCGGCCGGTCGTTCTCGACGCCGCCGGCCGCCGGCTCGACGTCGGCCGCGTCGCCGATTTCGTGGTCGAACGCCCCAACGATACGTTTCCGAAGATCGACGCGCTCGTCATCAAGAGCAAGAGCGGACGGCACCTCGCGCCCCTCGGCAGCATCGTCGATTTCGATGCCGGCGGCAAAGTCATTTTGCAGGAGCTGCCCTCGCAGCTGGCCCCGCCCGACGATCAGACGCTCTACCTGGTCGAGGATCTGTTCGACAAGCAAATCGTCGACGTCGACGGGCACAAGGTCGTGCGCATCAACGACATCGAGGTCGCCCGCACCGGCGGTGCGCTGCGCGTCGTCGCGGCCGACATCGGCTTCGGCGGCATCGTGCGCCGGCTCGGCGGCGGGAGCTTCGGCCGCTCGCTCGGCGACAAGCTGCCGCGCACGCTGATCGCGTGGGACAACGTCGCGCCGCTCCATGACCTCAACCCCACCCAAATCCAGCTGTCCGTTTCGGATTCACGCCTCGCGCGACTGCATCCCAGCGACTTGGCCGAGATCATCGGCGACCTTTCGGCGCGCGACGCCGCCCGCGTCGTCGGCTCGCTCGACGACGAAACCGCCGCCGATGCGCTCGAACATCTCGATGCCGAAACGCAGCGCTCGATCATCGACGATCTGGGCCACGAGCGCGCCGCCGATATCATCGAGGAGATGGATTCGGACGACGCGGCAGATTTGCTCGGCGAACTGCCGCCGGAGCAGCAAGAACGGCTGCTGCGCGAGATGGACAAGGAAACGGCCGAAGATCTGCGCGAGCTGGTCGCCTACGACGAGAGCACGGCCGGCGGCTTGATGACCACCGACTACATGTGGATCTATCCACACCGCACGGTTGCCGCGACGATCGCGAAGATTCGCGAGCTCGCGCCCGAAACCGAGTTCATCTACTACCTCTACGTGACCGACCAAAACGAGAAGCTGCTGGGCGTGCTGTCGCTGCGCTCGCTCCTGCTCTCATCGCCCGACGACGTGATCCACACGATTATGGAAGGCGACGTGGTCAGCGTACATCCCGATGTGAAGGCGACCGACGTCGCCTCGACGATCGCGCGCTACGACCTGATGGCCTGCCCGGTGGTCGACGACGAGGGCAAGATGCTCGGCATCGTGACGGTCGACGACGCGATCGACGCGATCATTCCGGAACGCCTCAAGAAACAGCTACCGCGGTTCACGCACCGCCATAGGCACGAGCGGCTCGAAGTCTAGCATGAACGTCCGTCGCTGGTGGCGCCGCGCGCTGTTGCTGTTCGCTGTGCTCGGCCCCGGCTTCGTCACGGCCTCGGCCGGCAACGACGTCGGCGGCATCGCGACGTACTCCGCCGCCGGAGCGAAGTTCGGCTACATCGTTCTCTGGACGCTCGTTCCGCTGACGGTGTCCCTCATCGTCGTGCAAGAGATGGCGGGCCGCATGGGGGCGGTGACGGGTCAGGGCTTGGCCGGCCTGATCCGCGAAAATTTCGGTATCCGGCTGACGTTCATCGCCATGGCGGCGCTGTTCTTCATCAACACCGGGATCACGGCAACCGAATTCGCCGGCATCGCCGCGTGGGCGCAGATCTTCCACCTCTCGCGCTACATCATCATCCCGCTCGCGACGATCGTCGTCTTTCTGCTCGTGCTGCGGCTCAGCAACAAGATCGTCGAGCGCATCTTCGTCATCTTCTCGCTGATCTACCTGAGCTACGTCGTGTCGGGCATTCAAGCCAAGCCGGATTGGGGTGCGGTCGTCCACTATACACTGATCCCAACGTGGTCGGCGGAAGCGGGCTTCCTCGTGACCGTGGTCGGCTTGATCGGCACGACGATCTCACCGTACATGCAGTTCTTTCTGCAATCGGCGGTCGTCGACAAGGGCTCGGGACCGCGCGACCTCTTCAACGTGCGCGCCGACATCGTGGTCGGTTCGATCCTCGCGATCGTGCTGGCCGGGTTCATGATCATCGCGAACGCGGCGACGATCCATCACGCCGCGCTGATCAACCACAAACCGCCGCTCGACATCGATACCGCGCAAGCGGTCGACTTCGCGCGCGCGCTCGAGCCGCTGGCCGGCGATTTCGCCTCCGCGCTGTTCGGGTTCGGCATCCTCAATGCCGGGCTCTTTACCGCGACCGTCCTGCCGCTAGCAACCGCGTTCATCATCTGCGAGGCATTCGGCCTCGAAGCGGCTGTCGATCGCCGCTGGCGCGAAGCACCGTTCTTCTACAGTTTGTTCGCCGCCGGCATCTTGCTCGGTGCCGGGCTCGTGCTCTTGCTCCCGTCCGACAAGCTCTTTCAGTTCACGTTCTACGCGCAGGTGATGCAGGGCGCCGTGCTGCCGCTCGAGCTGGTGCTCATGCTGATCATCATCAACCGCAAGCGGGTGATGGGAGCATACGTCAACACGCCCATCGTCAACGTGCTCGCGTGGGCAACCGCGCTCGTGATCGGCGCCCTGGCGATCTTCTACGTGGTGCAGTCCCTGATGGGCAGCTAACCGGTCCCGGCGACCCCGGCGACGATGGCGGCGCGCCCGATCAGGGCCGCGAGCACGACCATCACGGTCGAGAGAATGGTCAGCACGAGGACGTTCTTCTTGCTGTCGGGCTGACGGGTCATGAAGTTCGCGCCCATGTAGCCAACCCACCCGACGATGGCGAGCACATAGTGCGGCGCGGGTGCGCGCAGCCCCATCACGATGAGCACGATTCCGAGCAAAATCTGCAGCGAGAGCACGTAAAGCGTGATCCGGCGGCCCATTTTGAACCAGACAAACAGGGCTGCGCACGCAACGACGAGGATACCTAGGACCAAGTGCACGACGAGAACGCTGTCCATACCCGGCGGGTTCGCCGCGACGGGGTCGATGCTTTGTTGAGCTACGCGGAAGCGCTGGCTCGCATCGCGGCGACCGGAGGCGGTGCTCAGGCGCTGGCCGCCCACCTTTCGACGGCAATCGACGCCGGCGTCCTGGTCGAGGATTCCGAGTGGAAGCATCTGGGGCTCGCCGCCGGCAAGGATCAGGCGGTCCCGCCCTCCGTGCGCAACCTGCTGCCCGACGCGTTCGACGGTGAGTCCGAGGACGGCGTGGCGCTGCAGCCGCCGGCCGATGCGCGCAGCCGCGCGTTCCCGATCCGGGCGGGCGGCGCTCGGCTCGGCTGGCTCTCGATCTTTCCGCGTTCCGGCACCGTCGCCGAACGGCGGCCGCTGGTCCGCCTGACGACCGCTCAGATCGCCATCGAACTTTCGCGCGACGCCGGCGGTGGCCGCGGCCGGCGGCGCTCGTTCTGGGACCGCTTGCTCTCGCGCGCGTACGACGATCCGCTCGAGGCGCGCGAAGACGCGCACGCCCGCGGCATCACGCTCGCTCCCGGCTACGTGGCGGTCGCGATCGAAGGCGAGGGCCTCGACGAAAACGTCGCCGCGCAAAAGAACGCCGAATTGCGGCGCGTGTGTCTCGATGTGCTCGGCACGCGCAGCGGCGAGGTCGTCGTGATCGAACGCGGCGGTGGATTCTTCTTTCTCGTCCCCGCGCCGCTCGAGATCGATGCGTCGAACGCGCGCACGGCCGCGACGCTCATTCCGCGCGGCATCTCGCGCGCCGGCATCGACGTGCACGTCGTGGGCGGCATCGGACGACACGCCGAGATGCTGCACGTCGCGCGCTCGGTCGACGAAGCCCGCGAAGCGACGACGATCGCCCGGCGGATGTTCGGCGGCGGCAAGGTCATGCCGTACGAGGACCTCGGCATCTACCCGCTATTGCACCGCGGCGGCGCGCAACGCGAGGAGTGGAAGGCCTTTGCCGAGCACGTCCTCGAGCCGCTGCGCGCGTACGACGAAAAACATCAAACCGAATTGGTGCGCACCCTTCGCCTCTTCTTCGACGTAGGACAAAACATCAAGGTGGCTGCAGCTCAACTGAACGTTCACCGGCACACGGTGTTCTATCGGCTCCGCCAAATCGGCGAAATCGGACGTCTCGACCTCGACAGCCCCCACGATCAATTGACGCTGCGGGCCGCTATCGCCATCGATGCTCTCGGCAGTTAAGGACCCCGGCAACGTGCGCCGCGATATAATGAAGACCGCGAAGGATCGCGGCGTCAAGTGGATTCGGCTGGCCTTCGTCGACATCTTCGGCATCGAGAAGAACATTACGGTGCCGGTCAGCGAGCTCGAACGCGCGATGAACGGTCGCGTTACGTTCGACGGCGGTTCGATCGACGGGTTCATCCGCGAGGAAGAACTCGACATGCTGCTGCGTCCCGATCCGGCGACGTTCGCGATCTTGCCGTGGACCGTCGACTCAGGTTCGCCCGAAGCGCGCATGCTGTGCGACATCCTGATGCCCGACGGCACGCCGTTCGAAGGCTGCCCGCGCAGCACGCTCAAGCGCGTGATCGACGATGCCGAAGACGTGATGCGCGACGTCAAGACGGCGCTCGAAGTCGAGTTCTACCTCTTCGAGCGCGACGGCAACGGGCTGCCGACGACGCGCACGGTCGACGCCGGCTCCTACTTCGACTACTCGCCGTCCGATCGCGGCGACGATGCGCGCACCGCCATGGCCGCCGCGCTCGAAGCGATGGGCATCGGCGTCTTGAGCGCGCACCACGAACACGGCGCCGGACAACACGAACTCGATCTCGCCGCCGGCGGCGTGCTCGGCACGGCCGATCGCCTGGTGACGGTGCGTAGCGTCGTCAAGCAGATCGCGGCCCGCCACAACATTCACGCAACGTTCATGCCGAAGCCGATCGAGTCGTCGGCCGGCAGCGGGTTGCACGTCTACGTCGGGCTCGGCGAGATCGACGAAGTCGTGCGCTTGCACGCGATCGCCGGCCTGCTCGATCATGCGGCCGGCTTCACCGCGATCTGCAACCCGACGGTGAACTCGTACAAGCGCTTGATGCCGGCGTGGGATGCGCCGGTCTATACCGTGTGGTCGCAGCGCAGCGCTAATGCGTTAGTCCGCGTTCCGCCGCCGATCGACGGCCCGCCGCTACTCGAGATCCGCAGCCCGGACTCGGCCTGCAACCCGTACCTGGCACTCGCGGTGCTGGTCGAAGCGGTTGCCGACGGCATCCGCTCGCGCACGCTGCCCGGCGATCCGTTTACCGGCTCGACGTACGAACTGCGCGAGAAGTACCGCAAGGACCACGGCATCCGCACGCTGCCGCACTCGCTCGGCGAAGCGATCGACGCACTCGACAAGGATCTCGTGATGCGCGGCGCGCTGGGCGATCACATCTATCACGCCTTTCGCGACGCGAAGCAGGCCGAATTCGAGCGCTATCGCCTCGCGGTTCATCCTTGGGAGCTGCAAGAATACCTGCGTAAGTTCTAACGGAGGAAGCCGATGCCCGAAACCACGCACCCGGCAAAAATGGCCCCGGCGGAAAAAGAAGCGTACCATCGCGCGGCCGAAGCCCGGATTCGAACGATCGAGTACATCCGGCCCCAATCGGATAAGGTCAAAGACGTCGCGTGGCTCATGCAGAGCCCCGAACTCGTCGTCGCCGTGCAAGTCGTCAAAGACGGCGGCGAGAACAACCTCCACTACCACATCAACGCCGATCAAGTGTACTTCGTCCTGAAGGGCCGCGTACGGTTCACCGGCGTGGACGGCGTTCTCGGCGAGGCCGGACCGCAACAGGGCATCGTCGTGCCCGGCGGCGCGCGGTATTGGTTCGAAAAGGTCGGCTCCGATGATCTCGAGGTGCTGCAGCTGGTGTTCAAATCGGGCAAGAGCGAGCGCATCAACATCGAGTCGCACAAACCGTGGATGGCCGGCGACGCAACGCTCACGGTGTACGAACCGGATACCGCCACCCGATGAAAAAAGTTTGGCTCGTTCTTCTCGCGCTGCTGTTGCTGCCGGTTTCCGGCGTGGCGCAAACGTCGCCGCCGGACCCGGTGAAACTGCTGATCAATCCCGGGCTGATCTTCGATCTTCCGCTGATGATCGCGATCGACAAAGGGTTGTTCGCCCAACAGCATCTGGCCGTTCAGGTCATCGTGCACAGCGGCTCGAGCCAGGTGATCATTCCGGAACTCGTGCGCGGCGACGTCGACGTCGCCGGCATTTCGGCGAACCCCGGCTTCTTCAACCAATTCGCGCAAGGCTTCGACGCGAAGATCATCGCTTCGTCGAGCTCGAGCAAGAAGGGCTGGAACCCGATCGTGTGGCTGGTCGTACGCCAGTCCGATTGGGATGCCGGAACCATTCGCAAGCCACGCGACATCGCCGGGAAGCATTTTGACGGCGCCACACCCGGCGGCGAGGGCTGGTATCTCTCGCGCCATCTCATGACCGAAGCGGCGCTGCAACCGAGCGACTTGTTCTTCACCGAGAAGTTCACCACGGCCCCGGATTGGATTCTGTCGCTCCGCAACATCAACGACATCCAAGCCGTGTACGAGCCGACCGTAACGCAATTCGAACAGCAAAAGATCGGTCACCGCTGGCTCTCGATCATGGACGTCGATCCGAGCTATCAGGAAGCCTACTTGGGCGCGTCGGCCAAAGTGCTGAAAGCGCGCCCGGACGTCATCCGGCGCTTCCTGATCGCCTACGTCAAAGCGTCGAAAATCTTAGCCGACGGCAACGGCAAGTGGACGCCCGACGTGCTTGCGATCTTCGCGAAATACTCGGGCTTATCGCCCGACATCATCAATGCCATTCCGACGCCGCCGTACACCGGCGAGTACGGCACGATCCACACCGCGTCGCTGGAAAAGATCCAGCGCTTCTGGAAAGTGATGGGCTTGGTCAACGCGGAGCAGCCGATCGACACGCTGGCCGATCCATCGTTCATTACGGCGGCGCAGAGAGCCGCCGGCGTGACCGTTCCGAAGCACTAGCTTTCGCGGCGCACGAGGTCGGCGATCATGCGGCGGCCGAGCAAACCGCCGCGATCGATCCCGATGCTGACCTCGGGCACAGCCTGCCCTGAGCTTGTCGAAGGGTTGCCGGGGTCGGCGACGATCGTGCGTTCGAGCAGTTCTAACGCTTCGGTATCCTCGCGCACGGTGTTGCGCTGTCCGCTGAACGGTTTGCGATTCGGGTCGCGCGGCATGTCGCGGCAGATGCCGTAGAAATTGTGCGTCGTGCGCGCGGTTTCGGGCGTGATCCCGTACACGACCTTGCTGAGAAAGCCCGGACCGGGATCGCCGGCTTTGGCGACGCGCACGTGCAGCACGTAAAAACCGGGCGCGAAGAATTGAATCTCTTGCGAGCGATCGATCGGGCTCGATAAACCGCTGCTCTTGGCGTAATTCGGCGGACATTCGACGCCGTACATCTTGCGGCGCACCCACAGCACGTCGCCGTCGCGTTCGACGTCGATCGGCGTCTCGGCAACTTCGGGCGAACCGATGCCGGCCGCGTGCAGGTACGTTTCGTGCGAGAGATCCAGCAGATTGTCGATCAGCAGGCTGGCCCGTGCGTTCAGCGGCGCGTAACCGGTCGCGCTCCACCACTCGCTCGTCCACGGCACGTTCGGAATCGTGGCCGGATCGGCGAGCGCCGGATCGCCCGGGAAGACCCAAATCTGGCCGAACCGTTCGACGAGCGGGAAGCTGCGCACGTTCGCGGAGAGCGGCACCTTCGCTTGGCCCGGCACGCTCAGACACGTGCCGCCGGCGTCGAACCGGAACCCGTGGTAGCCGCACTGCACGACGTCGCCCTCGAGCTTGCCCGCCGATAGCGGAAAACGGCGGTGCGGGCAGCGGTCGAGGAGCGCGGTGGCCGCTCCATCGCCGGTGCGATAGAAGACCATCGGTTCGTCCGCGATCCGGCGGGCGAAGAGTTCTTGGGAGACCTCGTCGCTCCAGGCAGCGAGGTACCAGGCGTTCTTGACGATGGCGTCGCTGGGGGCGGTCTTGGCGATGATGTCGGCGGGACGTTCGATAATTCGCATTTTGAGCATGCTCAATTTCAGTCGCTCAGCGTGATTCTCCTGCCCCGACGCCTGCGATGAAGTCGCGGGCGCCGAAGCCGCGCGGGATCGTGTGGTACTTGGCCGCCAGGTCGATCACCGGCTGGATCGCCCGCGGGTCGAACGAGGTGGCCGAGAACGTGCGGTGGATTTGCACGGCCGCGGCGAGGTCCAACCCGGCGAGCGCCGCCCACAGCGGGACCGTCTCCGCATCGTGCGTGTTGCTGTAGGCGTTCGCTTGCACGATCACCGCGGCGAACCGCTTCAACGCCTCGCGGTTCTGATCGGCGAACGCGTGCGTCGTATAGTATGCCGACTCGAGAATCGGGCGCGCGTACCCGCCCTCGCCCAGCATGTCGGCCAACTGCCGCAGTTTCCCGGCCTTCACGCTTTCGGACATCGCGGGTTCGGTGACGAGGCCGGCATCGATGCGCCCCTGATCGAGCGCCGCCGGAACCGTCGCCGTCGGCAGTTCGACCCATTTGACGGTTGAGGAATCGCCGCCGTGATTGTCGATGATGGCGCGGATCCCGAGGTAGGCGATGTCGCCGAGCGCGGTGCACGCCACGGTCTTGCCCGGCAAGTCCAACGCCGACCGCAACGGGGATGCGGGCGTCACCATGATCGCGCCGGTCAACGGCCAGTCGGGTTTGTATTCGATCGACGGCGCGACGATGACGAACGGCAAGCCGCGCGCGTACGCGCTGATCAGCGGCGCCACGTTCGACTTGCCGATATCCATCGCGCCCGCCAGCACGGCTTGCGTCGCCACCGCGCCGCTGCTCGTGATCTGCAGCGTTACGTCCAAACCCGCGCGCCGGAAGAGGCCGGCCTTTTGCGCGTAGAGCACCGGTCGCAAATCGTCACTGGGCGCCGAGATCAGACGAATCGGAACGAGGCTCGGGGTTTGCGCGCGAGCCGCGCCGCCCGCGCCCAGCGCGAGCGCCGTTACGACGAACGCGCGGCGTTTCACGTTAGGGCAGCGTCAGGAACACGCGCCCCGTGCTGCCCCGCGACTCGACCAGTTCGTGCGCCTTCGCGACGTCGCGCAACGGGAAGCGGCCGCCTTCGAGGATGCGCACCTTGCCCTCCGCCACGAGTTTGAACGACCCTTCGACCGCCGGCCGAATGGCGAGCGGGCGATTGCGCCGGTAGTGGCCGCTGGAATAGCCCAGCACCGCTTGATTCTGCCGGTGCAGCTTTTCCGTCGACAGCTCACCATGGTGTCCGCTCGACTGGCCGTAGGTCACCATGCGGCCGAAAAACGCCAGCGCGTTCAAACCTTGCGCGAACACGTCGCCGCCGATCGCGTCGGCGATCACGTCGACGCCCTTCTTGCCGGTTTCGTCGAGCACGATCTTCGCGAAGTCGTCTTTCGTGTAATCGATCGCGACGTCGGCGCCGAGTTCGCGCGCGATCTTCAGCTTCGCCGGGCTGCCGGCCGTCGCGAAGATGCGCCCCGCACCAGCCGCCTTCGCGGTTTGCACCAGCACCGATCCGACGCCGCCCGCCGCGGCATGGATCAGCACCGTCTCACCGGGCTGCACACGCGCGACCATGTGGAGAATGTTCCAGGCGGTCACGAGCACCGTCATCGACGCCGCCGCTTCGTCCGAAATCGACGCATCGACCGGATACACCAAGTCTTCGCGCGCGAGGACGACCTCCGCATACGATCCGCCGTCGGGGCTCACCGCCACGCGATCGCCGGGCTTCACGCGCGTCACGCCCGGGCCGACCGCCACCACGGTGCCCATGCCGTCGAGCCCGGGCGTGAACGGCACCGGGGTGACGCCGGTTCCGCGGCGGGCGGCGATGTCGGCGAAGTTCACGCTGGTGAGCTTGAGCCGCACCGTCACCTGGCCCGCTGCGGGAACCGGTTCGGGACGTTCGCGCCAGGCAAGTTTTTCGGGCCCGCCGACTTCGTCGACGACGATCGCGTGCATTATGCGGCCACGCTCCAGAGGCGTTTGCTCGCGATGCGCGCGCCTTCGGCGATCGACTTCAGCTTCGCCCAAGCGATCTTTGCGTGCGCGACGCGCGGACCGATGCCGCAGTCGGTTCCCGCGATGACGTTCTCGCGGCCGACGAGCTTAGCATAACGCTCCAGCCGTTCGGCGATCAGTTCGGGATGTTCGATGAAGTCGGTGCAGTGGCCGACGACGCCCGGCACGAGCACGGCGTTCGGCGGCAGCTTGACCGTCTCGAACAGCCGCCACTCGTGTTCGTGCATGGGGTTCGAGGCTTCGATCGAAAAGCGTTCGGCGTGCACGCCGAAGACGATGTCGATGATGTCGGCGAGCGGGATGTCGTTCTGGTGCGGGCCATGGAAGCTGCCCCAGCACACGTGGAGCTGCACCATTTCCTTGGGGATGCCGCGCAGCGCGTGGTTGAGCGCGTCCACCCGCAGCTGCGCGTACGCGCGGTAATCGGCGACCGTCATCTCGGGGAACATCTGCCAGCCGTCCGGCAGATCCGGATCGTCGATCTGCAACATGAAGCCGGCCTCGACGATCGCCAGATATTCCGGCCGCATCGCTTCCGCAATCGCGAACAAGAAGTCTTTGGTATTCTTGTAGTACTCGTCGTGCAGCCAGTGCTCGATCGTGCCGGGTGTGTTCGCGTTCATGAACGTGCCCGCGATGTCGAGTCCCTTCACCGCCGCTTTGAGGTTGTCGATGTCGGCGGCGAGCGCGTCGTGACCGGTGAACGCGAGCGGCGCGATGCAAAACGCTTGCGTGCGCCCGGCTTGACCGATCGTGTTGCCGCGCCCCGAAGCGAAGTATTCGGGGAAGAGTTTTTCGTCGCGGCCCGAGATGTCGAGCGGCGGCGGGCCTTCGCCGGGGCCGAAATGGCGCGTCTCGAAGCCGCTCAACCGCTCGCGGCAGTAGTTGGTGAAGTTGGTCTTGCTGATCTCGCCGTCGTTGACGAAGTCCATGCCGCACTCGACCTGCCGCCGCACGACCTCGGCCACGCTCTCGCGCAAGCGGCGGGCCAGCAAGTTCGCATCGAACGCGTCGCCCCGCGCCTTGGCAAACACCAGATCTTTCAAATCGTCGGGCCGCGGCAAGGCGCCGGCATGCGTGGCAAGGATGCGATCGGTACTGCGTTTCATCGAGGCCTGCGCTTCTACCGAAGGGGAGGCCGCCCTCTTTCGGCCGCCTCGCGAATGATCTGCCAGGCGAGGACCACGTCGTCGCGCGTCGTGCGCTCGTTCCCGATCGCTAAGCGCAGCACCGTCCGTCCGCGCAGTTTGGTCGACGAAATGAAGATGCGGCCGTCGGCGTTGACGTCCTCCAAGATCGCGGCGTTGACGGCGTCGGCGGCCGCATCGTCAGCGCCCGCCGGCGCGTAGCGAAAGCAGACGACCGACAGCGGATGCGGCGCGGCGATCTCCCAGTCCGGTTCGGCGGCCACCCAGCGGGCGAACTCTTGCGCGAGCGCGATATGCCCGCGCAGGTGCGCTTGCAAACCGCGTACGCCGAACGTACGGATCGCAAACCACAGCTTGAGCGCGCGAAACCGCCGTCCGAGCTGCAGCCCGTAATCCATGTAGTTGTGCACGTCCGTCTCCGGCGTTACCAGATAGTCCGCGACGAGGCTGAACGTGCGCCGCAGCAGTTCCGGATCGCGCACGTAGAGCACCGACAGGTCGACCGGGACGAACAGCCACTTGTGCGGGTTGACGACGATCGATTCGGCACCGTGCGCCGCATCGAGCAGCCAACGGAACTCGGGCAGCATCGCGGCCGGTCCGGCGTACGCCGCGTCGACGTGTAGCCACACCTTCCGAAGCGCCGTGATCTCGCGCATCGCCGCAACCGGATCGGTCGACGTGGTGGACGTGGTGCCGACCGTCGCGACCGCGCACATCGGCCGGCGACCGTGGGCGAGATCGTCGTCGATCGCGGCGGCGAGCGCCGCGGGCTGCATGCAGAACGCATCGTCGACCGGGATACGCACGACGTTTTCGCGGCCCACGCCGAGCGCGATCGCGCCCTTCTCGATGTGCGAGTGCGTCTGGTCGGTGATGTACACGCGCAGCGCGGGCAAATCGGTGCGCCCGCCCATGCCGCGTTCGCGAATGTCGAGGCCCAGCGATTCGCGCGCCGCGGCGAGCGCGGTGTAGCCGCTGATCGACGCGGTGTCGTAGATGATGCCGTGAAACGGCGCCGGCAAACCCAGCATCTGCCGCAGCCACCCGAGGGTGACGTCTTCCAGTTCGGTCGCGGCCGGCGAGGTGCGCCACAGCATCGCGTTGACGTCGAGCGCGGCCGCGAGCGCCTCGGCGAGAATCGTCACCGGCGCCGCGCTGATCGAGAAGTACGCGAAAAAGCGCGGGTGATTCCAGTGGGTGATCCCCGGCACGACCAGCCGCTCGAAATCCTCGAAGATCGCGTCGAACGGCTCGCCCTCGTCCGGCGGCGCCGCCGGCAGCGCGGCGATCAAATCGCCCGGCCGCGAACGGGAAAGCACCGGATAGCGGCGGGTCTCGCGCAGGTACTCCTCGATCCAAGCAGCCACCCGCGCGAAACGCTCGCGAAATTCGGTATCCACGGTCACGCTGGACGGTTTTGCCTCCCCGGCAAGACGGCCCTATGCCCAAGCCGAACATGCCGCCATGGAATACCGCACCTATCCGAATTCCGACATAACCGTCAGCACGGTCGGCTTTGGCCTCTGGACGACCTCGACCGGCTGGTGGGGCAACATGACCGACGACGACGCGGTCGAGATGATGCACGAGGCGCTCGCGCTCGGCGTCACGCTCTTCGACGCCGCCGACACGTACGGCAACGGCCGCAGCGAGATCCAGCTCGCCAAAGCCTTCCGCGATCGTCGCGACAAAGTCGTGTACGCGACGAAGTTCGGATACGACTGGTATAACCACTCGGGCGATCGCAAAGGGCAGCAAGAGATCGAACACGACTGGTCGCCGAAGTTCGTGCGCTTCGCGCTCGAGGAATCGCTCAAGCGCCTCGAGACCGACTACATCGACATCTGGCAGATGCACAACGCGCATCTCGAACAAGTGCGCGACGGCGAACTCGCCGCGTTGCTGGACGACTTCGTGCGCGAGGGGAAACTGCGCGCGTGGGGCGTGGCGCTCGGGCCCGCAATCGGTTGGCTCTATGAAGGCGTCGAGGCGGCCCAACGCGGGATCACCTCGATCCAGATGATCCAAAACATTCTCGAACCGTATCCGGGCGACGCGATGATCGATGCGGCCAACCGCGCCGGCACGAATACCGGCTTCATGATCCGCGTGCCGCATTCGTCGGGCATGCTGGAAGGCAAGTACACGGTCGACACGGTGTTCCCCGAGAACGATCATCGCCGCCACCGGCCGCGTTCGTGGCTGATCAACGGCATCAAGAAGATCGAGTCGCTGCAGTTCCTCGTCACGCCGGAGCGCACGCTGGGCCAGGCCGCAATCCAGTGGCTCCTAGCCGAACCACGTAACGTGAACGTGCTCCCGAACATCTACGATCGCGAGCAACTGCGCGAATTCGCAACCGCGCCGGATACGCCCAAGCTCACGCACGATGAATTGAAACGTATCAAGGCGCTCGCGCTGACGAACTTCGGCGTCGAGGAAGAACCGATGAAGTACAAGGGCACGATGACGCCGCCCGACGGTCCGCCGGTCGCGGTCGCGCATGCTTGACGCGACGGCGCTGCTCACCGCCGACGCCCCGGCTCCGGTCGGCCCGTACAGCCAAGCGATTCGCGTCGACGGCTTCGTCTTCTGCAGCGGTCAGGTCGGACTCGATCCGGCGACCGGAAAGCTGGTCGACGGCGGGGTGGTCGAGCAAACGCGACAAGTGCTGAAGAACCTCACCGCGGTACTGGCCAGCGCCGACCTCACCCTCGCCGACGTGGTGAAGACGACGATCTTTCTGGTCGACATCAACGACTTCGCCGTGGTGAACGGCGTCTACGGCGAGCGCATGGGCTCGCCGCCGCCGGCCCGCTCGACCGTCGCGGTCGCCGCGCTGCCGCTGGGAGCCCGGGTCGAGATCGAAGCGATCGCGAGCGCCGGCGCCTAGGCCGTGCCCGCAGCCGCCGCGCTGATTCTCGCTGCCACGCTCAGCCGCGCGCTGGGCGACGAACTGCTGAGCGGCTGCACGGCCGCCGAACGGCAAACGGTTTTGCACACGGCCGATACCTCGCCGCTCGGCACGGCCGGCGGCCGGCGCGTCGTGCTCGTCAGCGTGCACGGCAGTTGCGTTTGCGGAACCGTGAACTGCCCGTACGTCGTGCTGCGCTTGGCACCCGACGGCACGGCCGACGTGCTGCTCAACACGTTCGCGTACGAGGTCGCTCCTACCGGCCCCGCGGCCCCGCTCCCGAACTTGCGCGAACTCGCGCACGACAGCGCGCTCGTTTCCGACGAAACCGTCGACGCATATCGCAACGGCAAGTACGTCGTGGTCAGCTCGGCACGCATTCGCGGCGACAACGGCGCCCGCAAGGCCAACGCGGTGCCGGTGCACTTTGCCGCGGGCACGACCTCGACGGTCCTGAGCGGCAGCGTTTCGCTCGGCTGGTATGACGAATACGCGCTGGCCGCGGCGGCCGGCCAGCGGATCACGGTGAGCGAACCGCATGCGTCCGGGACGCTGACGTTCACCCTGGTCGACCGGGACGGCGCGCACGCCGTCGACATAGCGCCCGGCGTCGCGGCCGTGCTGCCGCGCAGCGGGGTCTTTCTGCTCCACGTTGAGGGTAGCGGCGAGGCGGCCGAGTCCTACCGCGCCACCGTTACGATCCGGTAAATCCGACAAAAATCGCCTAGGGGAACCCCGCGCTCGCGCCGGACAGTACCCAAGTACGATCACGAAATTCGACTGGAGTAAGACGATGAGCTCGACGCTCAATGGTGCCGGAACGCGCACCGAATCCGACAGCATGGGCAAGATCGAGGTCCCGAACGACCGGTACTACGGCGCGCAATCGGCGCGTTCGCTGATCCACTTCGACATCGGCACCGAAACGATGCCGCCCGAAGTCATCAAGGCGATGGGCACGCTCAAGAAAGCCGCCGCACTCGTCAACCACGATCTGGGCAAACTCGACGACGAGAAGACGAAGTTGATCGTTGCCGCGGCCGACGAAGTGATCGCCGGCAAACTCGCCGATCACTTCCCGTTGCACGTCTGGCAAACCGGCAGCGGCACGCAGACGAACATGAACGTCAACGAAGTCATCTCCAACCGGGCGATCGAGATGGCCGGCGGCGAGATGGGTTCGAAGAAGCCGATCCACCCCAACGACCACGTCAACATGTCGCAGTCCTCGAACGACACGTTCCCGACCGCAATGCACATGGCCGCGGCGGCGGGGATGGTCTCGATGATCCCGCAAGTCGAAAAGCTGCGCGACGCGCTCGACAAGAAGGCCCGCGAGTGGACGAACATCGTCAAGGTCGGCCGCACCCACTTGCAAGACGCCACGCCGCTGACGCTCGGTCAGGAGTTTTCGGGTTACGTCACCCAGCTCGACCGCGACGTGCAGCGTTGCCGCGAGACGCTCGACGGCCTCTACGATCTCGCGATCGGCGGCACCGCCGTCGGCACCGGCCTCAACGCGCACCCGGAATTCGCCGAGCGGGCGGCGCGCAAACTCGCCGAGCTCACCGGTCTTCCGTTCCGCTCGCACCCCAACAAGTTCACCGCGCTCGCATCGCACGACGAGGTCGTGTACGCTTCGGGCGCGCTCAAGACGCTGGCCGCGTCGTTGATGAAGATCGCCAACGACATTCGCTGGCTGGGTTCGGGACCGCGCGCCGGCATCGGCGAGCTGATCCTCCCCGAGAACGAACCGGGCTCCTCGATCATGCCGGGTAAGGTCAACCCCACCCAGAGCGAGGCCATGACGATGGTCGCGGTGCAGGTCTTCGGAAACGACCTCGCGATCTCGTTCGCCGGCTCGCAGGGGAACTTCGAACTCAACGTGTTCAACCCGGTGATGATCGTGAACTTCTTGCAGTCGACGACGCTGATCCGCGACGTCTGCCGCTCGTTCCGCGAACATCTGGTCGAGGACCTCACCCCCAACGAGCCGGTCATCGCGCGCTACCTCAAGGAATCGCTGATGCTCGTGACCGCCCTCGCGCCCCATATCGGCTACGACAAGGCCGCCGAAATCGCCAAGAAGGCTAATCACGAGAACAAGAATCTCAAAGAGACGGCCCTAGAGCTCGGTTACGTGACGTCCGAAGATTTCGATAAGTTCGTCGTGCCCGCCGACA
>DASYOE010000004.1:0-1554 GCA_036008105.1 Candidatus Lustribacter sp. | reverse complement strand
CGCGCGAAGTGATGGCGCTTTTCGAAGAAGTCTCCGGCGAGAATCTGGCGGACGTCGATCCGAACGCGACCTTCCTCGAACTCGGATTCGATTCGCTTTTCCTCGGACGCATCGTCCAACACATCCGGAACCGTTTCGGCGTGACGGTCACGTTCCGTCAACTGCTCAATGCGATTCCTTCGGCCGCGGCGCTTGCCGAGCATATCGCCCGCGAAGTACCGGCGCCGGCCGCGCCGCCGCCTGCGCTCTCCACTCCCGCACTGCCGGCTCCCGCGCTTGCCGCGGCCACGCTTCCCGCGTCGGCTGCATCGTCCATCGAGGGCGTGATGCGCGATCAACTCGCCGCGATGCAGTCCTTGATGCGCGATCAACTCGTCGCGCTCGAACGTCTCGGTCAGACCGGCTCGGTGGCGACCGCAGTCCCCACGCCAATTGCCCCGGCCGCAGCCGTACCGGCCGCAGCCACGCCGCGCGCTCCCGAGTCCGCCGCGTCGGATACGTCTCCCGAACCACCGTCGCGGTTCGACGCCTTCAAGATCACGAGCGGCCCAAAAGCCGACGTCACGCCGGCGCAGCAAGCCCACATCGACGCGCTCATCGCGCAGACCGTCGCGCGCACCGGCGGCTCGAAAGGCCGCACCGCCGCACATCGCGCGGTGCTCGCCGATCCGCGCGTCGCCGCCGGTTTTCGTACCGAGTGGAAGGAGATGGTGTATCCCATCACCTGCGTGCGCGCGAAGGGCTCGCGGTTATGGGATATCGACGGCAACGAGTACATCGATCTGCTCAACGGCTTTGGGCAGACGGCGTTCGGCCATTCGCCGGATTTCGTCGTCGACGCCGTGAATGCGCAACTAGCGGACGGCTTCGCGATCGGTCCGCAAACCGATCTTGCGGGCCAGGTTGCCGAGCTCTTCTGCGAGATGACCGGGAACGCGCGCGTGACGTTCTGCAACACCGGCTCCGAGGCCGTGATGGCGGCGATGCGCGTCGCGCGCACCGTCACGGGCCGCGATATGATCGTCGTGTTCGACGGCGCCTACCACGGACAGTTCGACGAAGTGCTCGTGAAGAGCGCGCGCCGCTCGACGCGTTCGTTGCCGGTCGCGGCCGGTATCCCGAACGGATCCGTCGCCAACATGACCGTGCTGGAATACGGCGCGCCCGCGAGCCTTGCATGGATCCGCGAGCACGCGGCCGAGCTTGCCGCCGTGATCGTCGAACCGGTGCAGAGCCGCCATCCGGGCCTGGTGCCACGGGCGTTTCTCGCCGAGCTGCGCGAGATTACCGCAGCGTCCGGTTCGGCGCTGGTGTTCGACGAAGTCGTCACCGGTTTCCGCGTCCACCCCGGCGGAATGCAGGCGGTCTTCGACATACGCGCCGATCTTGCGACCTACGGCAAAGTCGCCGGTGGCGGAATGCCCGTCGGCATCCTCGCCGGCACGACGCGCTTTATGGACGCACTCGACGGCGGAACGTGGAACTATGGCGATGATTCGTTCCCGCACGTCGCGCCGACGTTTTTCGCCGGCACGTTCGTGCGGCATCCGCTCG
>DASYOE010000003.1:0-2735 GCA_036008105.1 Candidatus Lustribacter sp. | reverse complement strand
GAACACCGTGTGGTAATCGAGCATGAAGCCGTGGCGGGCGGTCGATTCAACGCACACGTTGGTCGCGACTCCGAGCACGAGGATGTTCTCCACCTTGAGCGTCCGCAGCACCGACTCCAAGCGCGTGTTCACGAAGGCGCTGTAACGATGCTTGATCACGACCGGTTCGGATTCGCGCGGCGCGACGCCGGTGAATTCGGCGCCCCACGTTCCTTTGAGGCACGTCTTCAAGTCGGGATTCGAGCGGCGCCCGATCCACGCTTCCGAATCGGTCGACGGCTCATGGATCGTCTGGATGAAGATCACGTTCGTGCCGTGCTCGCGCGCGGCATCGAGAAACCGCTGCAAGGTCGGAATGATGGCCATCGCGGCGGAGGTGTCCTTACCGCCCTTGCCCGCGACGCCGGCGGGATCGCAAAAATCGTTCTGGACGTCGACGACCAGGACCGCGGTCTTCGACGGAGCCACCAAGTCGGCTAAGCTGCGCATCGGCGGTTCTTCGGCGCGGCGCCCCGAAAACCTCAGCGCGGGTCGCGCGATGCGAAGGTGTGGAGGGCGATCTCCGGCGTGCCGGCGTCGATTGTCAGAATGCCGTAGGAAAACGTCGGCATCATGCGCCGGTCGGTCGGCGAGCCGGGATTCGCGACGAGCTGCGCTCCGCGCCGCTCGACCACCGGCCGGTGGCTGTGCCCGTACAGGATCACGTCGACGGGTTGGCCCGCGAACGCGGCGATCGCGTTGACGTGCGCGTTACCGCGGCCGGCGTCGCCGTGCACGAGGCCGATCCGCACGTCGTCGATGGTCACGATCTTCTGGCGGCCGAAGCGGGCCCATATTTCTTGCGGATCGTTGTTCCCGGCGACCGCCTCGAACGGCGCGATCGCTTCGAACAGTTCGACCGCGAGGGGATCGGTGAAATCGCCCATGTGCAAGATGCGGCTGACCTTGGCCGTGCGCAATCCGTCTTCGAGCGCGCGCGGCAACGCGCGCCCGAAGCGCGGAAAGTGCGTGTCGGAGACCAAGCCGATCGTGGTCATCAGTTACGTGTTTCCACGACCGGGGCCACCGGCACTTGTTCCTCGAGCGCCATACCGAGCCGGAACAGACCCTCGCCCGTTGCGCGCAGGGCACGCGCGATCAACGTACGCAGGCCATTTCCGAGCAGGTCACCGCGGGCGAAGTCCTCCTCCACGGCGCGGCGGCGCTCACGGCTCAAAGCCGCGAGTAATTGCGGGTTCATGACACAAAAAAACCTCCGAAAGCGGAGGTCCGAACCGATCATCGCGAGCGAACGCAGCGATTACGAAGTGCAAACCTCCAACAGCAAACTATCGATGTCTCGCATCGACGTATTATCGAGTCCGGTAACGCCAAACTTCACAGGGCTGCTCCTTTCCGACGCGTACGCAAGCGCAACGCGTCTGCAAAACCTATCATGCAAAACGAGCGTTTGTCAAACGCGCGCCGAATTGGTGCGCATGGGGTTGACCTTCGTTCCGACGCCGCTGGGCAATTTGCGCGACATAACGCTGCGCGCGCTCGACGCGCTGCGCGAAGCCGAGTTGATCGTCGCCGAGGACACCCGCGTGGCCCGGCGCCTGCTGTCGGCGCACGGAATCGCCGGGACGCACGTATGGGCGTATCACGAACACAACGCCGAAACGTCAACGGCAGCGATCCTCGAACGGGCGGCCGGCGCGAAGGTCGCGGTGGTCACCGATGCCGGGATGCCGGGAATCAGCGATCCGGGCAGCGCCCTCGTCGCGGCGGCCCGGGCGGCGGGGGTCGACGTGGACGTCCTGCCCGGCCCGACGGCCTTCGCCTGTGCCGCCGTCCTCTCGGGCTTCGACGTACGGCGGTTCGCGTTCGAGGGCTTCCCGCCGCGCACGTCCGGCGCGCGCAAGAGCGCGTTCCGTGCCGCCCTGGCGCGCGGGATTCCGACCGTGTGGTACGAGTCGCCCCACCGGGTGGTCGCGGCGCTGACCGATCTCGCCGCAGTCGAGCCGGGCGTGAGGGTCTTTCTCATCCGTGAATTCACCAAGCTCTACGAGCAGCAGGTCAGCGGAACGGCAGCCGAAGTCGCCGCCGCGCTCCCGAATCCGATGCGCGGCGAGGTGACGTTCGTGATCGATGCCGGCGTCGCGGATCCGAATGCGGCCGCCAGCCTCGACGAGCAGATCGACGCGCTGCGCGCGGCGCGGCGAAGGGCTCGGCGCAACTGGAGCGGGAACGCGTAGCCCGTGACCGAGCGCGCCTTCTACGTAACCACGCCCATCTTTTACATCAGCGGGACGCCGCACATCGGGCACGCCTACACGACGATCGCGGCGGATATTCTCGTGCGCACCGCGCGGGCGTGGGACGGCGACGCGCGCTCGCTGACCGGCACCGACGAACACGGCCAGAAGGTCGCGCAAGCGGCGCTGGCCGCCGGCAAATCGCCGCAAGCGTACGTCGACGAGCTGGCGCCGCAGTGGAAAGCGCTCGCGCCCGCCTTCGATGCGCAGTTCTCGGACTTCATCCGCACGACCGAACCGCGCCATCGCATCGCGTGTCTCGCGCTGTTCGAGAAGATGCGCGCCAACGGCGACGTCTACGAAGGCACCTACGAGGGCTGGTACTGCACCAACGACGAGACGTTCTGGCCCGAAGCCAAGCTCATCGACGGACGCTGTCCCAATCCCGAATGCCGGCGCGAAGTGCAGTGGCTGTCGGAGAAGAACTGGTTCTTCAAG
>DASYOE010000002.1:0-2377 GCA_036008105.1 Candidatus Lustribacter sp. | reverse complement strand
GGCTACCTGGCGGTGATGTACGATCTGATGGTACCGCCCAAGACGCTGGAAGACTATCGCCGCTGGTTGAGGTCCGCGTCGAAGCCCTCAATCGCGCGCTGGCCGGGCTGCCGCGCGAACGGACGCGCTACCACATGTGCTGGGGTGCGTGGAGCGCGCCTCACGTTTCGGACATCGAGCTCAAACGCGTCGTCGATTTGGTGCTGCAGATCGACGTCGCCGGTTTCGCGCTCGAAATGGGCAATGCGCGCCACGAACACGAGTGGCGCGTTTGGGAGACCGTCAAACTCCCCGCGGGCCGGGTGCTGATTCCGGGCGTGATCAGTCACACGACGCACCTCGTCGAACATCCCGAACTCGTTGCCGAGCGCATCGTCCGCTTGGCGAAACTCGTCGGCCGCGAGAACGTCATCGGCGGCACCGACTGCGGTTTCGCGCAAACGGCCAGCACGGCACGCGTCCATCCGACCGTGATGTGGGCCAAGCTGCAATCGCTGGTCGAAGGCGCGCGGCTCGCAAGCCGCGAGTTATGGGGTGCGCGCGCGGCCGCTAGCGCGCGCTGAAGAACGTCAGCAGCGCTTCGAGCGTCGCTTCAGGAGCTTCTTCGGCGAGGAGATGCCCGCAGTCCAGCGCGATTCCGGTGACGTCGTTCGCGCGTTCGCGCCACGTCGCCGTGACGTCGTAGAGATCACCGACAACGCCCTTCGCGCCCCAGAGTGCGAGCAGCGGCGCCGCGATCGTCCGGCCCGCGGCGGCGTCGGCCGCGTCCAACTCGAGGCCGATGCCGGCCGCGGCGCGGTAGTCCTCGCAGGCGGCGTGAATGGTCTCGGGGTTGCAGTAGCAGCGCAAATACTCGGCCATCGCGGCTTCGGTCACCGCGCCCGGCGTTTTGCTTTGCCGTCCCAGATGCTCGCGCAGATAGAATTCGGGATCCAATCCGATCAGGTGTTCGGGAATCGGAAACGGCTGAATTTGAAAGAACCACCACACGTAGCGCGTCGCGAACTCCCGGTCGGTGCGGTCGTACATGGTGAGCGTCGGCGCGATGTCGAGCACGGCGAGACGCGAAACGGCGTCCGGGAAATCGAGCGCCATGCGGTGCGCGACGCGTCCGCCGCGATCGTGCCCGGCAATCGCGAAACGCTCGAAACCGAAGCTGCGCATCACCTCGATTTGATCGAGCGCCATCGCGCGCGGCGCATAGTTCGCGTGGCGCTCGCCGTCCGGCGGTTTGCTCGAATCGCCGTAGCCGCGCAGGTCGGTGAGGACCACGGTAAAGCGCTCGGCAAGGCGGCCGGCGATTTTGTGCCACATGACGTGCGTCTGCGGATGGCCGTGCAGTAACAGAAGCGGTGGCCCGCTTCCGCCGCGCACGGTGTGGATGACGGCACCGCTCGTCGTGACCGTCGTCACGGCGAAGCCGGGAAAGAACACCGGCCGCCCTTCGGGATTTGGCGGGCGGTTTCTTGGGAAACCTGCGCCTAGGGTGGACGAGCAAAAATGAGGTGAGTGCCGTTTCCAGTCGTTTCGATGCGTTCGGCGACTACGCCGACTTCAGCGAGGCCGCTGAGGGCGTGATGGGTATGCTCGACGCGCTCCACGTGCTCGATGCGTGGTTCATCACCCGCATTCGCCTCGACGAATGGATCGTCACGCACCTGCGCGGCAAAGCGCCGTTCGAGCGCGGCCAGCTCTTGACGCTGCCTTCGGCGATGCGCGAACGCATGCTGCGCGGCCGGCGACAGAAGAGCCGGGCCGAAGCCAAGCTCGAGGCGATCGCAGCCGACCGCTGGCCCGACCACGCCTTCATCGGCGCGCCGCTGGTCGTGCGCGATCAACTGTTCGGCGTGCTTTGCGGCCTCGACATGGCGTCGGCGTTCCCGCAAGAGCAGCGCGATTCGCCGCACATCATGACCGCCGCGCGGATCTTGAGCACGGTTCTCCGCGATGAGCTCGATAAGGAAGAGCTGCAGCGGCGAGTCGAGCGCGCGGAAGCCGAGGCCCTCGTCGACGAGCTGACCGGGCTGTTCAACCGGCGCGGCTGGGATCGCCTGAGCGAGCGCGAGGAAACGCGCTCCGCTCGCTACGGTCACGGCGCGACCGTGTTCATGATGGACGTCGACGGGCTCAAGCGTAAGAATGATGAGGAAGGGCATCTGGCCGGCGACGACCTGCTGCGCCGCGTCGCGGGCGCCATTCGCAGCGTGGTGCGCGAACACGATATCGCGGCCCGCTTCGGCGGCGATGAGTTCGCGGTGCTGGCCGTCGAGACCGACGACGATCAGTCGCGCGTCCTGCAGTCGCGGCTGGAGGCGGCGTTTGCCGAAGCCGGCGTCGCCATCTCGGTCGGCGCGGCTCACCGCACCTATGACGGTGG
>DASYOE010000001.1:0-9656 GCA_036008105.1 Candidatus Lustribacter sp. | reverse complement strand
GCGTGAGATGATCGGCCGCTCGTGCAGCGCCAGGCCGAGGCCGTGGCCGAATTGCAGCCCGAACGCTTCCATCTCGCTCGAGAAACCGAACTCTTCGGCCTTGGGCCAGGCGCGCGCGACGTCGTTCGTCAGCACGCCGGGCCGGATCAAGTCGATCGAGCGATCGATCCACTCGCGGCATTGTTTGTAGGCGTCTTTCTGGGCCGGCGTCGCGAAGCCGACGCTGAACGTGCGGTAATAGCACGTGCGATAGCCGTTGAACGCCGACATGATGTCGAAGAAGGCCTGATCGCCGGGCCGGATCACGCGATCGCTGAAGTTGTGCGGATGCGGGTTGCAGCGTTCGCCCGAAACGGCGTTGATCGATTCGACGTCGTCCGAACCGAGTTCGTAGAGCCGCTTGGTGGCCAGCGCGACGATCTCGTTTTCCTTGATGCCGGGCTTGAGCGCTTCGACGATATCCTGATAGGTGCCGTCGACCAGCGCGGCGGACGTCGAGAGCAGCATGATCTCGTCGTACGACTTGATCTCGCGCGCATCGAGCATCACTTGCTGGCCGTCTTGGACGGTGATGCCGAGCCGTTGCAATGCGAAGAGGAGCGGCGGCTCGACGTAATCGAGTCCGAGCGGCATCTTCTCGACCCCGGCTTCCAGCAAGAGCGAATGGATCTGTTTGGCGGCTTTCTCGAACAAGCCGGCCTCGGGCGCGATCGCGCCGCGCAATCCGGTGAGCCCCGCGTAGATGTCTTTCACGTCGAGCCACGGGCAGAACATACGGTGGTGCTTGGCGGCCGAACCGAAGTCCCACACCATCGGGCCGGTGGTGCGGGTGATCAGGGTGTAGCGCGTCATCTTGTCGCGCGACCACTCCCCGATCGCGGTCGACGTCACGTAGCGGATGTTGTTCACGTCGAACAAGAGCAGGGCGCCGAGCGGTGAGGCTTCGAGCGCGCGGCGGGTGCGCTCGAGCCGGTAGCGCCGCAGCCGGTCGTAGTCAACCCGCGCCTCGGTGTCGACGCCCATCTGGCCGGGCGAGGGAATGGGGCGGGTGGGGTCGAGACCCTCAATCATGCGCCAGGCCCTTTCTGAAATCGATTGCAGAGTCGCTTGGCGGGACCGTCGAGCCGCGCACGATCATCCGCCCCGTGAACCGTTGCGTCGCCGGTGCACGGTCCGCCTCCGCGGGTTCGGCCAGCCGCCGCGTAACCAGATCGACGGCCAGCAGCGCCATCTCGCGCAGCGGTAACGCGTAGCACGTGAGCGGCGGATTCTGCGCCGCGTACCACTCGGGGTCTTCGAACGCGGCGAGCGAGACGTCGCCGGGCACCGTCGCGCCGAGATCTTTGAGCGCGCGCAGCACGCCGACCGTCAGCGGGGCGGCACTCGAAAAAATTGCCGTCGGCGCAGATTCGTGCGCGAGCAAATCGCGCGTCGCCTGGTAGCCGTGTTCAGGCGTGTACGGTCCGCGCTCGACGCGCGCGGCAAGTCCGGCCGCGCGCATCGCTTCGCGATAGCCCGCGATGCGATATCGCGTTGTGGACAAGGATTCCGGGCCGGCAATCATCGCGATGCGCCGGTGTTTCAACGCCGTGAGATGGGCGGTCAACGCGGTCGCGCCTTCGCGATCGTCGGACACGATGGCGTCGAACGTTCCCTCGTCCGTGTGACGCAAGAGCTCGACGATCGGAATGCGTTTGGGTGCGGCGAGGATGTCGCGCGCACCGGCCGGCGTTGACGGAACGTACACGATCGCGTCGACCCGGAATTCGGTCAACGTGCGCAAGTAGGTGCGATCGCTTTCCGCCTCGTTGTTGCTGATGCACAACAGCAGCCGATAGCCGCGCGCTTCGAACGCTCGCTGCAACACGCTCGCCGTCTCGGCGTAGAAGTCGTTGCGGATGTCGGGCACGATCAGCCCGATCGTCATCGTCTGTTTCGCCCGCAGCGCCCGGGCGAGGGCGTTGGGCCGATAGCCGAGATCGCGCGCGGCGGTCATCACGCGGGTACGCGTCCCCGCGTCGACGTAGCGGGCTCCGCTTAAGGCGCGCGAAGCCGTGGCCGGGGAGAGCCCGGCGCTGATCGCCACGTCGCGCAGCGTCGCCATGAGCTGCTGGTTGTGAAATCGATTGCAGAAGTCCTTGCCGATTCTTCGATACTGAGGCTCTTGCCTAACTGTTAGCGCCGTGCTATGGTCATAGTTAGGCAAATGACTAACCAATCGCCCAACCTAGACCGCCTCTTCTACGCCTTAGCCGATCCGGCGCGCCGCGCGATGGTCGAGCGCTTGAGCCGCGGGCCGGCGTCGGTCAGCGAGCTCGCCCGGCCACTGCCGATGGCGCTCTCCTCGGTGATGCAGCACCTCGCCATCCTCGAAGCCGAGGGCCTCGTGCGCTCGCACAAGGTCGGCCGCGTGCGCATGTGCACCTTCGATCCGCAGCTGCTCCGTACGGCCGAAGCGTGGATCGGTGCCCAGCGCAACGAGTGGGAACAGCGCCTCGACCGGTTGGGTGACTACCTCCAAACCAGCGACGCTCACGGAGATACTGATGACGCACATGACTGACGCGAACGCCCACCAGCCCGCCCCGCTGCGAATTTCCCGCACCTTTCCGGCACCGCGTACCGCCGTGTTCGCAGCGTGGAGCACGGCCGATCGCGTCAAACGTTGGTTCAGTCCGGAGACATACACGGTTTCCGACGCGACGGTCGATCTGCGCGCCGGCGGTGCGTTCGATATCTGCATGCGCGCACCGGACGGTACGGAACATTGGATGCGCGGGACCTTCGTCGAAGTCACGCCGCACTCGCGACTCGTGTTCGCGTCGCAGGTGAGCGACAGCGACGGCAATCCGCTCTTCAGCGTTCGCACCGAGGTCGACTTTTCCGACGCGCCCGGCGGAACGCAGATGGATATCCTACAAACCTACACGTTCATCGATCCGTCGATCGCCGGACCGATGGTAGGCGGCGCATCCGAAGGGTGGCGCTCGACGCTCGACAACCTCGAGCGCGAGGTTATGATTAGCATGTGAAAAACCGGGGCGCCTTGCTCGCCGTCGTCGCGTTGGCCCTCGTGTGGGGCTATACGTGGGTCGTGCTCAAGGTCGCAACGAGCGGCGCCTCGCCCTTCGTGCTGGTCGCGATGCGGATGGTACTCGGAGCGGCGTCATTATTCGCGCTGGCGGCACTCAGTCGCAAACCGCTGAAGTCGCCGCCGGCCGGCCCGACCGCATTGATCGGGATCTGCCAAGTCACCCTGATGTCGTCGTTTCAGGTCCTCGCGCTGTCGACCGGCGGGGCCGGTAAAACGGCGCTGCTCGTGTACACGTTCCCGTTCTGGATCCCGCTGCTCTCGTTCGGCCTGCTCGACGAACGCCTCACCCGCGGCCGCGTGGTGGCGATCGTCATCGCCGCGATAGGCCTCGCGTTCGTCCTCTACCCGCTCGATTTCGGCCACGACGTGCTGAGCAAGGTCTTCGCGCTGGCATCGGCCGTATCGTGGGCCTTCGGCTCCATTTTTACCAAACGGTTCCGCGCGAAGCACGACGTCGATTTGCTGCCGTTCACCGCGTGGCAGATGGCCTACGGCGCGATTCCGGTCGTCATCCTCGCGTTGGCCGTTCCCGGCGGATACGTCCACTTCACGCCCGCGTTCATCACGGCGCTAGCGTACATCGTCATCTTCGGCTCGGCCATCGCGTTCTGGTTGTGGTTCTTCATCATGGAACGGCTGTCGGCGGTGGGCGCCGGCATTGCATCGCTCTTGGTGCCGGTCGTGGGCGTACTCGCGGCGTGGATCCAACTGCACGAACGGCCCGGCCGGACGGAGCTGATCGGCATGGTGTTGATCGTCATCGCGCTCGCGATCAACAGCATCCCGCCGGACGCCTGGGCTAGAACGTTTGGCCGGGGCGCACGAGTTGATTTTGCGACAGGCCCTCGATAGCGGCCATGCCCATCGCGATCCGCGCCTCGTCGGTCGCCGCGCCGATATGCGGTGATGCCAGCATGTTCGGCAGGTTGAGGAGCGCATCGTTGGTCGCCGGCTCGATCGCGAAGACGTCGAAGCACGCCGCCGCCAGCTGATTGCTCGCCAGCCGTTCGGCGAGCGCCGCTTCGTTGACGATGCCGCCGCGACAGGTGTTGATCAGCACGCAGTCCGGACGCAGCCGGTCGAGCACCGCCGCGTCGTAGAGGCCGATCGTCGCCGCGGTCTTCGGAATATGCAGCGTCAGCACTTCGGACCGTTCCACCAATTCGTCGAACGAAACCGGCGTGACGCCGTTGGCGCGGTAGAAGTCCGCATAGTTCTCGATGTCGTGCACGAGGATCTCGCAGTTGAACGGCTTCAGCAGCCGCACGACTTCCTTGCCGACGTTGCCGCAACCGTGAATCCCGACCGTGCGGCCGGTCAGCCCTTTGCCCAATCGCATGCGCGGCCGCTCGCCGGCCCGCATCGCGACGTTGAGCGGCATCACCCAGCGCAGCCCCGCGATCATGTAGGACAGCGTTAGCTCCGCGACCGCGAGCCGGTTCGTGCCGGGCGTATAGCCGAAGAAGATGCCATGCTTGCGCAGCGCATCGAAGTCGAGCGTGTCGCAACCGATTCCCATCTTGCCGATGACCTTCAACTCCGGCAGCGCCGTGAGCACGCGCTCCGTAATCGGTTCCATCCCGACGATCGCGCCGTCGCAACCGGCTAACTCCGCGATCACCTCGTCCTCGGTCGGGCTCTTGACGTCGTTCCGGAACCTCGAGTCGGGATAGCGTTCGAGCAGTTCGTGGCGCAACACCGGATGGTGCGCGAACAACCCGTTGGTGACGCCGATCTTCTTCGGCGTCATTTCAGTTGCTCGAGGACGGCAAACGCGCGTCGCTCCGCGAGCGCGGCGGCCGCGGGATGAAACTTCGCGGCCTCGACCTGCGCGAAGCCGTGACCGGCACCGGCATAGACGTAAATCTCGCCGCCGCCCGCCGGTAGCGCACGGCGCACCTGTTCGACATGGTCGAGCGGCACAACCGGGTCCTCCTCGGCAAAATGAAAGCTGTAGGGCTTCGTTATCCGCTCCGCACCGTCGAGATGGTTCTGCATTTGGACGCCGTGAAACGCCACGCTCGCGTCGGCGCCGAGTTGCGTGAGCCCGAGCATCGCGTGGATTCCACCGAAGCAGAAGCCGAGGACGGCGAACTTACCGTTCCAATTCGGCAGCGTCGCAATCGTCGCCAGGGTCGCGCGCATATCGGATAGCCCCTGCTCGACCTTCCATTCGGACGAGCGCTGCCGCGCGGCGGCCATGTCGTCCGGCTGGTCGAGCGGTCCCGGATGCGTGCGCCAAAACGGATCCGCGGCCACGGCATGAAACCCGTGACTCGCATAGCGGTCCAGCGTTTGTTTGAGGCCGTCCGTGACGCCGAAAATCGAGGGCGCCACGAGGATCGCGGGCACCGCACGCGCGCCGGCCGGCGAGGTCACGTAGGCGTCGAAAGCGTGGCCTTCGGGGCTCGCGATCGAGATCGTTTCGGACACGTTCAGCTCCGCTTCTCGGCGACGATCGGGTTGCGCAGCGTGCCGATCTGGTCGAGTTCGATCTCGCACACGTCGCCGGCTTTCATATCGGCGTTCGACCCTTCAGTGCCCATCCAGATCACGTCGCCCGGGTGCAGGGTCATGTACTTCGTGATCTCAGCGATGTACCGCTCGACGCCGTTGATCATCTCGTTGGTGCGAAACTCGAGCATCTGCCGGCCGTTGATACGAACGCGGGTGACGAGGCTCGGCAAATCGACATCGGTCTCGATCCACGGTCCCATCGGCTTGAACGTGTCGGTGTTCTTGGCGCGCCACAGGCCGCTGTCGGCTTTCTGCCAGGTACGCTCGCTGACGTCGTTGCCGATCGTGTAGCCGAGGACGATCGAGAGCGCGTCGGCTTCGGAAACGTAACGGGCGCGCTTGCCGATCACGACGACCAGTTCGCCCTCGTACTGGATGCCGCCCGACGTCGCCGGAACGACGATGTTCTCGCCGTCGGCGATCAGCGCGCTGTTGGCGCGATAGCCCGGTTGCGGACGGGGCGTGCCCGCGGCGCCCTGCGGACCTCCGAACTCGGCGGCGTGCGCGGCGTAGTTCTGCCCGATCGCGTAAAACGTTCCCGGCACGACCGGCACCAGCGTTTTGACCGCGCGCAGTTGCGCGGTGTTACCGGTGCGTGCCCAGGCCTCGAACGGCGTCGTATCGATCTCGGCAACCGTCTCGCCCTCGACGAGGCCGTAGCGAACACCGTTGGGGCCCTGATAGCGCAGCCAGCGCATCAGGCAACGACGCCGACGACCTTGAGTTTCGCGGTGGCGAAATCGATCTTCGACTGCGCGCGCCGCCAGGCGGTGAGATCGCCGCCGGCTTGGTGCTGCTCTTCGCGCGCCGCCGCAAGTTCTTCGCGGCTCGTGCCCACGTCGATCTCATCGGCCGCATACGCCGCGTCGGTCAACACCGTGATCTTGTCGGGGAGCGCCTGCATGAAGCCCTCACCGCAGGCGAGCTCGATGCGCATCGTGCCCGAACCGTCGTCGACGTTGGCGCGCAACACGCCCGGCCGCAACGCGGTCAAGAACGGCGCGTGCGAGGGCAGAATGCCGACTTCGCCTTCGGTACCCACCACGATGACCAGCTGCGCGTCACCTTCGAAAACGGTGGCGCGCGGCGTGATCAGCGAGAACGCGACCGAACTTGCCATTTAAACCTTCGTGCCCATCTTCTCGGCATTGCTCTTGACCTCATCGATGCCGCCGGCCATGTAGAAGGCCTGTTCCGGCAGATGATCGAGCTTGCCGTCCAACACTTCGGCGAACGCGGCGATCGTGTCTTCGAGCTTCACGTAAGCGCCGGGGCGTCCGGTGAACTGCTCGGCGACGAAGAACGGCTGGGAAAAGAGACGCTGCAGACGGCGCGCGCGGCCGACGACTTGCTTATCGTCGTCGGAGAGTTCCTCGACGCCGAGGATCGCGATGATGTCCTGCAAGTCCTTATAGCGCTGGAGCGTTTCTTGCACGCCGCGCGCAACGCGGTAGTGTTCGTCGCCGACGATTTGCGGGTCGAGAATGCGCGACGAGGATGCCAGCGGATCGACGGCCGGGTAGATGCCGAGCTCCGAGATCTTACGATCGAGCGCCGTTGTCGCGTCGAGATGCGCGAACGTCGTCGCGACCGCGGGATCGGTGTAGTCGTCGGCCGGAACGTAGACGGCTTGCACCGAGGTGATCGAGCCCTTGCGAGTCGAGGTGATGCGCTCTTCGAGGTTGCCCATCTCGGTGCCGAGCGACGGCTGATAGCCGACCGCCGAGGGCATGCGGCCCAAGAGGGCCGAGACTTCCGAGCCGGCCTGCATGTAGCGGAAGATGTTGTCGATGAAGAGCAGCACGTCGGCGCCCTTCTCGTCGCGGAAGTACTCGGCCATCGTGACGCCGACTTGGCCGATGCGGAAACGCACGCCCGGCGGCTCGTCCATCTGTCCGAAGACCAGCGTCGTCTGCGCGAGCACGCCGGATTCTTTCATCTCCATCCAGAGATCGTTGCCTTCACGCGTGCGCTCGCCGACGCCGGTGAACACCGAGAAGCCCTTGTGGACGGTCGCGATGTTGCGGATCAGCTCTTGGATCAGCACGGTCTTGCCGACGCCCGCGCCGCCGAAGAGTCCGACCTTGCCGCCGCGCGTGTAGGGCGCCATCAAGTCGATGACCTTGATGCCCGTCTCGAAAATTTTCGGCGTGGGATCCTGTTGGGCGAAGTCGGGCGCGGGCCGGTGAATCGGCCAGTACGCCGCGGCGGTCACCGGCGCGTCGGAGTCGATCGCGGCTCCCAGCACGTTGAAGATGCGGCCGAGCGTGCCTTCGCCGACCGGCACTTGGATGGGCGCCGCCGAATTGATGACGCTCGCACCGCGCACGAGCCCGTCGGTCGAACCCATCGCCAGGCAGCGCACTTGATTGTTGCCGAGTTCACCCTGCACTTCGAGCACCAGGTCGCGCGACTGCATCGCGGTACCGCCGAGCTCGATGCCGGCCGCGCTCGTCGACGTCGCGGTCGAGTTACCGGCGGCCCCGACGTGCACTTGCAGCGCGTCGTTGATATGCGGCAGCGTCTCCGCGGTGAATTCGACGTCGACGACGTTGCCGAGAACCTGGACGACCTTCCCGGTCGCGGCGGCCGTGAAGGCATTGGGTTGAACCGTGGCAGTCATTGCTTCCCTTTTCTTAGCCGGCCAGCGCTTCGGCGCCGCCGACGATCTCGAGGATTTCCTTGGTGATGGCAGCCTGACGGGCATTGTTCATCTGCACCGTCAGTTGATCGATCAATTTGCCGGCGTTGTCGCTGGCGTTGCTCATCGCCACGAGTTGCGCCGCGTAAAAGGCGGCATCGGTCTCCAGCATCGCCGCGTAAATCGTGAATTCCAGGTACTTCGGCAAGAGGCGCGAGAGCACGGCTTCGGGCGAGGGCTCGAACTCGACCGAATTGCGCGGCCCGTCGGAGGGCGCCGCGACCTCGGTCGCCTGGACCGGAAGCAGTTGCCGCGTCTCGGGCCGCTGCGACATCATGGTGACCAGCTTCGATGAGATCAGCTGGACCGAACCGATGCGGCCGGCGATGAAATCGTCGCTGACTTGCGCCGCGATCTCGCGCGCCGCCGCCAGTTTGTCGGCGCTCTGCTGGGGCCAGGTGCGAACCGCTTCTTGGCCCAGCCGCTGCACGGCATTGCGCGCCTTGATGCCGACCGGATACCAGCGGCGATTGGCATCGTCGCGGTTCATCTGCTCGCCGACGCGGATCACGTTCGCGTTGAACGCGCCGGCGAGCCCCTTGTCGGCGGTCATCAGAATGATACCGGCCGGCGCGTCCGGCGCGCCGGGCTTCATGAACGGGTGATCGACGGTGCCGACCGCCGCCAGCAGATCCTGCAGCATCTGCGCCAGCGCGTCCGCGTAGGGACGCGATTGCTTGCGCAACGAATCGGCGCGGCGAATCTTCGCTGCCGCGACTTGCTTCATCGCTTTGGTGATCTGCTGGGTGTTCTTCATCGACCGTATCCGGAGACGAAGATCGCGAACGCTCGGCATTAGAAGCTCTTGTTGAACTCCTCGATGGCCGCGATGAGCGCCTTCGTGTTATCGTCGCTCAGTTGCGAGGTGGTTCGAATCGTGTCGAGGATCGCTTGGTGCTTCTCGTGGAGCGAGTGCACGAACGACGTTTCCCATTCGGCGATCTTGTTGGTCGGGATCGCGTCCAGGTAGCCGCGGGTCGCCGCGAAAATCACCGCGACCTGCTCCTCGACCGGTTGCGGATGGAACTGCGGCTGCTTGAGCACTTCGGTGATCTTTTCGCCGCGCGTCAACTGCGCTTGCGTATTCTTATCGAGGTCGCTCGCCAGCTTAGAGAACGCCGCCAGTTCGCGGAACTGCGCGAGGTCGAGCTTGAGCGGGCCGGCCACGGTTCGCATGGCTTTGATCTGCGCGGATCCGCCGACGCGTGAGACCGAGAGGCCCACGTCGACGGCCGGACGGATGCCTTGGAAGAACAATGCCGTCTGCAAGTAGATCTGCCCGTCGGTAATCGAAATCAGGTTGGTGGGAATGTACGCCGAGACGTCGCCGGCCTGCGTTTCGAT